>JAKJFE010000174.1 GCA_022705045.1 Pseudomonadota bacterium | reverse complement strand
CTGGCCCGCAACGGCAGCGTGCTGATCGTGCGTTACCTCATCCGCGACGATGTCGAATTCGAAGCCACCAGCGGCGAACAATCACGCGCGAGCTTGAACTACATCATCGAGAAATAGCGTCCGTCACGGGGTGACCAAGGGAACGCCGGGAAAGTAGTTGCGATAGCGCTTCGGGTCCCGGGTCAGAATGCCGCAACGCGAGACTGCCGCTTGGGCGCCGATGAAGAAATCGGCCAACACGTTGTGCTTGCCGCCGCCGCTCCTGCGGTACTTCACGTAGGCCTTGCCGGCCAGGAACAGGGCGTCGCGCGTGGGTTCGGTCATCGTCAGCTGCATGCCCGCAACCGCGCTATCCAGTGACGCGACGGACTCGAACGTCAATGACAGTTCGGCGTAGATCACCGGCGTGATGGCGAGTTCGTGCACCTGGGCTTGTGATCGCAATTGCCGGATCGACCAGTCGGCCCATTCCGGATCGTTACCCAGCACGTCGACGAGCACATTGGTATCGACGATCAACATGCCAGGATGGTCAGTCGTCGCCGCGCAACAGTGCCATCAGTTCATTCGTACGCCACTTCACTTCGGCCTTGCCGCGGGCGGCTTCGAAGCGATCACGCGTGCGGCCGATCTTCGCGCCGGACTTGCTCACCACGACCTGACCTTCGCGATCCACCGAGAACTCGACGCGATCGCCGGGTGCTAGCCGCATGGCTTCGCGCACGCGTTTGGGAATGGTGACCTGACCTTTTACCGTCATCGCCGAAGCCATCGGGGTTCTCCGTAATACCAGAGGCAGCAAGTGTAATACTGAGCGAGAATCAACGCAGCATCGAGATGACCATCGCGGTGCCCATCAGCAACAGCAGAGCGGCGAAGGCGCGATTGAGGTGGTGGTGGGCGAGGCGGTGCGCGAGTGCGGCGCCGTGGCGGGTTGCGGTGGTGCTGCCGAGGGCGAGCAGGGCGGCGGCGGGCAGGTGGACGTAGCCGATCGATCCGAGTGGTAGTGCGGCATCGGTGTGACGTGCGGCGACCACGTAGCCGAGTGCCGAAGCGAACGCGACCGGCAGGCCACAGGCGGCCGAGGTGCCGACTGCGCGCACCGCGGCATGGCCGCGCCAGACCAGCAGCGGCACCAGCATCGACCCGCCGCCGATGCCGACCAGCGCGGACAACGCACCGACTGGTAGTGCGGCCACGCTCAGCAGCGGGCCATGAGCGGCGCCTTGTCCTTCCTTGGCGGGCGTCTTGCGCGCAGCGGCCATGGTCGCTGCGGTGACGAAGCAGTAGATCGCGAATCCGATGCGCAGCCAGGCATCCGGCGCGCGTCCGGCGAGCGTGGCGCCGAGCCAGCCGCCGAGCAGCAATCCCGGCGCCAGCCAGGCGACCGCCGGCCACATCACCGAACCACGCTGTGCATGCGCGCGCGTCGAGGCCATCGCGGTCAGCACGATGCAGGCCAGCGAGGTCGCGAGCGCCATGTGCATCACGTGCGCCTCGGGCACGCCGACGAAGGGCAGGGCGAAGGCCAGCGCCGCGACCATGATCATGCCGCCGCCGATGCCGAACAGGCCGGCCAGGAATCCGGCCGCGATCCCGACCACAAGACAGAACAACGCGAGCAGAACCAGCATCGACATCGTCACGCCTTTGGCATCCGCGCTCGGCTTACACTGTTCGACATGCTGATCCGTTTCCTCGCTGCCATCGTTCTCGCCGCCGTTTCGGCGCATGCCCTCGCCATCGAACCCGCCGAATTGCGCACGCAATTTCAGGCCGCGCACAAGCTCGCCAAGGCCGGCTTGCCGTGGCGCACGGTCGCGCCGGAACTGGCATCGTATCCGTTGCTGCCCTATCTCGAACATGCCGAGCTGATGCGCACGCCGCGGCCCGCGTCGGATGCGATCGTGGCCTTCATCGATCGGCATGGCGACCAGCCGCTGACGCGCCCGCTGCGCAGCACGCTGATCGCGCGCCGCGTGCAGGCCAAGGACTGGGCCGGCGTGCAGGCGCTCGATGTGCCGAGCCTGTCCTTCAGTGATCGCTGCCATCAGCTGCACGCGGCCATCGAACTCGGGCAGGGCGACACGCAGCGCGATGCCATCCGCGCCGTCTGGTTGAACGCGAAGCTGCTGCCGAGCGCCTGCCATCCGCTCGATCACTGGTTGCGCGCCCAGAAGTTGCTCGATGCCGACACCGTCTGGCAGCGTGTCGAACTGGCCGTCGCTGCACATCAGGTCGGGCTCGTGCGTCTGCTCGCGGCCGATCTGGCCGCGAAGGACAAGGCGGCGGTGCTGCATCTCGCCGACCTGCTCGCCGACAGCGGGCGCGCGCGCCAGAACGCGAAGTCCTGGCCGGACGACGCAGCACATCGGCGCGCCTTGGCGCTCGGCCTCGCCCGCATCGCGGCCCGCGACGACGCACTCGCTGCCGCGTTGTGGCGCGAATTCTCGGCACGTTTCAAGTTCGAGGACGCCGAGAAGTACCGCGTCATCGATGCCATCGCACTGTATCGCGCCAACAGTTTCGAAGCCGATGCCGAGTCCTGGCTGGACCTGCTGCCGGCCGGGCAGGACAGTGCGGCGACGCGCGAATGGCGGCTGCGCGAAGCCTTGTCGCGCCGCGACCTGGCCGATGCGCAAGCCGCAATCGAGCGCTTCGACGCCACCCAACTGGCCGATCCGCGCTGGCAATACTGGCGCGCCCGCGTCGCCGAACTTCGTGGCGACGCCAAGGCCGCAGGGTTTTATCGCGAACTCGCCGGGTCGCCGACCTTCTTCGGTTTCCTCGCTGCCGAACGCAGTGCCTTGCCGTATGCCCTGTGTCCGATCACGCCGCCCGACGCCGGCGACGCTTCGCGTGCATTGGTCGTGCCGGGATTCGCACGCGCCTTCGAGCTGCATGCCATCGGCTGGACCACCGAAGCACGCCGTGAATGGGATGCCGCACTCGCGCAGTCCGATGCCGACACCCGTCTCGCGGCGGTCACGCTCGCCGATGCACGCGGCTGGTACGACCGCGCACCGTTCGCGCTGAATGCGGGCGACGACCTGCGCGCCTACACCCTGCGGTTTCCGCTCGCGCATCGCGAACTGATCGTGGCCTCGGCGCAGAAGAACGCGCTGTCGCCAGCCTTCGTCTATGGGTTGATCCGCTCCGAAAGCGCGTGGGTGCAGGACGCGAAGTCGCACGCGAATGCCTATGGCCTGATGCAACTGATTCCGGAAACGGCGCGACGCATGGCCAAGGCCGAAAAGCGCGCGTTCGCGAATCCGCTGGCCTTGTTCGATCCGGCCCTGAATGTCGCGCTCGGCACGCGTTATCTGTCGAGCATGCTCGCTCGTTTCCAGGGTGCGCATTGGCTCGCGGCTGCGGCCTACAACGCTGGTCCGCAGAGGGTCGACCAGTGGCTGAAGTTGCGCGGCGATCTCGAACCCGACCTGTTCGTCGAGACCATTCCATTCAAGGAAACGCGCGAATACGTCGCGCGCGTGCTCGCCTTTGCGGTGATCTACGACTGGCGCTTGAATGGCCGCGCGTTTTCGCTCGACTACGCGATGTCGCGAACCACCGACACGCCCCCGCCACGGCGCGAAGTGGCCTGTCCCGCGGTCGGCACGAACCCGGCGACCACGACAAAACCCTGACGTCGGGCGCATCATCATCGCGGGGTTCCGGAGGAGTCGAACCATGCGCATCGTGATGTTGGGCGGCAGCGGATTTGTCGGTCAGGTGCTGGCGCGGCGCCTCGTGCGCGACGGCCACGCCGTGCTCGTGTTGACGCGCAACCGCAGCCAGCACCGCGAGGTCGCCTTGCTGCCCGGAGTCGAACTGCGCGAGGGCAACGTCTACGACAGCGACTGGCTCGCGGCGCGATGCGCCGGTGCGGACGCAGTCGTGAACCTGGTCGGCATCCTCAACGAACCCGGCATCGGCGGCGCCGGCGGACGCGGCTTCGAACGTGCGCACGTGCAATTGACCCGGACCGTCATCGCCGCCTGCCAGCGCGCCGGTGCGACACGTCTGCTGCAGATGAGTGCGCTGAACGCCGGTCGCGGCCGCAGCCACTACCTGCGCACGCGCGGTGCCGCCGAGGCCGCGGTGCAGGCGAGCGGGTTGCGCTGGACGATCTTCCGGCCCTCGGTGATCTTCGGTCGCGGCGACGGCTTGTTTTGCCGCTTCGCCGAGCTGCTGACGCTGTCGCCGCTGATGCCGCTCGCGGGCGCGAACGCGCGTTTCCAGCCGGTGGCGGTCGAGGACGTGGCCGAAGCGTTCGCGCGTGCGCTGACGCGCCCCGACAGCATCGGCCAGATCTACGAACTCGGCGGACCGGAAGTCGTCACGCTGGCCGAGATCGTGCGTCGCGCCGCGCAGTGGATGGGCGTGCGACGTCTCGTGCTGCCGATGCCCAACGCTGTCGGCTGGCTGCAGGCCGCGACCTTCGGACTGTGGCCGCTCGCGAACAAGCCGCTGTCGCTCGACAACTTCCGCTCCCTGGCCGTCGATTCGGTCGTGGACGCGGATGACGGACTGGTGCGACTCGGCATCGACAAGACCGCGATGGCGCAGACGGTGCCGAACTATCTGGCGCCGCGATCTACTGGTGGATGACGTCGCCGCGCATCGGCGCGAGGCGTGCGAGCAGCCGGTTCTGCACCCCGATCGCGAAGCCGGCACGGGTCATGGCGCGGCGCGACGCATCGACGAAATCGTTGAACTGCGCTTCCGACAGGTCCATGCCGGAGTGCGCCTCGACCATGTCGAGTCCCGTGTAGTCGCAGCCGCCATCGCTGATGGCGCAGAGTTGTTCGCGCAACCGTGCCTTGAAGTAGGCGTCGTCGGTCTCCGCGAACAGGAAGCCGATCTTGGCATCAGCGTGGTACTCCGCAACCAGTGCATCGACCAGCTTCTCGATGCCGGCGTCGCCGCCGAGTGCATCGTAGAGACGCGGTTCGCGCGAGGTCGCGCAGGCGGCGAGCAGCAACGACAGCATCAGCGCACAGATCAGACGCATCACCAATTCCCCGTCATCGACACGAACACGCCGTCCTGATCCGGACGCGCGGCAATCGTGCCCAGATCGACCCAGGCGATGGCCAGGCTGAAGCGCCGGTTCGGTACCCAGGCGACAAACACGTCGCGCCAGTCGGACTCGCCGAGACCCGGCAGGCCCTCGGGCTTCTGCCGGTATTCGGCGCCGAGTGCGACTTCCGGATTGAAGAACATCGCGGCCGAGAACTCGCCGACGAGGTCGTAACCGTTGTCATCCACGCCACCGAAGCCAAGCAGACCGGTTTCGTTCGCGCGGGTCGCCCGCAGGCTGCCGTTGAGCAGCCAGTTGCGATCGAACGGTCCGGCCAGGAACAGGCGGGTGACGCTGAAATACGCGTCCACGTCGTCG
>JAKJFE010000173.1 GCA_022705045.1 Pseudomonadota bacterium | reverse complement strand
GTCGGATTGCGAAGTGTTCGATCGATTCGTAGATCTCGGTAACCGGCCATCGCGGATCGTTCTCGACTTGATATGTCAGATGGACCACAGCCACGCGACCCGTTCCGTCATTGAGGGCGAATAGAACGTCGTCGCGATCTTGTCGGTACGCCAAAGCACTGGCCGAAATGTTCCGCAAAACGTGCCCGGCTGGCAGTTCGCGACGAAGCTCCGCGACATGGTCCGTCGAATCGTGTGCGGGATGCCAAGGTGCGAGCCAGTTCATCGGAGCAGGTTCTTGCATTCGTGCGCGCACTCAACCGTACTTGACCCAGAGGACGACGATGAACGCGACGATCAGCACCATGGTGATCGCCACGGCGATGGCCGGGCCGCGATCACCTGCGCGCAGCTGCGGTTTTTCGGCAGGCACGCGTGCACCGGCGCCGAGCATGGCCTGGTACATCGCCTCGTTCGCAGCGAACACGCGGCTGGCGCCGAGATAGCCGATCCAGGCGAACGCGGGCACCGACAGCACGAGCACCGCGGCGCCTTGCTGAAACAGCGCGAGGACGGAGGCGACACTGCCGTTGTCGGCACGGAATCCACTGCTCAACACCAGCGCGAACACGATGCCGCCGGCGGCACCGATCAAGGCACCGCGCAGCGCGATCACGGCCGCACCGGGCATGCGCCGACGCGACCACTGCCACAGGAACAGATCGCGCTGACGCTCGTTCACGACGATCAGGCCAGCTTGCCGCGCAGCTTCTGCACGCCCGCGACGCCAGCCAGCACGATGGCGCCGGTGACGATGCCGACGACGAGGTCGAACAGCATGCTCAACACGGTCCCGAACGCCTTGGCATGCAGCGATTCGCCGAAGTGATGGAGCACCGCGATGCCTTCGACCAGGATGTGGCCGCCGACCAGAAACATGGCCGCAGTGCCGGCCACCGACAGGAACTTCATCAGCTTCGGCGCGAACCACAGCAGGAAGCGGCCGAAGCCGCGCTTGATCGTCGCGATCAGCGACGTGGCCGCATCGCGCACGCACCACAATCCAAGATCGTCGAGCTTGACGATGGCGCCAACCAGCCCGTACACGCCGATGGTCATGATGATGGCGACGCCGATCAGCACGCCGACCTGGGTGGCGAACGTCTTGGCGGCCACGGCACCGAGCGAGATCACGATGATCTCGGCGGACAGGATGAAGTCGGTGCGCACCGCACCTTTGATCTTGTCCTTCTCCCACTGCACCATGTCGACCTGTTCGTCGGCCACGGCCTTCACGAGCTCGGCATGATGCTGGTCGTCTTCCTTCGCCGAATGGAAGAATTTGTGGAACAGCTTCTCGACGCCTTCGAAACACAGGAAGGCGCCGCCGATCATCAGCAGCGGCTTGATCGCCCAGGGCGCGAAGGCGCTGATGATCAGCGCAGCCGGCACCAGGATCATCTTGTTCACCGCCGAACCCTTGGCCACGGCCCAGACCACCGGCAGTTCGCGGTCGGCGTTCACGCCGGTCACCTGCTGCGCATTCAAGGCCAGGTCGTCGCCGAGCACACCCGCGGTCTTCTTCGTCGCCACCTTGGTCATCACCGCGACGTCGTCGAGCAGGGTCGCGATGTCGTCGAGCAGGGCGAAGAAACTGGAACTGGGCATGGTCGTTACCGTCGAGGAACAAGGCGCCGATTCTCGCATTGCGGGCGGTGAAGCCCAAGCATGGGAGCGACCGCGCACCGCAGCGACACGACGTCAGGGCGAATCGGTCGGCACATCGAATGCGTGGTCGTCGGGCGCCGTCACGCCGACACGTGCGAACCAGTCCGGACCCAACTCGGAACGCGGCGCGTCGTCGCAGCGCAGGCTCGCGATCACGTCGCCGCGTCGCTCAACGACAACGCCGGCACGTTCGACGGCCTCGCCATGCGCGCCCCAGCGACCGATGCCGGTGTAGACCACGTAGGCATGATCGCCACGGCGGAATCGCAGCCAACTCGATCCGCCGCCCGAATAGGTTTCGACACGCCCTTCCGCGGCATGCGCCGCTGGAATCGGCCCTTCCGGCCACACCAGTTCCGGTGCCTGACCGGATCGACCGAAACGGTATTGAAGCCAGTCGCCGGCTTCCGCCGCGACAAAACAGACCGCGACCTGCTTGGCGCCCACCCGACAGGAGAACGCCGTGTGCTCGCCTTCAGCGCAGGTCGGACCGGCCGGCACCGCCATCATCCGGTCGATGAGATTCACGGTGTCGCTGCGTCCGCAATCGACATCGCCTTCGCAATCCGCCGCGAGCACCTGCGCCTTGGTCCAGGCGAACCGGACCGGCTTGCTGATCAGCCCGTGCTGTTCGCAGATCGGGAAATCGGCCATGAGGCTTTGTGTCTCGCCCGCAACCTCGATCTCCGCGTAACAGGCCACGTCTCCCGCCTGCAGATCGATCAACCGGCCTTGTGTCGGCAACACATCGGCGCTCGCCGTTGATGCGAACGACCACAACAGAACCACCATCACCCGACGACGCATGCGCTCCCCCGATGTCGACGATGCCGACCTCGGCACTGAATGCCATCGATGTCGCGCACTGGTCAAGCCCGCCGCGCACGACGCGCGGCGGGCGGACTGACGGATTCACCCCGCGATCAACGCATTCATGCGCTTGACGAAACCGGCCGGATCATCGAGGGCGGCGCCTTCGAGCAGTTGCGCCTGTTCGAGCAACAGGGTGGCGATTTCGCGGGCGCGGTCTTCGTCGGCTTCGTTCGAGGCGCGTTGCACGAGCGCGTGGTTCGCATTGATTTCCAGCGTCGGCGCGGCGTCGGGGACGTCCTGGCCAGCGGCCTTGAGCATGCGCTTCAGGTGCGGGGCCATGTCGTATTCGTCGACAACCAGGCACGACGCGGATTCGGTCAGACGCTTGCTGGCGCGCACGTCCTTCACCTTGGCGCCGAGCAGCGTCTTCAGACGATCGATCACAGGCTTCGCAGCGGCGTCGGCTTCCTTTTCCTTGGCTTCATCGACCGAACCAAGCTTCGTGAGATCGAGTTCGCCCTTGGCGACATTGCGCAGCTTCTTGCCGGCGTATTCGTGCAAGTAACCCATCATCCACTCGTCGATGCGCTCACCCATCAGCAAGACTTCGACATCGCGCGCCTTCAGTGCCTCGATCTGCGGACTGCCGCTGGCGGCTGCGAAACCATCGGCGGTGACGTAGTAGATCGTGTCCTGGCCATCCTTCATGCGACCGATGTAGTCGTCCAGCGAGACCTTGGCGGCGCTGCCCTCGCCCTTGGTCGAGGCGAAACGCAGCAGTTTGGCGATGCGTTCGCGATTCGCGTGGTCTTCGGCCGCGCCTTCCTTCAACACGGCGCCGAAGTTCGACCAGAACGTCGCGTACTTCTCCGGCTGGTCGGCGGCGAGCGTGTCGAGCAGGTCGAGCGTGCGCTTGGTCAGGCCCGAACGGATCTGCGCAACCAGCTTGTTCTCCTGAAGGATTTCGCGCGACACGTTCAGCGGCAGATCGTCGGAATCGATGACGCCGCGCACGAAACGCAGATAGGCCGGCAGCAGGTGTTCGCTGGCGTCCATGATGAAGACGCGACGGATGTAGAGCTTGAGCCCCTTGCGCTCGTCGCGACCGGAGAACGCCATGTCGAACGGTGCCTGCGTCGGCAGGTACAGCAGGCTGGTGTAGCTCTGGTTGCCTTCGACGCGGTTGTGCGTCCAGGCCAGCGGTTCGTCGTAGGCGTGCGCCGCGTGTTTGTAGAACGCGGTGTAATCCTCGTCCTTCAGTTCATTCTTCGGCCGCGTCCACAGCGCCGAGGCATGGTTGATCGTCTCGATCTCGGGTCCGGACGACTCGCCTTCCTCGCCGAACTTCTCTTTCAGCATGCGAATCGGGAAGGCGATATGGTCGGAATACTTGCCGATCAGGTTGCGCAGCTTCCAGCTGTCCAGAAACTCGTCCTCTTCCGGCTTCAGGTGCAGGGTGATCGTGGTGCCGCGACGCGTCTCGGTCACGGTGTCGAGCGCGTATTCGCTGGTGCCGTTCGAGGTCCAGCGCACCGCCTGCTCGGCCGGCAGATCGGCGCGACGCGTGACCAGGGTGACCGAATCGGCGACCACGAAGGTCGAGTAGAAACCGACGCCGAACTGGCCGATCAGCTGGGTGTCCTTGCGCGCGTCGCCGGTCAGCGATTCGAGGAAACGACGCGTGCCCGAGCGTGCGATCGTGCCAATGTTCTCGATCACTTCCTCGCGGCTCATGCCGATGCCGTTGTCGCGCAGGGTCAGCGTGCGCGCGGCCTTGTCGAACGCGATCTCGACGTGCAGATCGGTGTCGCCCGCGGTCAGCTCGGGCTTGGCGATGGCTTCGAAACGCAGCTTGTCGAGTGCGTCGGAGGCATTCGAGACGAGTTCGCGCAGGAAGATTTCCTTGTGCGAATACAGCGAATGCGTGACGAGTTTCAGGACCTGCTCGACTTCGGCTTCGAAGCGGCGGGTTTCGGCGGCTTGGACGGTCATGAGATGATCCTCAAACGATGGACGGGCGGCATGTCGGGGCAACTCGACAGCCTTTCAAGGGCAGCGCCGTCCCGGCAAGGCCGCACTCCACCCCAGGAACCATCGCTTCATGCGCATTCCCGCCCGCTATGCACCACTGCTGTTCGGTGCGTTCTTGTCCGCCATCATGGTCAGCATCGTGTCCGCCGTCGTCCTGCTGATGAATCAGGGATGGAGCACCGACTTCCCGGTGCGATGGGCCAAGAGCTTCGCCGGCACATGGCCCATCGCGTTTCCGACCGTGCTGGTCGTGGCACCGTTGGTGCGCCGGTTGGTCGCACGCATCACGACCGGAAATCACCCGGCCTGACCGCGCGCGAGTCGATCGCGACGATCACATCGTGTGCGTCGGGCGCTCCGCATTGAGCGTCGCACCGAGGATGGCCTCGATCTTCGATTTGGCAGCTTCACCGTCGGCGGTATCGTTGAACTGCACGCCGATGCCGGCGGTGCGATTGCCTTGGGCGCCCTGCGGGGTGATCCAGACGACCTTGCCGGCGACCGGCAGGCGGTCCTTGTCGTCCATCAGCGACAGCAGGATGAAGACTTCGTCGCCGAGGTTGTAGCGCTTGGTGGTCGGCACGAACAGGCCGCCGCCTTTCACGAAGGCCATGTAGGCGTTGTACAGCGCGCCCTTGTCCTTGATCGCCAGCGACAGGATGCCCTGTCTCGGCATGCCACCCATTGCGCCCGGTGCTGCACCCATCTTCGTGCTCCTCAGGCCGCGTCCGCGTTCACCGCGGCGCGCCATTCGTCCAGCAATTCGATGATCGCCAGATCCTTGCGCAGCGGCGTCGACAACCGCGCCCGCGCCAGGTTCAGGTGATCCCACCATGTCTGCAGCTTGCGGAAATCGGCCG
>JAKJFE010000172.1 GCA_022705045.1 Pseudomonadota bacterium | reverse complement strand
GCAAAGTCCGCGGAAATCGTCGTCGAGTTCGTAGCCGAGCGCACGTGCGGCGCCGGCAACCAGCAGGGGCTGCGCCGCAACGATGCAGAGCACGCCCGCCCAGGGCGGCAGCCATGCACCTGCCAGGATCAGCACGATGCCGGGAACGAGAAAACGCAGGTCGGCGATCACCGGGAATACGCGCGGGCAGCTGTCATGCCGCGAAGTATATGCGCGCTATCCGGACAGCGCCCGCGACACGATTTCGCCGGTGTCGCGCGACAGGCCGGGCAGTGCGGCGAGGCGTTCGAGTTCGGCGCGCATCATCGCGGCGCGGTTCGGTTCGAGGCGGCGCCAGCCGTTGAAGACGGCGGCGAGACGCGCGGCGATCTGCGGATTGATCGCGTCGAGGACCGCGAGTTGTGCGCCGATCAATCGATAGCCGGCACCGCTGGCGTCGTGGAAACGCGCGCGGTTCTGGCGTGCGAAGGCGCCGAGCAGGGCGCGCACCTTGTTCGGATTGCGCAGGCTGAAGGCGGCGTGGTCGAGCAGCGCATGCACGCGCTCCAGCGTGCCCGGCTGCGGGTTTGTGGCCTGCAGCGTCAGCCATTTGTCGATCAGCAGCTGATCGTCGGCGTGGCCGCGATGGAAGGTTTCGGCCAGTGCTTGCGCGCCGGGTACGGCGTGATGCATCAGCGCTGCCAGTGCCGACAGGCGTTCGCCCATCGACGCCGACTCGGCGTATTGAGCCTGTGCTTGCGCAGCATGGGTCGCGGCGTCGCTGGCCATCAGCAGATGCAGGGCGCGATTGCGGAAGCGTCGTGCGGCCACCGATGCCGCGCGATAGCCGCCGCCCGCGGCCTCGGCCAGTGCGTGGCGCCGCGCGACCAGCATCGGCGCGAGGCGGCGGCCGATCGCCGCCCGCAGCTGCTCGCGCACCTGGTGCAGACGGGTCGGATCGAGCAGGTCGATACGCTCGCCGAGTGCGATCTCGTCCGGCGGTTCCAGGCATTCGGCGACCAGGGCCGGATCGACGCGTTCGTCGCCGACGAGTTTCGCGAGCGCATCCAGCAGCACCTGCAGCGATGGCGACGCATCGAGCGCGGACGCGCGATAGGCCGCGAGCAGGATGCGTTCGGCCAGCGTCTGCGCGGCATCGAAACGGTTGAAGTCGTCGTGTTCGTGGGCGATGCGGAACGCGAGCTCGCTGTCGCTGACTGCGAACTCCAGTCGAACCGGGGCTGAAAAGTCCTGCAGCAACGATGCGACGGGACGCTCCGGAATCCGCTCGAACACGTAATCGGCGCTCGCCTCGTGCAGCACCAGCAGACATTGCGTCGCGCCGACCGCATCGCCGCCGGCCAGGTGCAACGGATAGGGCTCGCCGTCCGGTGCGTACAGCATCATGCGCACCGGAATCGGCAGCGGCAGTTTTTCAGCCTGCCCGGGTGTCGGCGCCGTGTATTGCGCCAGCCGCAGTGTCGCGCGTTGCGTCGACGGGTCGTGCTGCAACTCGGCGCGCAGCACCGGCGTGCCTGCCTGTGCGTACCAGCGTGTCATCGTGTCGAGCGGGGTGTCATTGGCGTCGGCCATCGCGCGCAAGAAGTCGTCGCAGGTCACGGCCTGGCCATCGTGGCGTTCGAAGTACAGGTCCATGCCGCGGCGGAAGCCGTCGCGGCCGAGCAGGGTGCGATACAGGCGCACCACTTCCGCGCCCTTGTCGTAGACGGTGGCGGTGTAGAAGTTGTTGATCTCGCTGTAGGCCGAGGGCCGCACCGGATGTGCGAACGGTCCAGCGTCCTCGGGGAACTGCATCGTCCGCAACTGGCGCACGTCGTCGATGCGCTTGACCGCGCGCGAGCCCTGGTCGGCCGAGAATTCCTGGTCGCGGAACACGGTCAGGCCTTCCTTCAACGACAGCTGGAACCAGTCGCGACAGGTCACGCGGTTGCCGGTCCAGTTGTGGAAGTACTCGTGCGCGACCACCGCTTCGACGTAGTCGAGATCGGCGTCGGTCGCGGTCTCCGGGTCGGCGACGATGGCCTTGGCGTTGAAGATGTTGAGGCCCTTGTTCTCCATCGCGCCCATGTTGAAGTCGTAGGTCGCGACGATGTTGAACACGTCGAGGTCGTAGGCGCGACCGAACTCCTGCTCGTCCCAGATCATCGAACGCTTGAGGCTGTCCATCGCATGCGCGCAGCGACCGATGGCCTGCGGCTCGGCATGGATGCGCAGGCGCACGTCGCGGCCTTCCATGGTGCGGAAATGATCTTCGATGAATTCCAGTTGCCCGGCGACGATGGCGAACAGATAACTCGGCTTCGGCCACGGATCGACCCACTCGGCATAGTGGCGACCACCGGGCAGGCGGCCGTGATCGCCGGGATTGCCGTTGGCGAGCAGCACCGGAAAGCGGTCGCGGTCGGCCTCGAGGCGCACGCGATAGGTCGCCATCACGTCGGGGCGGTCGATGAACCAGGTGATGCGCCGGAAACCTTCGGCTTCGCATTGCGTGGTCAGGAAACTGCCGGAGCGATACAGGCCTTCGAGGCGGGTGTTCTTCTCGGGACGGATCAACACCTCGGTCTCGACCACGCAAGGCGAGGGTGCATCGGGGATCGTCAACGCATCGGCATCGACGCGGAATTCGTCCGGACGCAGCTCGCGGCCGTCGAGGCGCACGTGCAACAGCTGCAGGTCTTCACCCTGCAAGCGCAACGCTTCGCCGTCGTCGCGTCCGGGGTGGCGTTCGAGCTGCAGGCGCGCGAACACGCGCGTTTCGGCGAAGTCGAGTTCGAAACGCAAGGCGACCTCGCGCACGCGCCAGGCGGGTGCACGGTAGTCGGCCAAGAGAGTGGCTGGGGTCTGGCTCATGGGTTCAGAGAATGCCTTCGCGCTTGATCGCAAGATAACGTTCGACGAGGGCTGCCGGTAGCGCGTCGCTGTCGACATCGAGCACGCTGGCACCGTGTGCGCGCAGCGCTTCGTGGGCGCGACGGCGGTCGTCGAGGTAGACCGCGGTGGCGCCGACCAGCAGCGCATCGTCGAAGTGTTTGGGTTCGAGGTTCCGCGCGGCGTCCAGGGCTTTCTCGCGCAGGCTGGCGACGATCACGACATGGCGCCGACGCAGTTGCCGCACCGCGCCAAGCAGGTCCTCGACGTCTTCGTCGCGCACATTGGTGATCATCACGACCAGCGAACGTCGCGGCTGGCGCAGGCCGAGTTCGGTGGCCGCGGCGAGATAGTCGGTCGCCACCGGCTGCGGCTGCAGGTCGTAGACGTGACCGAGCATCGGGTCGAGCGCACCGACGCCGCGTGCCGGCTTGATGAAGCGCGAGGCACCGCCGTGTGCGAACAGGCCGACGGCGTCGCCTTGCCGCAACGCGATCCAGGCCAGCAGCAGGCTGGCGTTGAGCACGTGGTCGAAGTGCGAATGGGCGTCGTCGCGGGCGAGCATGCGCCGGCCGGTGTCGAGCAGCAGCATGACCTGCTGGTTGCGTTCCTCGCGATAGTCGCGCGAGATCAGCTTGCGTGCGCGCTGGCTGGCTTTCCAGTCGATCTGGCGCAGGCTGTCGCCTTCACGGTATTCGCGCAGCTGGTGGAACTCGGTGCCGTCGCCACGACGGCGGCGCAGATGTGCGCCGAGCACCTGGCTGGCCTGGTCGGCACCGAACAGCGCGAGGCGCTTCAGCGGTGCGAAATCCGGGTACACCTTGACCGTCGCGGCGGCGTCGACGAGGCGCTTCTGCGTCCACAGCCGCAACGGCGAGTGCAGGCGCAATTGCACCGACGTGAAATCGTACTGGCCGCGTTCGTGTGCAGTCGCGTGATATTCGAAGCGCGTGTTCGCCTGCGGTTTCAGATCGAGCCGGCGCGGCAGACCGTCGATGCTGAAGGCCGGCGGATGGCCGTCGTGCACATCGACGCGCAGGCCGCGCGCATTGGCCGGATGCAGGCGCAAGCCGATCTCGCGGCGCACGCCGAGCGGCAGGATGGCCGCGACCTCGCGCTGAACCTGGGGCGTGCGCAGGCGACGCAGCGCGAACGCATCGAGCAGCGCCAGTGTCGCCAGCAGCACCGAGGCGAACAGCAGGATCGTGCGCGGCCACAGGCCGAACGCCACCGCCAGGCCGATGCCGGCCAGCAGCAGGACACCGGCGATCAGCGCCGGAGCCGGTCTCATCGGCGCGGCGCCTCGACCTTCAGCAGCAGGGCATCGAGCACCTGGTCCACGCGACGTCCCTCGATCTGCATCTCCGGCGCCAGCGCGATGCGATGCCGCAAGGCCGGGCGCGCGATCTGCACGATGTCGTCGGGCGTCACGAAGTCGCGGCCGTCGAGCACCGCCTGCGCGCGTGCCGCACGCACCAGGGCGAGGCTTCCGCGCGGGCCCGCGCCCATCGCGATGCCGGGCCAGCTGCGCGTCGCGCGGACGATGCGAACGGCGTAGTCGAGCACCACCGGATCGATCGCGATCGCCGCGGTCGCCGCCTGCATCGCGACCACATCGGCCGGCTGCACCACGGCGCGCACCGCACTGAGGTCGAATTGCGTGGCGCGGCCACTGCTGACCGATTGCACCATGCGCAACTCGTCTTCGTGTCCGGGATAGTCGATCAGGATCTTCAGCAGGAAGCGGTCGAGCTGCGCCTCGGGCAAGGGATAGGTGCCTTCCTGCTCGACCGGGTTCTGGGTCGCGATCGTGAGGAAGGGCGCATCGAGCGGGAAGCTGCGCGACTCGATCGTGACCTGGCCTTCCTGCATCGCTTCGAGCAGGGCCGACTGCGTCTTCGCCGGCGCACGATTGATCTCGTCGGCAAGCAGCAGGTTCGCGAACACCGGGCCGCGGCGGATCTTGAAGCTCTCGCTCTTCGGATCGTAGAAGGCGTGGCCGCTGACATCGCTCGGCATCAGGTCGGGCGTGAACTGCACGCGCGAGAAACTGCCCGACATCGCCGCCGCGAGCGCGCGCACCAGCAGGGTTTTGCCGAGGCCGGGCACGCCTTCGATCAGCACATGACCGCCGGCCAGCAGGGCGACCAGCAACTGGTCGAGCACGGCGTCCTGGCCGATGAATGCGGCACCGATCTGGGCGCGGATCGCGGACACGCGTTCGACCAGCGCGGCGTTCGGAAGAGCGGGGGGCAGTGCAGTGCTCATAGGCGGCGTTCCAGTTGCAGCAAGGTGGAGACAGCGGAGAGGAAGTGGTCGGCGCGACCGAGCCCGACCGGATTCAATGCATGGCGCAGCGCCGCGACGGGCAGTTGCGCACGTTCGGCGAGCGCGGCGATGCGTGCGTCCTCGGGCAGTGCGGCGATGATCGGTTCGCGCTCGGCCAGGCGTTGCAGCACACGCGCAAGCACGGCGCGATGCAGGGCCACCGGCTGGCCGCGGCGGAACAGGAATTCGCCGCTGGCGCGTACGTGTTCGAGCAGGGCGCGGCGCGGTGCCGTGGCGTCGGGCAGGATCGGGCCGAAGCGTTCGCCGCGCAGCCACAGCCACAGCA
>JAKJFE010000043.1 GCA_022705045.1 Pseudomonadota bacterium | reverse complement strand
TGGTCGAGCGCGCCGCCGGCCTTGAGCCGGTCGATCAGGCCTTGCGGCGTGTTCGCGCGCGCGGCCTCGGGCAGGACGTAGTCGCGCGACAGCTTGCCGTTTGCTTTCGCTTTCGCGATCAGCTCGTCGACGAAGCGCGCATCGCAGATCGCGAACATGCGTTGCAGACATTCCTCATCAGTGGTGCCACGCAGGTCGGCGATGCCGTATTCGGTGATGACGAGGTCGCGCAGATGGCGCGGGATCGTGGTGTGGCCGTAATGCCAGACGATGTTCGAGCGCGGGCCGTCGGCGTGTTCGCGCACCGCACGCAGCATCAGCGCGCCGCGGCCGTTCGGGATTTCGTGTGCCATCGCGACGAAGTTGTATTGCCCGCCGACGCCGCTGACCACTTGTCCGTCCGCCAGCCCATCCGACACCGCCGCGCCGAACACGGTCGCCATCATGCAGGTGTTGAAGAAGCGCGGATCATGGCGTTGTGCGATGTCGAGCGCTTCGCGCCCGCCGTACAACTGGTTGATGTGGGCGACGCGGGTCATGCACAGGCCGTCGTAGTCGGCGCCTTGCACGGCGCCGAGCCAATCCTGGAGTTGTCGCGTACCGAGCCAGAACGCGCCATGCAGGTAACGCCCGCCGATCAGGCGTTTGCCCGTGATGTGTTCGACCAGCAACTGCTTGCCGCCGCGATCGCGCAGATCGGCGCCGCTGCGCATGCCGTCCGGCCAGCGCAGTTCGCCGTCGATCAGATCGACAGCGGTATCCACGAGGCCGAAGCGTTTCAGCCAGTCGAGCGAGGGCCGATCCAGCGGCATCGCCACCAGACCGGACTCGATGAAACGATCGAGCGTCGATGCATCCGCGACCGGACCGACGCAGCCCGCATTCATCAGCCGCTGCAGGCCGAGATCGTCGAACACTTCGCGGCGCAGGATGCCGGCCTGGCGCAGATGCATGAAGCCGTCCATGACCATTTCGCTGGCGCCGTAGAGCCCGCGTTCGAAACGGCCGCATTCGATGGCGAGATCGGCACTGCGCAGCGGGCTCAAGGCCTGCATCGTTCGTGCGAATGCCGCACTGTCGCGTTCGCGCCAGGTGAGGGCATGCACGATGGCGTCGGACAAGGCGCCGATGCCGATCTGCAGGGTGCCGCCGTCTTTGACGAGGCTGGCCGCATGCAGGCCGATGGCATGTTCGCTCGGCAGCACCGGTTCGCGCGGCAGGGCGAACAAACGGTGCGTGTCGGCAGCGTCTTCCACGAGCAAGTCGGCGAAATCCATGCCGACTTCGGCATCATTGCCGAGGAAGGGCAGGTCCGGATGCACGACGGCGACGACATAGGGGCGCGGCTGCCCCGCGGCGGCCATGCGTTCGAGCAGTTCCAGGGTCACGTCGGGGTTACACGACAGGCTCAGCCGATCGCCGCGGCGGGCCACCAGTTGCACCAGCAGCGTCGGCTTGCGCGCGGCCATGTCGCGGGCCACGTGCGTGTAGTTGATGCTGGCGTAATGGCGCTGCGCGGTGTCGTTGCCGAGCCATGCACCAGACTGGAAATAGAACTCGTGGATCGACACGTTCGCAGGCAGGCAGCCGGCGCGCTGGTCGAGCACGTAGCCCAGGTCCGGATAGTCGGCGCCGAAGTGGCGATCGATGAAGGGCTGGGCGAAACGGGCCTCGAGGCCGGGTTTCGGTTGCGGCCGCGCCAGCGACAAGGCCGTGAAGAGCTGCAATGACCGCGTCGGGTCGGCCTTGATCGCGTCGTACAAGGCATTCAGCAATCGATTCGGCTTGCCGAGCCCGAGCGGCGCGGCGGCGACAATGGCGTGCGGGCAACGCTCGAAAATGCGCGCGAGGGCCGTGGCGGTGTCGGTGACGGTATCGATCACGATGCGATTCATGGGCACTCCGGTCATGGCCGCATGCTAACCGCTGTGTCGCCGCGCCGACTGATCCCCGTCAATCCTGCGTGTCCTGGTTGACCTCGTCCTTGCTGCGACTCAGTTCGTGGAAGGTGGCGCCGGTGAAGCGCAGCGTCGACAGGGCGAGATGGACTTCGCGCAGGAACAGGGCCAGCGCCGCGATCATCGACAACATCGCGGCGATGAACAGCAGCGCCACCGGCACCGAGGCGTCGAAGCCGAAGAAGGCACCGATGAACATGATGGCGATGACGGCGGCGATCAGCAGCGCTGTCAGCGTGCCGAGCGCAATCGCCCAGCTGACGACGCGGCCACGCTGCCCGATCACCTGCAATTCGGCGCGGGCACGCGCGGCGTGTTCACCCTTGCCGTCGGCTGCGGATTCGATGCGTCGGGCGCGGTCGACGATGCGCGCCAGTCGACCGGCCAGCACGCCGAGCAGGGCGGCGACGCCGGTCAACAGGAACACCGGCGCAACGGCCAGCTGGATCGCGTGGGCAATGCCGGACGTGCCGAGGTTCGGGATCATGCGGGTCGTTGCGGATCGGGAGCTTCTAGCCTAGCCGAGCTGGTGCGGTGGCGGACAAGACCGCAAGATCGGGAACGACGTCGGCCGAACGGACCACGACACTGCGGCCACCACCCGAGGAGCAAGGCGCATGAAACCGACACAACGCAGCCGTTACGCCGAACGCATCGACCGCGTCGTCGAGCATCTGGGCGGGCTCGATGTCGATGCTGTACCCGACCTCGCGGAACTGGCTCGGATCGCCGCGATGTCGCCCTTCCATTTCCATCGCATCTTTCGACTCATGACCGGCGAGACCGTGGCGCAGATGCTGCGTCGGGCGCGGCTGGCACGCGCGGTGCCGGCGCTCGGCGCAGCGGCCAGCGTGACCGCTGCGGCCGGTGCCAGCGGTTATGCGACCAGCCAGAGCTTCGCCCGCGCCTTGCGCGCACAGACCGGCCTCAGTGCGCGGGAAGCGCGCAGTCAGGGGGCGGGGCTCGACACGCTTGCTCAGGCACTGCAACAAGGCGATGGCGACGCCGCGACGCCGATGCGCATCGACATCGTGTCACTGGCGCCGTTCCGGGTGCTCGCCATCCGCAATGTCGGCGCCTACGAGGAATTGAATGCCGGTTACGGGCGTTTGTTCGAACAGGTGCTGGCCCAGGTTGCGCTCGAGCAGATCCAGGGCATCTGGGGCATCCCGCACGAGGACCCGCGCTTCGTGCCTCCCGAGGCGTTCGAGTTCGACTGTGCGCTCGATGTCGGCGATGCCGGCACGGCCTGCGGCGAACTGCGTGAGGTGCGGATTCACGGCGGGCGCCACCTGCGTCTGCGTCATGTCGGTTCCTTCGACGCGTTGCCCGGACTGATCGACGTGTTGTACGCGACCCTGCTTGACGACGCGGCGCTGGAACCCGCGGATGCGCCGCTGGTGATCCATTATCTCGATGACCCCGAGCAGGTGCCCGAGGCCGAATTGCGTTCGGACTGCTACCTGCTGCTGGCCGATTGAGGCGTGACCGGTGTCAGCGGGAAATCTGGCGTGCCGCGCACGCCGGCTTCCAGCGTGCGCATCAGCGCCAGCACCGTCGATTCCTGCCAGGCCGGTGCGGCGATCTGCACGGCCACCGGCAAGCCCTGCGCGTCGCGGTCGCAGGTGGCTGCGGCCTGCAACGCACGGTCGCTGCTGGCGGGACGTACCACGCCTTCGTCAGCGCGAATGCGCGTGACCGGCACGATGCCGGCCGGCCAGCCGAGCACGTTCCACAGCGAGGCATAGGTGCCGGCCACACCGAGGTCGATGGCCTGACCATGCCGGTAAGGCGGCGTGGCGAAGGCCGGCATCAGCACGGCATGGAAGCCGGCGGAGCGCAGCATCGCGTCGAAGCGCGACTGGAACTCCTGCTGACGGATCACGGTGTGCCAGTAGTGATCGGTGTCGCCACGGCCGAAGCAGGCCAGCATGTCGGCGGCGGTGATCTGCCCCACGGCGCGCAGCAGTGCTGCCAGTGCGCCGTTGAAGAGACTGCCCCGCGCGGCGAAGAACTTTAGGCGGGCGATGCGCTGGTCGATCGGCGACCCTTGCAACTGGCGGGTGATTTCCGCACCGCGGTCGCTCGACAGCAGGTGATAGAAAATCTCCTGCGCCTCGACCAGCGGCGGCGGTGTCCATGCCTCGACCGCGACGCCCGCGGCGCGCAGGTGCGCAGCCGCTTCCTGTGCCGCACGACGCCCGGCCGCGTGCACCGGGAACACGCCGTCGTCTTCGATCAGGGCCACGCGCAGCGACGCGGGATCGATGTCCGCTGCCGGTAGCAGCGCCTTGAGTGGTGCACCTTGACGTGGCGCTTCGTATTCGCCGAAGACGATGCGCGTCCCCAGTTCGATGTCGGCGGCGCTGCGTGCCAGCACACCGGCCTGGGAGATGATGGCGCGTTGTCCTTTCGAGAAACCGATACCGCAGGCGTCATTGGCGCGCCCGGTGGTCGGCTTCAGTCCGAAGATGCCGCAGAACGCCGCCGGCACGCGGATGCTGCCGCCGATGTCGGTGCCGAGCCCGAGCGGCGATCCGCCCGCAGCGATCAGGGCGCCTTCGCCGCTGGTCGAGCCGCCGCAAGCGCGATCGTGATGCCAGGGGTTGCGCGTCAGTCCGTACACCGGATTGTCGCCTTCGAGATAGGCCATCAGCTGCGGCACATTGGTCTTGCCGAGCACGATGCCGCCGGCCTTGCGCAGGCGCGCGACATGCGGATCGTCCTCGGCATCGATCACCGTCTTGCGCGCCATCAGGCCGCCGGTTGCGGCGGTGCCGGCGACGGCCAGGCATTCCTTGATGCTGATCGGAAGACCATGCAACGGTCCGAGTGATTCACCTTGCGCGCGTCTCGCATCGGCGCCATCGGCCTCGCGACGCGCCTCGTCGAAACGGGCCACGACCAGGGCGTTGATCGCCGGATTCACCGCCTCGATGCGCGCGATCTGCGCGTCCACCGATTCGCGCACCGAGACCTCGCGGCGCGCCAGTCGATCGATCCATGCGTGGGCGGGCAGTTGCCAGAGTGCGCTCATGTCGGGCTCCGAAGACGATGGGCCCGAGTATGCCGCGGGCTAGGACACTTCGCGCCAGACCGTGCGTCGCGAGAACGGCATCCATTGCTGCTTGAGGATGCCTTCGGGCACGGTTTCCGGCTTGAGCACGCCGTATTCCTTCGGCCATTCACCTTGCGGCGGCAGCTTGAAGGTGCCCATCAGCATGTCGATCAGCGGCAGGTGGATGGCGTAGTTCACGTCGACATAAGCCTTGTCGCGGACGTGGTGCCAGTGGTGGTAACGCGGCAGCACGATCAGGTATTCCAGCCATCCGAAACGCAGGCCAAGGTTGGCGTGCGCCAGCACCGCCTGCAGACCGACGAGGATGACGTAGGCGTTCAGCGCCGGGGCCGAGAAACCGAGCACGATCAGCGGCGCCAGCACCGCGGTGCGGGTCAGCACCACTTCGACCAGATGGATGCGCGAACCCGCCAGCCAGTCCATGTGCTCGGACGAGTGATGCACGGCGTGGAAACGCCAGAGCCACGGGATGTTGTGATACGCACGGTGCAGCAGAGCCTGCGCGAGATCGGCGAAGAACACCGCCAGCAGGAACTGCACCCAGACCGGCCAGGACTGGATGGTCTGCTGCAGGCCCGGGAACTGCGCGAAGGCGGCGATGTGCGTGGTCGATGCGGTCACCAGGATCAGGATGAACTGCACCAGCACATGGGTCAGGAAGAAGTAGCCGATGTCGGTACGCCATTCGGGGCGCAACGGCGATTGCGCATGTGCGCCCAGGAACTGTTCGATCGGCACGAACACCAGGGCCGAGAAGAACAGCGAGATCACGAACCAGTCGAGACCGAGCGAGTAGGGCGTCTGGCCGATGGCATCGAACTGCACGTCGGTGCCGCCGAGCAGCACCGCGAGTGTCGCGCAGCCCACGCCGAGCATCGCCACGCGGCGGTTGCGCCCACGCAGGATCGCGAAGGTGCCGAGCACGAAGGCTGTCACCAGTCCGACCAGCAGCAGATTGCGCGCGAAGTCTTCCGTGTAGGCGGTGCGGAATTCCTTGCTGGTCAGCAGTTCCGGGAAATGGAAGCAAAGCACACCGATCAGCGACAACACGCCGAGCAGGGCCGAGATATAGGCGAAGTAGGAGCGTTTGGGCTTGTGCATGCGGAAGTCCGGGAAACGGGTCGACGATACACGGAACGCGGAATCCCGATCCATGCGGACACAGCTGGTCAGGCCGCGGCGACCACTACGCAGTTTCGACCCTGTTGCTTGGCGCGGTAGAGCGCGCGGTCGGCGGCGGTGAGTCGTTCGTCCAGCGTACCGGTGTATGCTGCGGGCGACAGCCCGATCGAGGCGGTGACGTGGAGGCGCGCGCCGCCCGCATGGATTGCCTGGTCCGCCAATGTCCGCCGCAACGCTTCGGCGCGTTCCGACGCGCCTTCATCGGCGAGCAGCAGGATGAACTCCTCGCCACCCCAGCGGGCGACGAGTTCGCCGCTGCGCACCGTCTCAGCCAGCATGCTCGCCAACGCGCGCAGCACCGTGTCGCCGGCGTCGTGGCCATGGGTGTCGTTGATGCGTTTGAAGTGATCGACGTCGAGCATCAGCAGTGCATGCGTCCGGATGTCGCGACCGTTGGCCGATTGGAAGAAGCTGCGGCGGTTCGCCAGTCCGGTGAGCGGGTCGGTATGCGACAACCGGTCGAGTTCGCGGTTGGCCGCCTCCAACGCGGCGGTGCGTTCGTGCACGCGCGACTCCAGTTCACCGCGAAGCGTCACCAGTTCGCGGTGCTCGCGGTCATAGCGCAGGCTGAGTGCGCGGGCGGCGGCGATGAACAGGATGGTGAAGCCGAGAACGGGCATTCCTTCGATGCGCGGAAGCAACTTCAGCTCCGAGGCCATGTCGTAGATCAGGACCGCGAACAGCACGACCAGTCCGCTCGCCATGACCCTGGACTCCCGGTCTCCGGACAGGGCGTGGCGGATGGCCTGCACCATCGCCGCCAGCAGGAACATCGCACTTCCGATGAACAACGGCGATGCGACCTGTTCATAGGTTGAGAAGGGCAGAAAGGCGATCGGGAGCAACGTCAGCGACTGCAGCATCCGGACGATGCGTCCCGAGCGTGTGCCGCGCAGGGCTTGCACCACCTCATACAGACTGATCAATGCGGCGGCGATGCCCAGCACATTCAATGCGAGCAACCACACACTGAAAGACTCGCCGAATCGTCGAATGACAGCGCCTGTCACGTTGACCAGTAATGCGCCGGACGCCGACAACGCCAGCCAGAAATGCGCGGGACGGTCCCGCCGATGCCACCACAGGTCTGCGTGCGTGATCGCCATCAGCAGATAGATGCCGGCGCCGAAGGCATCGACGAGTTCGATCGACCAGGGCGGTGCTGTCGTCATGCCGGCAGACTAGTCGCAGAAGCACCGCCGCGGAACAGGTGTTGCGAGTTGTTGCAGCCGCTGTGATGCCGCGCGACGCAGCGCGAGATGGGGTCAGGGCGCGATCGCCTCGAACCCGTCCTTGAAGATCATGCCGTCGAACATCAGGTAGACCGCGCCGCGTGAGGCATCGTGGGTGCTGGCACCGACCATGACCGTCGATCCGGACGCGCCCACCCAGATGCCGAAGGATTGGCCGGGAACGCCGTCGTAGGCTTCGAAGCGACTGTTCTGGATCCATTGGCCGCCGGCGTCGCGCTGGTAGCTGTAGACCGAGCCCATGCCCTGGCCATCGACGAAATGGCCGCTGTTGCCGACGTACAAGCGTTCTGGCGTCAGCGCCAGACCTTGTTGCCCCAGGCCTTCTTCCGCGATGCCGTCGCTGGCGACGACGCGTGAACGATGTTGCCAGACGCCGCCCACTCGTTCGAAGACATCGACGGCACCACGTCGCACGATGTTGTCGACACGTGCGCCGGGCGTCCCTGCAGCAAGGGTGTCGCCGGACAGGGCGACCTTGCGGCCGAGCCGTTCATTCTGGAACAGGGTCGGCGCGACCAGTTTTGCCGTCTGCAGCCAATCGTTGCCGCTGCGCTCGAACACGTAGACCGCACCCGCGTCGTAGAACGCCGAACCCTGGCCGTTGTCGGCACCGATGCAGCCGACCGCGATGCGGTCGCCATCGATGGCCACGCTCTGCGCGAAGTTGTCATAGGTCGTGCTGTCGGCGCCGACGAGCTTGTCCTCGAATGCCCAGCCCGATTGACCTTTGACGAAGACATAGGCCGCGCCCTGGACCTGGCCGGCGCCGACGTGTGCGCCTTCGGCACCGATGACGAGGCGGTTGCCGGAGAGATCGACACTGCCGCCGAAGAAGTCGTCGGTCTGGTTCTCATCCACCGTGAGCTTGGCGGTGTGCGTCCAGGTGCCGCCAGTCTTCTCGAAGATGTGCACCGAGCCGCGACGTGGTCCGGCCTGCGGGCTCTCGGGCGCGCCAATGGCGATGATCGAACCGCTGACCGCCACCGAATAACCGTAGGCGACCGTGCTGGTGCTTTCGCCCGGATCGAGTTGCGTCACCTGTTGCCAACTGCCGCCGATGCGCTCCCAGACGTAGGGGAACAGTCCGGTGCTCGCCGCGATGACGGCGACGTCGCCATCGAGATCAAGGGTGCGGCCGAAGGCATTGGCGGGCTGGCCGTTGCTGGCCGTCAAACGGCCTTGCGGAATCGGTTGCGCCGACGTGGTGGCGGACAGCAGCAGCGCAGCGGCGAAGGCCGGAAACCAGCGAACAAGGTATGACATGGGGTCGTCCCTGACAGGAGGCGCCATCGTAGGCAGGGCGATGGCGCCGGTCGCCCCCGCATTCGCGGGGTCACCAGAGGCCGATCGAGAGGCCGTGTGCGAGCAGTTGTCCGAGTTCGCGGCATCGCGCGAGTTCGGATTCGCCGATCTGTTTCGGTGCGAGGATCCGTTCCGGCGTCTGCGCCGCGGTGTTGACGATGATCGCGTCGGCGACCTTGCGCAGCCGCAACCCGGTCGCGATGCGCTCGATCTGGCGCACCGCGTTGGTTCCGTCTGATCCGGCACAGACCATTGCCGCATACGCCCGGCCATTCACGCGGTCGAGCAGGGCGTAGTAGCTGCGATCGAAAAAATCCTTGAGCTGACCGGACAGCATTGCCAGGCATTCCGGTGTCGCGAACACGAACGCGTCCGCCGCCAACGCATCCTCCGCCGTCGCATCGACCGCGTGCCGCTCGATCACCCGCACCCCATCGACCCCACGTGCACCCTCGACCAGCGCCGCCACCATCTGCGCCGTACCGCCGGTGTGCGAATGCCAGATGACCAGAATTGTCTTCATGCACGGTCAATCCTCGGACAGAGCCGGATGCATCAGATGCCGGAAAGCGATTGGGTATCGTTGGGGAACGCCTTGCGGAGTTTCGCGTCCGCGGTGACGAGACGGACACCCAAGTGCTGGGCGAGCGCGACGAACTCGCAATCGTAGGCGCTGCAACCGCTGTCAGTGGCCAGTCGCAACACGTCCAGCGAGTCGACTTGATGCTCGGCATCACCGATCAGGCCCTCGGCTTCGCGCTGGATGCGATAGGCCGAGTCCAGCGTCATCAATCGCTTTCGCAAGTACAACGCGAGGATGTTGCGTAGTTCGCTTCGCCACAGCGCTGGCGCCGCCCAGACCCCGTGTTTCCTGAGCAAGGCTTCGGCCGCCGCCGTGTGTTCGCCCGGCAGGTACAGATAGGCGATCACATTGGTGTCGACGACGATCACTTGCGGCCTTGTCGCTTTGCCGCATCGATTTCGGCGGCGACGAAGACACCCGTCGGCAGCGGTGCGCGCAGCACCCGCGCCCGCAGGACGCGCTCGGATGCGGAAACCTTCCGGGGCAACAGGACATCCTCCAGGCAGGCGATGGCTTCGTTGTTCAGGCTGCGACGATGCAGTTCCGCAGCGGCTTTCAGCTGCGCGTAGACGTCGTCGGGAATACCTTTCAGCGTCAGAGTCGTGGGCATGTGAACCTCCGGCAGGATGAAACCATTATGGTTTCGATATGGTTTCGGATCAATCCCGGAAAGCCTCTGGAGCACCGTGCCGAGGTGCGATTCCGGCGAGTCCTCGCGGCCGGGTGCTCCATGCACTGCGGGCAAACTTCGGATACGCACGCCAGCGCGGGTGTGATGGAGGTCAGGCAGGCGTAAAATCCGCGCTTTCCCCAAGCCGAACCGAGTCCCGTGGCCACGATCCAGCAGGAAGACTTCATCCAGTCCGTCGCCGACGCGCTGCAGTACATCAGCTACTACCACCCGGTCGACTACATCGAGAATCTCGCCAAGGCTTACGAGCGCGAGGAATCCGCCGCCGCCAAGGACGCGATCGCGCAGATCCTGATCAACTCGCGCATGTGTGCCGAAGGCCATCGCCCGATCTGCCAGGACACCGGCATCGTCACCGTGTTCCTGGAGGTCGGCATGAACGTGCGCTGGGACGCCACGCTGTCGCTGGAAGACATGGTCAACGAGGGCGTGCGTCGCGCCTACAACCACCCGGACAACAAACTGCGCGCATCGGTGCTCGCCGATCCGGCGGGCAAGCGCACCAACACGAAGGACAACACGCCGGCGGTCATCAACGTCAAGATCGTGCCGGGCGACAGCGTCGACGTTATCGTCGCCGCGAAAGGCGGCGGTTCCGAAGCGAAGTCGAAGTTCGCGATGCTGAATCCGTCCGATTCCATCGTCGACTGGGTGCTGAAGACGGTGCCGACCATGGGCGCAGGCTGGTGTCCGCCGGGCATGCTCGGCATCGGCATCGGCGGCACGGCCGAAAAGGCGATGCTTCTGGCGAAAGAAGCGCTGATGGAACCGATCGACATCCAGGACCTGATCGCGCGCGGACCGAGCAATCGCGCCGAGGAACTGCGCATCGAGCTGTACGAGAAGGTCAATGCACTCGGCATCGGCGCCCAGGGCCTCGGCGGCTTGACCACGGTGCTCGACATCAAGGTCAAGGACTATCCGACGCATGCGGCAAACCTGCCGGTCGCGATCATCCCGAACTGCGCGGCCACGCGGCACGCGCATTTCACGCTCGATGGTTCAGGTCCGGTGATGCTCGAACCGCCCTCGCTCGACGCCTGGCCGAAGCTGACCTACAGCCCGCAGAACGCGCGCCGCGTGAACCTCGACACGGTCACGCGCGACGAGGTCGCGACCTGGAAACCGGGCGAGACCATCCTGCTCAACGGCAAGCTGCTCACCGGCCGCGACGCCGCGCACAAGCGCCTGATCGACATGCTCAATCGCGGCGAGCCGATGCCGGTCGATTTCCGCAACCGATTCATCTACTACGTCGGTCCGGTCGATCCGGTGCGTGACGAAGTCGTCGGCCCGGCCGGCCCGACCACGGCCACGCGCATGGACAAGTTCACGCGCCAGTTGCTCGAAGCCACCGGCCTGCTCGGCATGGTCGGGAAGTCCGAACGCGGCCCGACCGCGATCAGCGCGATCAAGGACAATGGCGCGGTGTACCTGATGGCGGTCGGCGGCGCCGCCTATCTGGTGTCGAAGGCGATCAAGGCGTCGAAGGTGCTGGCGTTCGCCGATCTCGGCATGGAAGCCATCTACGAGTTCGAGGTGAAGGACATGCCGGTCACGGTCGCAGTGGATGCGAAGGGCACCTCGGTGCACGAGACCGGCCCGCGCGAATGGCAGGCGAAGATCGGCAAGATTCCCGTGGTGTTGGCGTAGTCGGGACTTCCGTTCGGGCTGAGCCTGTCGAAGCCCGTTGCCTCATCATCGGAAAGTTGTGCGCTTTTGGAACGCCCTTCGACAGGCTCAGGGCGAACGGACTTCGTTCACAGGAGTATTCAATGAGCAACATCTACGATTTCAGCGCGAAGGACATCGACGGCAACGACGTGTCGCTCTCGGCCTACAAGGGCAAGGTGATGCTGCTCGTCAACGTCGCGTCGAAGTGCGGTTTCACGCCGCAGTACACCGGGCTCGAGGCGATGTATCGCAAGCACCAGCAGCAGGGTCTGGTCGTACTCGGGTTTCCTTGCGACCAGTTCGGTCACCAGGAGTCGGGCGATGCGGAGGAGATCAAGAACTTCTGCTCGCTGACCTACGACGTGAGCTTCCCGATGTTCGCCAAGATCGACGTCAACGGGGCCAAGGCCCACCCGCTCTGGCAGTGGCTGAAATCGGAGAAGTCCGGCTTCCTCGGCACCGAGGCGATCAAGTGGAATTTCACCAAGTTCCTGGTCGACAAGTCCGGTCAGGTCGTCAAGCGTTATGCGCCGACCGACACGCCGGAGAAGATCGAGAAGGACCTGGCCGCCGTGCTCGGCTGAACCCAGCGGGCGTCGTTCAGCGCCCGCCCGCTGCCGCCGCGGCTGCGGCCGTCTGCGACTTGGTCCAGACCACCTGGACCGAGGCGACGGTCGAGCGCGGAATTTCCAGCTCCATGCCGGCACGATTGCGCAAGGCGACCCGGATGCCGGCGCGGTTGAAGGACTTGAGTTCACCCTCGCGCGTCGAACTCATCGTGGTCCGCACGATCACGCGCTCTCCGACCATGAAGGCGAGGTCGTCGAAGCTCACGTCCTCGATCACCGGCTTGTCGGCCGTGGGCACTTGTCCATCGACGCCGATCAGGGTCGATTCGGCGCTGACCACCATCGTCGGTACCGCGGGGTTGGGTGCCTCGGTCGGCGCATCGGCGGGTGCGGACGCGACAAGCGCCGAAGCCGGCAGATTCGCCATCGCCTGCGCGACGATTTGGCGGATCTGCGGTGCCGATTCGATCTCTTCGCTGTCCGGATAGGGCACGTCGCCGACCACGTGCAGCTTGAATGGCACGGCCTTGTCCGAATCGACACGCAGATTCGCGTTCAGCATCCACAGCATGTCGGTGGCCGAGAAGCTGTAGAGCTTGTCCAGCGACACCGGGTCGATCGGTTTGGCCGACCAGGTCAACGTGCGACCGCCCGTGCTTGCGAATGCGCGATAGGCATTGATCAGGGCCGGATCGGCCAACAGTCCCCAGTTCAGCAGGCGGCGTTGCAGATAGTCGACGTGCTGGTCGACGAACTGGGCTTCCGTCAGTTGGTCGCGTCCGGCGCAGTAGGTGTTGCGGGCCGCGACGAAGCCGTCGTCCTCGACCGTCCACATTTCGTCGCGCAGTTTCGCCTGTTCCCAGTCGATCAGGACCAGATTGCCGTCGTGCGGCGCTTGCCAGTTCGCTTCGTAACGCCAGGCCGAACGACCGGGCGCGTCGAGCTTGAACAACATCGAGATGCTCTCGCTGCCGGTGGCCTGCAGGTCGAGTTCGAAGTTCACGCCGGGACTGCGCAGACCGAGGTTGCCGACCAGTTCGCCTTCGGTCCAGTAGATGTCCTGGCCGCAGCCTTCGCCTTCGAAGATCGAGCCGCTGGCGAGACCCTGGACGCTGTCGTCGAGCATGTATTGATGCGCGTAATCCGAGAACACGACGTTCTCGAAACGGGCGTGGATGCGTGGCATCGCCGGGATGTCCTCGAGCGGCGAACCTTCGTTGGCCTTCTCGGCGGCCTTGGCGGCCCAGCGTGCGGCGCGGTTCTTGAGCAGGCTGCTCGATCCGCCGAACGAAAACGCCGACTTCAGCATCCAGCCCCAGCCCGGCGTATCGATGACGAAGCGTTCGATCTTGATGGCGTCGATATCCGGATCACCTTCCCAGGGCCAAATGCGCACATTTGTGGCGCCAATGTCGCCGTTCCAGTCGACGAACGTGTGGTCGAAGTCGGCCCAACCGACCATGTTCAGTGATTGCATGGCGTCCGAGGCCACGCCGCGCACACGCGCATAGCCGATGCCACCGAGGGCGACCAGCACGATCAAACCTTTGGCCCACCAGGGCCAGCTTTCCAGCGACTTGGACACGGACACTCCCGAACGCGACGGACTCGGCGTGACAGAAGGTTAATCGATGTGGCGGGCCTCGAGCCAGTCAACGGCCGCGGGCGCGCGCGAAGTGCAACACCGGCACGCCGGCCAGCAACAGCACCGCACCCCAGAACAAGGCTTCGCGTCCGGTACCGAGCAGTGCGAACAGGCTGTAGGCCAATGCCAACGCGGCGATGCCTTGGCCCGCGATCGATCGGCTGCGCCATCCGCGTGCTGCCACCAGCGCGCTGGCACTGGCCGCGGCGTAGGGCAGCAGCGAGGTTGCGGTCGACAGCAGAATCGAGAATTCAAAGAGTTTCACCAGACTGCGGCTGTAGTTCGCGACGATCAGCACGCTGCCGAGCACGGTGCCGACCAGCAGCATCCGGCGCGGCGTGCCGCGGGCGTCGCGCTCGCCGAAGGAACGCGGAAACAAACCGGCCTGGGCGGCTTGTGCCGGCAATTCGCCCATCAGCATCACCCAGCCGTTGAGGGCGCCATAACTCGCGATCGCCGCAGTGATCGCCAAGAGGGTTCCTGCCGGCGCGCCGAACAGATGTGCCGCGGCTTCGGCCATTGGTGCCGGCGATTGCGCGATCTGTTCGCGTGGCAACACGCCGAGCACGACCGTGCAGGCCAGCATCGTCAGCAGCCCTGCGATCAGGGTACCGACGACCGTGGCGCGCGCGACGTTCTTTTCGGGTTCGCGGATCGAACCGCTCGCAATCGTCGATGCTTCCAGTCCGAGGAAGGCCCACAGCGTGATCGCTGCGCCGCCCCAGGCGATGTCGAACGCGTCACCGCCTTCCGGCAAGAAGGGACGGTAGTTCGCGGCATCGATGAAGAACACCGCCACGAAGGCGAACAGGGCGATCGGCACGAGTTTCAGTACGGTCAGCACGATCTGCGCGCGTGCCGACTCGCGGGTGCCGGCCAGATTCGTCAACGTCGCCATCCAGAACGCCGCGAGTGCGACGCAGGCGGACACGATGCGCGACTGCGCCACCGCCGGCACCAGTGCGCTGATGCAGCCTGCGAAGGCCACGGCGAGCGCGGCATTGCCAGCCCAGATGCAGATCCAGTTGCTCCAGGCCACGAAGAAGCCGGCGCGATCACCGAACGCCGCACGCGTATAGGCGAAACTGCCGCCAGGCAAAGGGTTTTCGCGCGCCCACTGCGCATAGACCAGTGCGAGCAGGATGGCACCGCAGAGACTGATGCCCCAGCCGAGCAGGCTGGCCGCACCGTAAGGCGCGAGATTCGCCGGCAACAGGAACACGCCGGATCCAATCATGCTGCCGACAACCAGGGCGACCGCCGACCAGAAGCCCATGACCCGGGCCGGCGCCGCACCCGACATCAGCGCACGCCCGCCGCACGATAGGCGGCACGCACCTGTTCGTGGAAGTGGAACAGCGCGTTCTCGCGCTTTGGATTCAAGCGTCCGGGCACGTAGCGGCCGCAGGTCAGGGCCTGCTGTACCCGTGTGCAGATCTCGGCGTCCTCGGCTTGGACTTCGTCGCTGAAACGCTGGTCCTGCTCACGCAGCGCAATGGCCTCGGGCGATGCACCGGGCGGATAGAAGAAGTCGAAGTCGACACGACACTGGTCGATCGCGATCGGAATGATGCGGTTCGTCTGCAGCCGGTCCGGCAGGATGTTCAACATCAGGTTCGGCCAGATGTAGAAATACAGCGCGACCCCATTGCCGTAGAAATTGCCTTCGCCTTCCATCGGGCTGTACTGCAGCGAATGCCAGCCCTCGGTTTCGGTGACGTAGCTGCGGTAGTCGAGCAGCTTGTTCAACGCCGGATGCACGTGCGGAACGTGGTAGCCCTCAAGGTAATTGTCGGCATAGACCTTCCAGTTGCAGGCCACCGGGTAGGGCACCTTCTTCTCGAAGTGGTAATGCGAGAAGTCGCGGTCGCCGAGGTGTTTCTCGGTGCCGGCCAGCAATTCGGACAAGGGCATGGCCGGATCGAGCGCCGCGAAGACAAGTCCGCGCCAGGTCTCGACGGCGATCGGCGTGAGCCTGATCGAGCCGACCTCGAAATCCGCGGCGTCCTGCATCTCGGTGGCCGCCTTGAGAGCGCCGTCGAGGCCATAGGTCCAGCCGTGGTAACGGCAGCGCAAGGCCTTGGCGCCACGGCCGTTGCAGGTGGCCAGCGGGCCGGCGCGGTGCCTGCAGACATTGATGAAGCCGCGCAGCACCCCATCGTTGCCGCGCACGATCAGGATCGGTGTGTCGGCGATATCCGCGACGACGTGGTCGCCCGCGCCCGAGAGCTGCGACGCGCCGGCGATCAACTGCCAGCTGCGCGCGAAGACTTGCTCGCGTTCGATCGCGGCGATGTCGGCACTGCTGTAAAAGCGCGCGGCCAGCGCTGTGCTGGCCGCGAGGGTCTGTGCTGCGAGATCGGAGACGCTCATGCGATCGGCTGGCGCGCCATCGCTTGCAGGCGGGTGTCCAGGATGTCCTGGGTGTAGCCGAGACCGGCCGTGACCTGTTCCAGGAACTCGCGTTCACGCGGACGCACGCGGCCGTCGGAGCCGGCCAGCTTGAGCAGGGTCTCGTAGAGCCGACCGACTTCCGCCGACCCGGCCGGATGCACCGACAGGAAACGTTCGAGCTCCACCGCGATGTCGATCTGGCGGGCCTTGCCGCGATTCATTGCGTCCACCGCGATCTTGCGCGCGGCGAGCGAGAGGCTCATGTCATCCATCAGGTTGTTCAGGAACGCGGCTTCGTCGTCGGTGACGATGCTGTCGGCACGTGCGAGATACCCGAGCAGGCCAAAAACCACTTGCAGGGTGACCTGCTGGTTCTCGTCGATCTTGCCGCTCGAGAAGATCTCGCCGAGCGCCAGTTTGATGTCCTTCAACAAGCCGCTTGCCATGTCCGTCTCCGCTCTGTCGGGAAGTCCGATGGTGCGCTGGTTCGCGCGTTCTGAAAAGGGGGCCAAGGTCCACCAGCGGGGCGATATGGCGCGCCTCGGCGCGTTTCGATGAACGATGCAGTTGCCACGCCGCCGCGGATTTCTGCTAGGGTTCACGCGCTGTGTGTGTTCGGATGACCTGAAAACGCATCCGCCCAGCGGCCGCTTCGCCTAGTTGATCCTCGATCTGCATGACGAATCGCCCTCGGTTTTGGGCATTTCCAGCAAGTCGGCAGTCCTTATGACTGCCTGGTCTATTTTCTTTGATTTGGAGTTTTCGTTATGTCAGCAGATCGTCAGATCGGTACCGTCAAGTGGTTCAACGAAGCCAAGGGCTTCGGCTTCATCGCGCGCGACAGCGGCCCGGACGTGTTCGTCCACTTCCGCGCCATCCAGGGCACGGGTTTCAAGACCCTGCAGGAAGGCCAGAAGGTCAGCTTCAAGGTCGTGCAGGGCCAGAAGGGCCTGCAGGCCGATCAGGTCATGCCGGCCTGATCTCAACCCGCAACGGTTGAAGTCAAAAGACACCGGGAGCGATCCCGGTGTCTTTTTTTGTGCGCGTCGAAGCCAAAGAAAACGCCCGGCTTGAAGGCCGGGCGTTCGTCAGATCGGATGCTGGCCGTCGCGATCAGTTCTGCGCCGGCGTGTTTTCCGAGAAGTACTCGTGGTTGTCGGCGTTGTCCAGCGCATTGTCCGGATTGCTGATGGCGAGGCTCTTGGCGCCACTCTGACCGTACACATGGTCGTCGGTGCCAGCGACGGCATTGAAGTGGCTCATTTCATGGATCAGCGTGCCGGCGCGGGAATCGGTGCCGGTGTTCGGTGCCGACCAGAACGCCTTGCAGACGTAGATCTTGTACGGCTGGGTCGGATAGACATAGGCGTAGTAGGTCTTCTTGCAGCCGCAGTCGACGGTGATGGGTTTGGTCGCGAACGCGGCCTGTATGGCGTCGAAGTGATTGGTGCCGGTGGTGTAGCGAGCTGACGTGGCCGCGCCGAACCACGTGGTGTAACGCGCCGAGATGTTGGTCGCCGAATGCGCGCCGAAATACGACTTCGCGTTGGCGGCATAGGCATCGGCCGAGTTCAGCGCGGTGACGATCTGCGACTGCTGGGTCGTGGTGCATTTGGTGAAGGTCGGGGTCACGCCCAGCGCCTTGACGCCGAGGCCGAAGTAAGGATCCATGTCGGCGTGTTGCGGCAGGAACTGGTCGTTGCCGTCGACCCACATCACCGTCGGCGTGGTGTTGACACGTTTGGCCTGGCCGGCGTTGTCGAACAGGAATTCGTCATACCGCACTTCGTACTGACCGGTCTTGGCGAAGTTGTAGTACGCCGACAGATCCAGGTCGATGGACTTCGATTCGCCGGGGCGAAGGGTCATGTAGTCGCGTGCGGTCGGTTCGCCACGCTTGATCATCCGGCCGGTGTAGGCGACCTTGTCACCGCCCACCTGGATCGAGAACAGGTTGGCATCGACGCCGAAGAACGGCGTCTGGTATTTCAGGATGCGCACCGCCTTGTCGGTCGGATTGCTCATCGTGAAGCGTACGGCACCGGCGTATTCGCCAGCCGCCTTGGCCTGCATCGGCATCATCTGCACCTGCAGCGACGAAGCCGCGGCCATGGCAGACGTGGTGGAGAGGGCAAGCACGGCAGTACCCAGCGCGAAGGCGCTCTTGAAATTCATCGTCGATCCCCTGTGGTTGGCGTGAAGGCCCGTTCAGGCCTTTGCCGAAACTACGAAGCGGATCGCAACGTTGCAAGAAGTTTCGATGCTGCGCCGCCGCAGTACGGCAGCGCATCGCCACGGGTCAGGCAGGTGAATTCCACATCGCTACCAGCGCCGCCTCGATGCGTGCATCGAAGCCGCTGCGCACCGCGAGTCCCGTACCCGGGAGCGTCAGCCATTGCCGCCACAGTGCGGCCACATCATCGTTCCGGTTCGATGCGCCGCCGCCCAGTTTGTCGGCCAGTCGCGTCATCTGCAGTGCGCGCCGTTGTTCGCGCCATGCCTCCGGCGAGGGCAGGCCGGCCGCGAGTTCGGCGCGGATCGCGAGTTCGGCCAGCGTGTCGGTATCGGCAATGGATTCCGACAAGGCACGACGGCGTGTTTCGTCATCGCGTGCCGCACGCGCAGCCGCAATTCGGTTTGCCAGTTCAGTCGCATTCGACAGCGACTGCAAGTCGGCTTCGAGGTCGTCAGCGGTTGCCGCGTCGACGATCCGTTGCTCGATCTGCGCCAGTCGTCCCGCCTGCTCACGCACGTGCTGCCGTTGCGCCTGGGCCTGGCCGGCACGCAGTCCGGCGATGCGAAGCTCGATCTTCGCGTGAACGCGATCGAACGCGAGATCGTCCTCTCGGCTTCGCTGCAGTGCCTGGAACCGCTGACGCAGGTCGCTGGCCTGATGGCGCAGCGCATCGGCACCGAGCTCGGCTTCGACCAATGTTTCCAATGCGGCAAGCGTGTCGGCGACGGCCTGTTGCTGGGCTTGGCGTTGACCACGTTCGCGGTCGTGTTCGGCGCGGTCGCGCTCGAACACCGGGTCGATCAATGCGCGCAACTCGTTCCACAACGCGTCCTCGGTCTTGCGTTGAGCGCGTGGCAAGGCTTTCCACTGCGGCATCACCGCCTTGGCGATGTGGACCTGTTCGCGCACATCGGCGCTGGCGAGCTGGCGTCGCAGTTGCGCGATCAGCTTCTGCTTGGCCTCGGTGGCGCCGCTGTTGAACGTTTCGATGCGTGCGTGCACGTCGTCGGCAAGGCGCTTGCGGCGCGCGCCGGCGTCGCGGCGATCGCTGCCGACCAGTTCCGCGACTTGTGCGCCGGCGTCGTTCAACTTGCTGCGCCATTCCAGCAGTTGCGGCAGCGCCAGTGCCGCATCCGCCAAAGCGGCTTCGGCGGCATCGAGGAATTCGGCGACGGCGCGTCCCTTCTCGCTGCGCAGTTCCTTGCGTTTTTCGAGATAGGGTCGAGCGGGTGCCACGGATTGATGGATCAGTGCGCGGAAACGACGTGCCAGTCCGTCGGCGGCTTCAGGCGCTTCGCCGGCCACCAAGCGGTCCCATTCGCCTTGCAGTTCGCGCACGCGGGTGATCAGCGCGTCCGGGTGCATGCCGCTGCCGATCAAGGCCTCGGCGGCGTCGCAGAGCCGCTTCTTCTGGTCGCGCGACGACCATTGCTGCCAATGCTCGAGCTTGGCGAACTGGGTATCGAGCTGAGCAAGCCGCTTGGTGTCTTCCCACTGCGACCTGGGCCAACCGGCCTCGATCTGCTGGAGTTCCGCACGCGCGGCACGGGCTTCGCTGAATTTTCCGGCATCGAGCGCGGCGGCATACGACGAGATCGCGGCATGCACGCGATCCCGCCACAGGCGCCGTTGCGCCTGTTCGGCTTCACGCGCGGCGTCGGCTTCGGCCTTGGCGGCTTCCGCGAGCGGATCGGGGGCGTTCGGCGCTGCGATGCTCTCGACGACCGCTTCGGGTTCGGGTACTGGTGTTGGCGTGGCTTCAACCGGCACCGCGGGCACCGGCTTCGGTGGCGGATTCAGCACATGGCGCAGCGTATCGAGCAGACCGCGGAAGCGTCGGGCGACGCTGGCGTCGTCCGCGATGGCGAGGCGCGACCAATCCGCTTCAATCTGCGCGACACGTGCCTCCGCATCGTCGCCGCGTGCACGCAACAGGGCGTCCAGCGCTGCACACAGCTCGTTGGCGCGGGCCTCGATGGCTACGGCATCGCCCGCGGCCAGCTTCGCCGTCAGCACGCGTTCGCGGGCGAGGCGCGACAACTGCTTGTCGGTCTTGCGGGCGCGTTCGGCGATGCGCTCGAGTTGTGCAGCGTCGTCGATGCGTTCGAGCAGGGCGAGGCGCAACTGCGCATCGCTGTCCTTGACGCAGCGTTCGGCCAGGAAGGGGACGCGGCGGATGCGCTCGAGCGCACAGGCACGCAGGTCGGTCTCGACGCCTTCGACCGCGATCAATTCCAGCAGGGCGGTGTTGTCGGTTACACGCACGATACGCACGCGCGACTCGAGCGGCAGCTTGGTGTCCAGCAGCAGATGACGCAGACGTGCACCGGCGGCATCGCGCACCTCCGGCGACAGATCGAGACGCGCACGGTCACCGAGCAGCGACAGGTCATCGATGCGTTTCACCGAAGCCAGACGCACCTTGGCGTCGGCGTCGTGGCGGGCGATGTCGGGCAGGCGGGCGATCAACGCGGCATCGTGCAGGCTGGCGACCGCACGCGCGCGCTTGTCGGCGTCGGCACTTTCCCAGGCCGGTCGGGAGAACATCGAGAACAATTTCATCGGGGCATCCTTGGCTGGTCTGCAGTGTCGCGGCGCAGACGCATTCGTCCCCCAAGCCTAGCGGCGGCGACCGGGAAGGGCCAGCGCAGCACGGCGCGCTGGGCAACCGCTATCCTTCGCGCCCCAAAAACTCCCGCATGATCATGGATCAGACGCCCCGATTCGCCGGCATCGACCGATTGTATGGACGCGGCGCCGCATCGCGCCTGGCGCGGGCGCATGTCGCCGTCATCGGCGTGGGCGGCGTCGGCTCATGGGTGGCCGAAGCCTTGGCGCGCAGCGGTGTCGGCATGCTGACGCTCTTCGATGCCGACGAGATCTGCGTCTCGAACACGAACCGGCAACTGCATGCGCTCGATGGCGAGTTCGGCAGGCTCAAGGTCGAGGCGTTGCGCGAACGGCTACAGAAGATTTCGCCGACGATGACGATCCATGCCGAAGCCGCCTTCGTCACGCCAACGGCGCTGGCCGAACAGCTGGGCCGCGGCTATGACCTCGTGCTGGATTGTTGCGACGCCTTTCGCGTCAAGGTCGAGATGATCGCCTTCTGCCGGCGCCGAAAGCTGCCGCTGATCGTTTCGGGTTCGGCCGGCGGACGCATCGATCCGACCAAGATCACCGTGCGCGACCTGTCGAAGACCGAACACGACGCCATGCTCGCGCTGATCCGCAAGAAACTGCGCGAGGAATTCAATTTTCCGCGTGGGCCTAAGCGCTACTTCGGTGTGCAGGCGGTCTATTCGCTGGAGAACGTGCGTTACCCGCAGGCCGACGGCACGGTCTGCGGCATCCGTCCGGACAGCGGCGAGGCCGGCAAGCTCGATTGCGGTGGCGGGCTCGGCGCGGCAATGCATGTGACTGCCGGATTCGCGATGGCGATGGTCGGGCGAGCACTCGATCGCTTGCTGACAGAGAAGCCTCAGGCGGCGACGCCGAACTGATCCAGGCGGAACAACCGGATCGCGTTCGCCGTCGTTGCCGTGGCAATGTCCGTGACATCGACGCCGCGCAGTCCGGCGATCGTCTGCGCCACGTCGACGATTGCAACCGGTTCGTTGCGTGCGCCGCGTGCGCTGGCGTTCGGCTGATCAGGTGCATCCGATTCGAGCAGCAGGAACTCGATCGGCATGGTTGCGACGAGACCGCGCAGGCGTTGCGCGCGTTCGTAGGTCACCGGCCCGCCGATGCCGAGATGGAAACCGAGCTGGAACAACTGCCGCGCTTGTTCGATGCTGCCGCTGAAACTGTGCACGACACCGCGCAACCCGCCGATGCGGCGCAGGCGCAGGATGACCTCGTCGACCGCACGTCGCGCATGCAGGATCAGCGGCAAGTCGAAGTCGCGGGCAAGACGCAGTTGCGCGTCGAACAAGGCGCGCTGGCGTTCCGGATCGAGACCCGCGACGAAGAAATCGAGGCCGCATTCGCCGACGGCGATGGCGCGTTCCTGCGCCAGTGCCGCGCGTACCGTGTCGATGTCGCTGTCGGCATGCTGGTCCAGATACATCGGATGCAGGCCGTAGGCGGCGAACAGGTCGCCACGGTCTCGACAGAGCGCAGCGAGCGCCGGAAACGTCGTCGCTGACACCGCGGGAATGACTTGCGCGACGATGCCTGCCGATGCCGCCCGCGCCACCACCGCATCGCGATCGCCGTCGAACTCGGGAGCGTCGAGATGGCAGTGGCTATCGATCAGGCGCATGGGGCAAGGGCGGCGGCGTGGTGGCCGACGTGGCCTGCTTGTCGCGCTTCCAGGCCGCGAACAGCAGGGTCAATGATCCGAACAGCAACTCGTCGACGAAAGGAATGAAGTCCGGGATCAACAGGTCGACCGCGAAGATCGCGGCCATGACCAGGAACAGGTTGCGAAAGCGCAACTGCGCAAGATAGGCGAGGATGAATGCGGGCATGCGAAGCTCCACGGCTAGGCGGACGCGGCGGAATATCGCATGCTCCAGCCATGTGCAGGCTGAAGATGTCGCTGTTGCTGCTGGCGAGTGCGTGCTCGATCGACGTCGACGCGCAGTCGCGGGTCTACCGGTGCGAGGACGCGAACGGTCATCTCGTGGTTCAGGGGCAGCCCTGCGGCGATGGTTTGAGTGTTCCGGAAGCACGTGACAACGACCCGTCCCGCGCGTTGCCGAGCCGGCGCGAAGAGCCGGTGCCGGCACGCTGCGAGAGTGCGCCGCAGCGCTTTACCTTCGCCGATCCCGCCGTCGACGGAGCGGTCTTCGATCTGGTGCTGAGTCGGGATGCCAGCGGCTACCAGGTCGTGTTGAATCTCGGTGGCGTCATCGAGCGCGACGACGGCCCGGTGCCGGCGCAGTTCAGCGCCCGTCTCGGCGCCCAGGGCATCCGCTTCGACCAGGGCGAATTGATCGCGCCCGACTTCCGCCGCGGCGACAAGCAACTCGGTTACGGCTATGCGCGATCGGCGATGTTGCTCGATCGTGCCGCTACCTCGCTGAGCATCGACGCCGAGATCGAGCCTGAGGGCTATGCGCAGTCCTTGTGGTCGGCGCCGATGGCGGCCAGCGTGCTGAACGCCCTGCGCTCCGAGATGTTGCGCTGCCACCTGTTGCGCGGAACGCGAACAGCAGGCCGGCCAGGCCGGTCGCGACGCCGAGGCAGACCACGGCCAGTGACATGCCGCGCAGTCGGGCGGCCACCATCAGGGCCGGCTCGCCATTGCAGGCATCGGCGACGCCGCTCGGCAAGCCGACGATGCCCTCGGGCGGGTAGCGCCGCTGTGATTCGGTCTGTTTCGCCAGATCGTCCAGTCGCCGCGACAACAGCAGGGACACCACGAAGGCGATGCCGGCCGTACCGAGGAGAATCCAGCGCAGCTGCGTGAAGAATGCCGGCAGATCCTGTTCGGCGCTGGCACCCAACCGGGCGATGTAGGCGGCTGCGCCAGCCAGCAG
>JAKJFE010000171.1 GCA_022705045.1 Pseudomonadota bacterium | reverse complement strand
TGTCGCGCGACTGGATCGCCGACTCGATCGAACTCGCCGTGAACGGCCACAGCCTCGACGCGATGGTGATTCTCTGTGGCTGCGACAAGACCATCCCGGCCGCTGCGATGGCAGCGGCGCGCATCAATGTGCCGACCGTGATCCTCTACGGCGGTTCGATCGCGCATGGTGTGCATCACGGCAAGCACATCACCATCCAGGAAGTCTTCGAAGCCGTCGGTGCACATTCGGCCGGCAAGATCGGCGATGCCGAACTGCTGCAGGTCGAGAAGGATGCCTGCCCCGGCGCCGGCGCCTGCGGCGGCCAGTTCACCGCGAACACGATGGCGATGGTGCTGACCACGCTGGGCCTGTCGCCGCTCGGCGCGAACGATCTGCCGGCCATCCATGTCGACCGCGCGCGTGCCGGCGAAGACTGCGGCAAGCTGGTGATGGATTGTTATCGCCGAGGATTCACGCCACGTCAGGCACTCACGCCGGCGGCCTTCCGCAATGCCGCGCGCATGGTCGCGGCGACCGCAGGTTCGACCAATGCGGTGCTGCACCTGCTCGCGATCGCGCACGAGGCTCAGGTGCCGTTGTCGATCGACGACTTCGACGCGATCGCGGCGATCACGCCGGTCATCGCCGACCTCAAGCCCGGCGGTCGTTACACCGCGATCGAGCTGAGCGCCGCCGGCGGCACCACGCGTGTCGCGCAGATGCTGATGGCCGGCGACGTACTCGAAGACCATCCGAGCGTCGAGGGCGACTCGATCCTGAAGCTGATCGCCGAAATCGAACTCGGCGCGCAGCCGGAACCGGTCGTGCATCCGCTGTCGCAACCGCTGAAGCCGCGCGGCGGTTTCGCCATCCTGCGCGGTTCGCTGGCACCCGAAGGCTGCGTCGTGAAGCTCGCCGGTCATGGCCGCACGCGCCACGAAGGCCCGGCACGGGTGTTCGATGGCGAGGCCGCCGCGTTCGCCGCGGTGCAGGCGGGCGCGATCCAGGCCGGCGATGTCGTCGTGATCCGCCACGAAGGTCCGGCCGGCGCACCCGGCATGCCGGAGATGTTGGCCGTGACCGCAGCACTCATGGGTCGTGGCCTCGGCAGCGACGTCGCCCTGATCACCGACGGCCGCTTCAGCGGTGCCACCCACGGCCTGATGGTTGGCCACGTGTCGCCGGAAGCCGCGCGCGGCGGACCGATCGCCCGCATCGAGGACGGCGACACGCTGGTCATCGATGTCGAGGCGCGCCGCCTCGATTGCCTCGCCGATCTCTCGAATCGCAGCCCGAAATCCCTGCCGCCGCGCGCCACCAGCGGCGTGCTGGCGAAGTACGCCCGACTGGTCGGATCCGCCTCGCAGGGCGCGATCACGAATCCCTGAGTTCCCTACCCACCGAACACCCGAGGAGAAACGCAAATGAGCCCGATCACCGCCCCGCTGAAAGAACAAACCATCGCCGTCATCGGTTACGGCAGCCAGGGCCGCGCGCACGCGCTGAACCTGCGCGACTCCGGCTTCAAGGTCATCGTCGGCGCGCGCAAGAATGGCCCGAGCTGGCATCAGGCGCAGGCCGATGGCCTGACCGTCTTCGAACCCGGCGAAGCCGCCGCCAAGGCCGATCTGATCGCCCTGCTGACGCCGGACATGCAGCAGCCGAAGGTGTTCGAGGAATCGATCGCGCCGAACTTCAAGCCCGGTGGCGCGCTGCTGTTCGCACACGGCTTCAACATCCACTTCAAGCAGATCGATGCGGGCGAGACCTGGGACATCATCCTGGTCGCACCCAAGGGCCCGGGCGCGCTCGTTCGTCGCGAATACGAATCCGGTCACGGCGTGCCCTGTCTCGTCGCCGTGCACAAGGACGTTTCGGGCCAGGCACTGACACGCGCGCAAGCGTATGCACACGGCATCGGTGGTGCCCGCGGCGGACTGATCACCACGAGCTTCGCCGAGGAAACCGAAACCGACCTGTTCGGCGAACAGGCGGTGTTGTGCGGCGGCGTCACCGAATTGGTCGTGCAGGGCTTCGAGACCCTGGTCGAGGCCGGGTATCAACCCGAAGTCGCCTACTTCGAATGCATGCACGAGCTGAAGCTGATCGTCGACCTGCTGCACGAAGGCGGCATGGCCAAGATGCACCGATACATCAGCGAGACCGCGCAATACGGTGATTTGACGCGCGGCCCGCGCATCGCGAACGCGGCGACGCGCCAGAACATGCGCGACATCCTGCGCGAGATCCAGAACGGCCAGTTCGCACGCGAGTGGGTGGCCGAATACCGCAGCGGCAACGCCAACTACAAGGCGCTGAAGCAGGCCGATCTCGACCACCCGATCGAAACCGTCGGCGCCCGCCTGCGTGCACGCATGCCCTGGCTCGATCCGGCCAAGCGCGCCGCCCACGCCGAACCCGCGCCCGGCATTGCCATTCCCGCGAAAGAAACCGCGACTGCATGAGCACCTGACGATGAGCAGCCGAAACGACCAGAACGACGAGATCAGGACCGGCGCCGAATGGCTGATCCATGCCCTCGAAGCCGAGGGTGTGGACACGCTGTTCGGGTATCCGGGCGGCGCCATCATGCCGGTGTACGACGCTCTGGTCGGATCGAAGCTGCGTCACATCCTCGTGCGCCATGAACAGGGCGCGGCGCTGGCCGCGGTCGGTTACGCGCGTGCCAGCGGCCGTGTCGGCGTGTGCATGGCGACCAGCGGTCCCGGCGCGACCAACCTGCTGACCGGCATCGCCGATGCGTACCTCGACTCGGTGCCGATGGTCGCGATCACCGGCCAGGTGCCCACGCATCTGATGGGCACCGATGCCTTTCAGGAAGTCGACGTGTTCGGCATGTCCTTGCCGGTGGTCAAACACAGCTTCGTCGTGCGCCGTACCGAAGACATCGTCGCGACCGTGCGCGAGGCCTTCGCGATCGCCGCCGAGGGCCGGCCCGGACCGGTGTTGATCGACCTGCCCAAGGACGTGACCGTCGGCCGCGCGAAAGCACGCCCGAGCACACGCATCGAGCAGCACCCGGGTGCACCGCATGGCCGCGACATCGCCCAGGCGCGCGCCCTGCTCGCGGCCGCGCAACGCCCGGTGATCTATGCCGGCGGCGGCGTCGGCATCGCCCATGCCGAGGAGGCCTTGCAGCGTTTCCACCACATCACGCGGGCACCGGCGGTGTGCACGCTGAAGGGTCTGGGCGGCGTCGATGCCCATGACCCGCTCTATCTCGGCATGCTCGGCATGCACGGCAACCAGTCGGCGAATTTCGCGGTCGACGAAGCCGACCTGCTGATCGTCGTCGGCGCACGTTTCGATGATCGCGCCACTGGCAAGCTCGACACGTTCGCACCCAAGGCCCAGGTCATCCATCTCGATGCCGACGCCGCGGAGATCGGCAAGCTGCGCCGCGCCGATGTCTCGCTGCACGGCGACCTGGCACGCAGTCTCGACGCCATCGCGATGCCGCTGAAGATCGACCCGTGGCGCGCGCACTGCCAGGGCCTGCGCGCCAAACACCAGTGGCGCTATGACGCGCCCGGCGAGGACATCTACGCACCGCTGCTGCTCAAGCAACTGAGCGACATGGGTGGACCGGAGATGATCGTTAGCTGCGATGTCGGCCAGCACCAGATGTGGGTCGCGCAGCATTGCCGCTTCGCGCGCATCAGCCATCACCTGTCGAGCGCGGGGCTCGGCACCATGGGTTTCGGCCTGCCCGCAGCCATTGGCGCCAAGCTCGCCTGCCCCGAGGCGCCGGTGGTCTGCGTCAGCGGCGACGGCTCGATCATGATGAACATCCAGGAGCTGGCGACCCTGTTCCGTTACGGCATCCCGATCAAGATCGTGCTGCTCGACAATGCCGGCCTCGGCATGGTGCGGCAGTGGCAGACGCTGTTCTTCAACGAACGCCACAGCGAAGTCGACCTGTCCGACAACCCGGATTTCGCCGAACTGGCGCGCGCCTTCCGCATTCCGGCCGCGACCATCACCCGCCGCGACGAGGTCGAGGCTGCGTTGCGCACCCTGCTGGATGCGCCGGGCGCCTTCCTGCTGCACGTGAAGATCGATGCCAAGGCCAACGTCTGGCCGCTGGTGCCACCGGGCAAGTCGAACGCGCAGATGATCGAAGAAAAGGCACATTGAGCGTTCTGTTCGTGGTGATGCTGAGCCTGTCGAAGCATCGAACCATGGACGGAACCAGCGAGCACTTCGCAACGCCCTTCGACAGGCTCAGGGCGAACGGAATTTCGGGACATGACAAAGCTTCATCAGTTCGTATCGACAATCCGCTTGACAGCACTACACGACAAAACTTAGCTTCGGACCCATGATGAATTTCCGCGCCACGATGCAGCAGATCGCGAACACCGCCCCGGTGTCGTCGCTCGTTGCCATCGCGGCGAAGCTCGTTGCGCTCGTACTCGTACTCGTACTCATTACGCCCTCACAGGAGCGGGACGAGTGCTTGACCTGACGCGATAAGACCCGAATCAGGATTCCACACCGAAACCCCCGCTCCGAAAGGAAGCGGGGGTTTCGCGTTTTGGGGTCCAGGAAATATCCACACTCACCGGAGAAGCACGATGAACGACAACCACGCCCTGGGACTGGTCCTCTCCCGCAGCGAAGGCGCGCTGTTGCGCCTGCTCGGCACCGTGCAGCGCCGCGGCTTCGAAATCGCCGGCCTGACCACGCAGCCGCGCGACGCCGACACCTGGATCGTGCTGATGCAGCTCAGCTCCTCGCGCGACGTGCAGACCCTGAAGCGCCAGGTCGAGAAGCTCTACGACGTCGTCGGCTTCCTCGACACCGAAACCCAACCGCGCCGCATGCCGCAGCTCGCGGCCGTTGCCTGATCCCACCCTGCCCGAGAGAACGCGCCATGTCCTTCAAAGCCACCCAATACATCTGGCACAACGGCCACTTCGTTCCCTGGCAGGACGCCAAGATCCACGTGCTCTCGCACGGCCTGCATTACGGCTCGTCGGTGTTCGAGGGCATCCGCGCGTATGCGACGCCGAAGGGCACGGCGATCTTCCGCCTCACCGATCACCTGGAGCGCATGTACGAATCGGCCCGCATCCATCGCATGCGCATTCCGTATTCGCTCGGTGATCTGCACGAGGCCTGTCGCCAGATCGTGCGCAACAACCGCTTGACCAAGGGCGCCTACCTGCGTCCGATCGCCTATCGCGGCATGATCGGCTACTCGCTGGCGCCGAATCCGGATGCGCCGGTCGAAGTCGCGATCGCCGCCACCGAGATGGCCGCCTTCCTCGGCAACGAGGCGTTGGAGAAAGGCGTCGACGCCTGCATCTCGTCCTGGCAACGTCCCGCGGCGAATACGCTGCCGGTGTCGGCCAAGGCCGGCGGCAACTATCTCAGCAGCCAGCAGATCAGCATGGAAGCGGCGCGCCACGGCTACCACGAAGGCATTGCGCTGAACGTCGATGGCATGCTCAGCGAAGGCGGAGGCGAGAACCTGTTCCTGGTCAAGAAGGGCGTGCTGTACACGCCGCCGACCGGCGCCGCCATCCTTGCCGGCATCACCCGCGATTCGATCCTGCAACTCGGCCGCCAGCTCGGCTACGAGGTGCGCGAACAGGCGTTGCCGCGCG
>JAKJFE010000042.1 GCA_022705045.1 Pseudomonadota bacterium | reverse complement strand
GGGCGCCGTCGGCATGGTCGAGGCGGTAGTAGTCGCGGGTGGCGTCGGCTTCGTCCCACCAGCCGCTTTCGATGCGTTCGGGCAGGCTGAGCTTGGCCTTGCGCCAGTCGAAGCCCGGCCATTGCTCGATCGGCGTGGCGTGCGGCAACAGGAACATCGGGCGCGGCGGAATGCGCATCCTGCTCTCTGTAGGAGGGCCACTTGTGGCCGGATGCTTTGGCTCTGATGCAAGAAAAGAGCGAGAGCTTCGGGCCACAAGTGGCCCTCCTACAGGCAGCGGCGCGGTGCCGCGCTCCGGCCGATGATCCGCCTGTACGGCAAAGCGTTCGACCGCGGTATCACCGAGCCGGCCCTGCAAGCGGTCGAGCAGTTGCTGCGCGTCTTCGGGCGCTTCACCGTGGCGCACGAACAGGTCGCGCGAGGGTGCATCGAGCGCCTGCGTCTCGGTCAGCTCCAGCGTGAGTGCGGTGCAACCCTGCGGCAGCGCGAGGCGTTCGAGGCGCGCACGCACGACGGCGATCAGGTGTTCGCGATCGGCCGAAGCCTGGCCGAGACCGAGATCGACGACGGTGTCCGGATGATCTTCGTGCGCGAAGCTCAGGCGCAGGCGCGTGGTCGAACGCTGGCAGGCGACGAGCCAGTGTGCTGCGGCAACGAGCAGACGCCGCGCCGGGAACAGCAGGGCGGTGCTGCTCGCGATCGCGTACGGCCATTCGAGATGTTGACGGAAGCGTTCGGCGATGCGCATCGGCACGATCACGTCGGCGCGGCGGCCGAGCAAGGTGTCGAGATGCTCCGGCACAATCTGGCCGAAGCGCCGTGCGACTTCGGCCCGCGGCAGTCGCAGCAGCGCGCCGTAGGTGCGCACGCCGACTGCGGCCAGTGCGTCGCAGGTCTCGCTCGGCAGGTCGCCATGAGTGAGTGCGAGCGGCGCGACGATGTCGCGCAAGGATTCGGCGTCACGCACGATGCGGCCGATGCCGGCCTGTGCGAACAGGCGGGCGGCGGCGGGTGTCGCAGCAATACCGGCGATGCAGGTGTAGGCCTCGCGTTCGAGGTCGGCGGCCAGTGCGTGCAGCAGCTTGCGCTCGTTGCCGAACAATCGGCACGAGGCGCCGATTTCGACCAGCAGCGTGTGTGTGCCATGGCGCGCGACCTGGGCGCTGTAGCCGAGCGCCCACAGCGCCAGGTTCTGCATCGCCGCATCTTCGTCCTGCGGGCGGCGGGTTTCCGTCTTCAACCCCGCGCACAGCGCCTGCGCTGCGCCGAGCACTTGGCCGGCGCGTACGCCCGCCGAACGCGCCACCGCATTCGCGGCGACGACGATGCGCCGCGGTCCCTGCGCTTCGATGATCGCCAATGGTTCGGATTGCGCTTCGGCACCGGGGCGGGTGTCGAGTGCGAGGCGTGGAAATTGCAGCGCGAGCCAGAGCATGGTCGGGGCCTCAGCGTGCGCGCACGAAGGGCAACACGCGCGCCGATGGCGCTTCGGCGTGCACGCTCACGCCCTGCGATGCGCGGCGCAACACGAAACGACCGATCTCGCCGAGTGCGCCGCGACATTTGACGATGCGCAGTTGTTCACCGTCGATCGCGAGCCGCAGTGCTGCCGGCGAGGCCTGTTCGGCATGCGCCAATGGGCGATACAGCACGGCCAGACTGCGTCCGGCTTCGGCTGCGAGTTGCAGGCGGCGCAAGGCGTTCGGGTCGCAGTGGCCGAGCCACAACGCGATCGCGCCGCAGACGCCGCTGCGCAGCGCCTGTTCGGCCGCCCACAGGGCCTGCTCGGTGGTGGCGCACTGCAGGTGCGCGAAGCGTTCGAGGTCGATGCCCGCGGCCGCGAGTGCCGGCGCATACGGCCGATGGGGTGCCGACACGAACAGCAGCCAGCGCTCGTCGCTCATCGCACGGGCAAAGGCGGGCAGCATCAGGCTCAGTTCGCCGAGGCCGGGCCGCGCATGACAGACCTCGGTCAGTGCCTGCAGCGGCCAGCCGCCGCCGGGCAGGGCGGCATCGAGTTCGCGATGGCCGGTGGCCAGCGTTGGCGTCGTCGCGTGGCGGTCGCCAGCGCGCCAGACATCGGGACGGTGCAGCAGGGATTCGATGGTGGCGGCCATGTCACAGACTCCGGCGGATGACACCGACGACGCGGCCTTCGATGACCAGGTCGCCGTCGACGTCGATGGGGGTGTAGTCGGGATTCGCGGGCAACAGGCGGATGTGCCCGTTCCTGCGCTCGAAGGTTTTGACGGTGGCTTCGTCGTCGATGCGCGCGACCACGATCTGACCGTTCTGCGGATCGCCGTTGCTGCGCGCCACCGCGACGAAATCGCCGTCATGGATGCCGGCGTCGCGCATGCTGTCGCCGCGCACGCGCAGCAGGAAATCGGGCGTGGGCGTGAACAGTTGCGGATCGAGCGCGAGTTCGTCCTCGATCGACTGCTCGGCCAGGATCGGCTGCCCGGCGGCAACGCGACCGATCAGGGGCAGGCGCAGCATTTGCCTCTCACCCGGCGTGTGTCGCGCGATGAACCGCGCTCCTACATCCGCGCTCCGAATGCGGGTCGCGGACCGTGCTTTTTCTTCGCCCCGCGCAGCGGGGAGAAGATGCCCGGAGGGCAGATGAGGGGCTGGCTTCACCAACACCTTGATCCCCCGTGCCACCGGCAGGATCGCGATGTAGCCCTTGCGCTCTAGCGCACGCAGGTGCTGCTCGGCGGCGTTCGGGCTGGTCGCGCCGAGCGCGGCCGAGATTTCCGGGCGGGTCGGCGGATAGCCGCGCTCGGCGATCGAGCGTTCGATCAGGTCGAGCACGTCTTTCTGGCGGGGGCTGAGGGGTTCGTTCATGCTGTAAATAATTACAGTATCCGGAGGCGTTCGGCAACGGCCAAAGTGTCCGCCGGCGCCATCTCAGAACCTGAGACGGCTTCTCAGGCAGGTTCGATATCCCAATGAAACCCCAAGAATTCCTGATGCGAATGTAGAATCCGCATGAGGTATGTCGCGCCACGGAGCCGCACGTTTGCTCGTACTCGTGGATGGGTCGCAATTTATGTGTGATGATTTACACATCGACTCACACAAGGAGGGCGTCATGGCGACCAATCTGGCCATTGATCCGAAGCTGCTGGAGCGCGCCGTCGAGGTCAGCGGCGAGCCCACCAAGAAAGCGGCCGTCACCAAAGCGTTGCAGGAATTCATTGCCCGCCGCGAGCAGCGGCGCGTGGCGGAATTGCTCGGCAAACTCGAATGGGATTCGGGCTACGACTACAAGTCGGAACGGAGCCGCGGCGCATGACCTTGCTGGTGGATACCAGTGTCTGGTCACTGGCCCTGCGGCGTGATGCACCCGAAGACATGCCGGAAGTCGAGGCGCTCAAGGCCGCTTTGTTGGGCGGCGAAGCGATCGTCACCACCGGATTGGTCGTGCAGGAGTTGCTGCAAGGCTTTTCCGGACCGAAAGCGTTCACGCAGATCATCGAACGCTTCGCGGCCTTGCCGCTGATCGCGCCGGACCGGGAAGATCACATCGCCGCAGCAGAACTTCGCAATACGTGCCGCAGAAAAGGCGTGCAGATGGGCACCATCGACGCATTGCTGGCCCAGATCTGCATCCGCCACGGATTGATCCTGCTGACCACCGATCAGGATTTCGTCCACGCTGCTCGGCACTGTGCGCTGTCGGTGTGGCCGCGCAAGGTGAATGGATGAACCTGAAGCCCTCTATCGCGGAATTGCTGAAACGCACCAATGCCCACGAGTTGCTGCCGCCCGCAGCGGACGAGTCGAACACCGCATCGCCGGGTACGACGGTGGTCGAGGTGCCGGCGAAGCGTTCGACTAGCGATCCGCTGGAGGCCAATTTCGCCGAAGTGGACATGATCTCCAGCCTGTCCCGAAAAATGCGCCCATCCTGGCTCTGGTGGATGGCGCTGGTCTGGGGTTGGATTCCATCCATGGTGGCGGTACCGACGTCGATCTATCTCGGCTGGGGCAGTCCGGCGTTGGCGCGGGTCGACGGGTATGGCGCGTTGCAGTGGGTGCTGGTGACGGCGTTCGGCGTGCTGTACGCCGCGGTCTGGACGCATGCATTGTTCCGGCGCAAGTCGGGCTGACGGCGACTCTCGCGAACAGATGCTGGCCCGGCGCATTCCTTGACCCATGCCTTCCTCCCGGCGGAGACTCCGCCGCATCGTCCGACGCTTCAGTCGGAACGCGCTGGGCTTCATGACAGATTGGTCGATACCTAATTGGGAAGATCCATGGGATCCGGCTGCGGAGGTTCCATATCTCCGCTCGCTCGCCACCTTGGTCGAGACGCGCTGGCCGCATCTTCAGTGCCGGCCTGACTTCTCCACTGAGGGCGCCGCTTTCGTTGAGTTCCATGCTGGCGACACGTGCGTCGGACGGGCTTGCGTGAGCGTGCTAAAACAAGGGCAGCCACATTTCAGCTGTTATCTCGGCGCTACCGAGGATGAGTTCCATGGCTGCAGCATTGAGGCTGCAGCGTCTGTTGTCGGGCACTACTTAGATGCCTTACCTGACGTTGATGCCTAACAATTCATCTATGGACTCCTCCCCTACGTCAAGCTGATTTATCCAGCTCCGGGTCATTGCGGTTTCGGCTCACGCGAGCAGATGCCGGTCCTGCGCATTCCTTGACCCACGCCTTGCAACCGGCAGAGACTCCGCTGCATAGCCCGACGCTTCAGTCGGACAATAATTGTTATGCGCTTAGGAGGCATATGCGCGTAATTCTTCTGTTCATTTCAATTCTCATAGTGGGATCTGGAGCAATGGCAAAGGAAGCCGAGAAATCTGAAGCGGAGATGGTTGCCGGCCTGCGGCAAATGGTGCTTTCACTGAAGCCAGGCGACCTTGGCATCTCTGAAGCAACGTTCCCGCACGAGGTGTGGGGTGTTCTGATGGAAACAGGCTATGACAGCGGGGCATTTACCTTGGTGGTTCTAGCCGACGGAACCGTCAGCCTCTACTTCAGTACGGGTGGCGGAGTTATCGGTGCGGGTGAGCATGAAAGCGTCAGGCAACCTGCAGGCTCCTTCATCGATTGGGCCAACCGCTATGTGTCCGAGGCCAAGCCATCGAAAGCGCAGCCACTGCCCACAGAGGGCCAGACGACCTTCTACTTTCTAACCAACAGCGGCATTCGCTCGTACTCGGCAAAGGAAGTTGAGCTCGGTGAGGGACGTGACAAACTCTCAGATCTCTTTCATGCGGGCCATGCCGTAATTGCTGAAGTCCGTAAAACCCAGCAGTAAGCGCATAACCATTCGCTGCAGGCGCGACGGCCCTCACTGGCCGCGGCCTGAGCTCAAACGTCAGATTCAAATGTCGAAGACAAAGCTGCCCAGGCACTGGATCGAGCACACGCCCGATTGGCGAACAGAGCCAATGGCCTATTGGGTTCACGTCGAACAAGGGCCAATGGCGTGGTATGCGGCAGATTGCTTCGATCCACCGGCTCCGCTTCCAGAAGGAAAGAAGGGCTTTCCTGTTCTCTGCGTCGAGTTCGGTGAGGTCGTCTTGCGCTTTTCTTCTTCAGCGCAACTAAGCGAGTGCATCCGCATTCTTTCGCAGAAACCATTGCCAACATCGCGCCGTCTGTCGGCACTTCGAGGAACTGGCGTCGGTCCAAATGGACACTGGCTCAGCCGTCTTCCCACCAGCATCAAGTCGCCCAAGGCGAGAGCGCAGGTCGTTCGGCAACTTGGCGCCCTTGTTGGGCACATTGCCATTTGACGATGTGTCTATGAGCGTCTCCCCACGTCAAGCTGACTGATCCAGCTCCGGGTCATCACGGTTTCGGCTCACGTGAGCAGATGCCGTCCCAGCGTGATCACGCTCAACACGCTGACCAGTCCGCCGACCGCTGCGGTGGTGATGCGTGCGGGCAGGTGGCGGGTGAGCCAGGCGGCGAAGGGGGCGGCGATGAGGCCGCCGAGCAGGAGGCCGACGACGGCTTGGCCGTAGACGTGGCCGAGCGTGCCGATGAAGACGGCGCTGATCGCGAGGCTGACGAAGAACTCGGCGGCGTTCGCAGTGCCGATGGCGATGCGCGGCGGCAGGTGCTGTGCGATCAGGCTGGTGCTGGTCATCGGGCCCCAGCCGCCACCGCCAACGGCATCGAGGAATCCGGCGGCGAGGGCGAGGCGCTTGGTACGACGTGGCGGCGCGGGCTGGTCGGGTGCCGGTCGATTGCGCCAGGCGCGCAGCACCAACGAGACGCCGAGGATCAGCAGATAGGCCGCGACCACGGCGCCGAGCCACGGCGTCTGCAGATGGCTGAGCACGAAGGCGCCGACCATGCCGCCGATCGCGCCCGGCAGCGCGAGACGCAGCAACAGGCGCTTGTCGACATTGCCGAAGAAGCCGTGACTCAGGCCGGACACGCCGGTGGTCGCGAGTTCGGCCATGTGCACGCTGGCCGAGGCCAGTGCCGGTGCCATGCCGAGCCCGAGCAGCAGGGTCGAACTGGTCACGCCATAGGCCATGCCGAGCGCGCCGTCGATGGACTGCGCGATCAGGCCGATGCCGATGAAGGGAATCAATGCACTCGAAAACATGGGTGATCCATGACGTGACCCGGCCAGTGTCGAGTGCCCGACGCAACCTCGGAAATGCCGCACCGGCATAAGTTTATCGCCAGCGATTGTTTCTGCGCTGCACGCGCGAGGCCTAGTCTGGCTGCCATTCCGAACGAGTGGCCGCCATGTCCGCACAGCCGATCTTCCCGCCGCTTCCGCTGCTCGATGCCGAGCGCAGCGCGCTGCTGGCGCGACTGACCGACGGTCTCGATGCCTCGGCGCTGCACTGGATCTCCGGTTATGCCGCCGGACTCGCCGCGCGCGGTGCGCCGGCGCTGGCGGTAGTGTCGGCAAAAGATCGCGACGTCGACGTCGCTCCCACGCGCGTGACCGTGCTCTACGGCAGCCAGACCGGCAATGCCAAACGCGAGGCCGAACGTCTGGCCGAAGCGCTGCGCGGCGAAGGTGCCGACGTGCGTCTGGTTCGCGCCGATGCCTATCCGACGCGCGAACTGGCCGACGAACGCGTGTTGTTCGTCGTCATCAGCACGCAGGGCGAGGGCGAACCGCCGGACGATGCACGCGGCTTCGTCGAATTCGTGTCCGGCCGCCGCGCGCCGAAGCTCGAGCACCTGCAGTTCGCCGTACTAGGCCTCGGTGATTCCAGCTATCCGCAATTCAACGCCATGGGCCGAATCCTCGACGCGCGTTTCGAAGCACTGGGCGCGAAGCGGCTGTTCGCGCGCGGCGAGGCCGATGTCGATGTCGCGACGGTAGCCGCACCGTGGCTCGTGCAGGCGCGCGAACAGGTGCGTGCGCTGAAGTCCGCGAACGCGGCATCGGTCGTTCCGACCGCAGTCGCCACTGCTTCCCACGCCGCCTGGCACAAGGAACAACCGTACGCGGCCGAGCTGATCGTGAACCAGCGCATCACCGCGCGGGAGAGCACGCAGGACGTGCGCCATCTCGAAATCGCGCTCGATCCGAGCCTGGCCTACGAACCGGGCGATGCACTCGGCGTGAAGCCGCGCAACGCCGCCGCCGTGGTCGAACGCCTGGTCGCCCGGCTCGGCTGGTCGGGTCATGAGAGCGTACGCATCGGCGACGAGATCCGTTCCGCGCACGACTGGCTCGAAGGTCATCGCGAACTGACGCGTCTGCATCGCGGCTTCGTGCAGCAACATGCCGTGCGTGCGAAGTCGAGCGTGCTCGATGCGCTGCTCGCGGCCGATGCGCCGGCATTCAACGACTGGTTGACCGCACGCCAGGTCGACGACGTGCTGGCCGAATTCCCGGCCGAATGGGCACCAGGCGAATTCGTCGCCGCGTTGCGCCCGCTGGCGCCGCGCCTGTATTCGATCGCGTCCAGCCGCAAGGTGGTCGGCGACGAAGCACATCTGGCCGTGGCCGTGTTCGATGCGCAGGGACCGTTCGGCGTACAGCGTGGCGTGGCGTCCGGTTTCCTCGCCGATGCGGCGGCGGGTGCGTCTGTGCCGGTGTACGTCGAGGCAAATGAACGCTTTCGCTTGCCGCAAGACGCATCGCGCGACGTGATCATGATCGGCCCCGGCACCGGCGTCGCACCGTTCCGCGGCTTTGTCCAGGAGCGCAGTGCGGTCGGTGCCGCCGGTCGCAATTGGTTGTTCTTCGGTGCGCGCCATGCACGCTCGCAGTTCCTGTATCAACTCGAATGGCAGGCCGCGTTGAAGGCGGGCACGCTGCATCGCCTCGACCTCGCGTTCTCGCGCGACACCGCCGAACGCGTGTACGTGCAGCAGCGCCTGCGCGAACAGGGCCGCGAGGTCTACACCTGGCTCGATGGCGGCGCGCATTTCTATGTCTGCGGCGCCATTGCGATGGGCAAGTCGGTGCATGCGGCGCTGCGCGACATCGTCATTGAACACGGTGGCCGCGACGCCGAAGCCGCCGACGACTACTTGAACGAATTGCAGCGCGCCGGTCGTTACGCGCGGGATGTGTACTGATGAGCGAGCCGCTTTCTTCCGTCGAAACCCTGAAACGCGAGAGCCGCGGCCTGCGCGGCACGCTGCGCGAGAGTCTGGACGATGCCGTCACCGGTGCGTTGCGCGAATCCGACGCGCAGTTGCTGAAATTCCATGGCAGCTACCAGCAGGACGATCGCGATCTCCGCGAAGAACGCCGTCTGCAGAAGCTCGAACCCGCGTACAGTTTCATGATCCGCACGCGCCTGCCGGGCGGTGTGGCCACGCCCGCGCAATGGCTGGCACTGGATGCACTCGCCACGCGTTACGGCAATCACACGTTGCGCCTGACCACGCGCCAGGCCTTCCAGATCCACGGCATCCTGAAGCAGGATCTGAAACCGACCATCGCCGCGATCAACCAGACACTGATCGACACCATTGCGGCTTGCGGCGACGTGAATCGCAATGTGATGGTCAGCGCCAATCCGGTCGAGTCGCAGGCCCACGCCGAGGTGCAGGCCGACGCGATCGTGTTGTCCGAACACCTGCTGCCGCACACGCGTGCCTATCACGAGATCTGGCTGGACGAGCAGCAGGTCGTGGGCGCCGATGAATCGGAACCGGTCTACGGGCCAACCTATCTGCCGCGCAAGTTCAAGACCGGTTTTGCGATTCCACCGATCAATGACGTCGACGTGTTCAGCCAGGACCTCGGCTTCGTCGCGATTCTCGAAGCCGGTGAACTGGTCGGCTACAACCTGCTCGCCGGTGGCGGCATGGGTACCACGCATGGCGACGCGCGCACCTATCCGCGCCTCGCCGACGTGCTCGGCTTCATCCGCAAGGATCAGGTGATCGCCGCCGCGACCGCGGTGCTGACCGCGCAGCGCGACCATGGCAATCGTTCCGACCGCAAGCTGTCGCGCCTGAAATACACGATCGACCGACTGGGCGTCGACGCGTTCAAGCACGAGGTCGAATTGCGCATCGGCGAAGCCTTGCAGCCCGCGCGCTCGTTTCGCTTCCAGCACAACGGCGACCGCTTCGGCTGGATCGAGGGGATCGACGGTCGTTGGCATCACACGTTGCGCATCGAAAGCGGGCGTCTGCGTGACAGCGAATCGATACGCGGATTGAGCGGCCTGCGCGCGATCGCGGCCGAGCATCGTGGCGATTTTCGGCTGACACCGAACCAGAACCTGATCATCGCCAACGTGGCGGCTGAAGATCGCGCGCGTATCGACGCACTGCTGGTCGAACATGGTCTGCACGAGCAACTGCGCGGCGCCACCTTCCGTCGTTTCGCGCTGGCCTGCGTGTCGCTGCCGACCTGCACGCTGGCGATGGCCGAGGCCGAACGTTACCTGCCGACCTTGATGGATCGCGTCGAGGCATTGCTGACGAAGCATGGTCTGCGCGACGAACCGATCCTGCTGCGTGTCTCCGGTTGCCCGAATGGCTGCTCGCGGCCATACCTCGGCGAGATCGCCCTCGTCGGCAAGGCGCCGGGGCGCTACAACCTGATGCTTGGCGCCGATTTCGAAGGGCGTCGCTTGAATCGACTGCATCGCGAGAATATCGACGAGGTCGCGATTCTCTCTGAACTCGATGCGCTGTTCGCGCGCTTCGCCGCGGAACGCGAGGGTGATGAGCACTTCGGCGATTTCGTCGTGCGCACCGGCATCGTGCGTGCACCGCAAACCATCGCGGCCGAGGTGAGTGCATGAAGCCGCTCGACTTCGATCACTACGCGCTGGCGCCGGATCGACTGGCCGAACTCAACGCGCAACTCGCCTCGTTGAGCGCGGGTGAGCGCATCGACTGGGCGCTGGCGCATCTGCCCGGCGAACACGTGCTGTCATCGAGCTTCGGTGCGCAAGCCGCGGTGTCGCTGCACATGGCAGCGGTGCGGCGTCCGGACATTCCGGTGGTGCTGGTCGACACCGGTTATCTGTTCCGCGAAACCTGGGACTTCGTGCATGAACTCAGCGCGCGCCTGCGCCTGAACCTGCACACCTATCGCGCGGCGCTGTCGCCGTCGGACATGGAAGCGCAGTACGGCGAACTGTGGACGCAAGGCAAGGACGCGATCCGCCTGTACAACCGCATGCGCAAGGTCGAGCCGATGCAGCGCGCGTTGCTGGATCTCAACGCCGGCACCTGGATCACCGGCATCCGCCGCAGCCAGTCCGAAAGCCGCGCCGACATCGACTTCGTCACCCTGCGCGACGGCTGCTTCAAGCTGCATCCGCTCGCCGACTGGCGCGACCGCGACATCTGGAACTACCTGCAAGCCCACGACCTGCCGTACCACCCGCTCTGGCACCAGGGCTACGTCAGCATCGGCGACACCCACAGCACTTCGCGCTGGGCTGAAGGCATGCGCGAGGAAGACACGCGCTTCTCAGGGCTGGTGCGGGAGTGCGGGTTGCATGCGTGATCGCGAGGCGCTCTTGGGTCTAGGTCATCGGGTCGCACATGACCCTGCGATGTCGCGATCATCGTGAGCAGGTGGCCTTGACGCGCGATACGCCGACGGCGTGCAGCCCATTGTGGCTTTGAAGGCGCGGTTGAAGGGGCCGAGGGAGGCGAAGCCGCTGGTGTGGGCGATGTCGATGATCGGGATTCGGGACGCGGGATCCGCGAGCAGGGCGCAGGCGCAGGCGATGCGGTGGCGGTTGATCAGCTGGTTGAAGTTGCGTTCGCCGAGCACGACGGAAATGGCGCGACTGACCTTGTGCTCGGTGCTGCGGACGTGTTCGGCCAGATCGGCGGTGCGCAGTTCGGGATTGCGGTAGAGCCTGTCCACGGTCATTGCGCGATCGATGGCGGCAGCTACAGACCGGAGTTCGGTCAGGACACCGGCATCGGTCGCGAATACCGATGCTTGGGCGGTGGCAGAGTCGAGGTCGAGCGCGCTTGTGGCATGGCTGGCGTTCGGTGCCGCGTCGGTGATTCGTTCCGGCCGTGCGTTGGTCGAAGCCTGTTGGCGCCGCAGCCGCAGCGCCCATTGCGAAAAGGTGAGGATCGACAGCGCGCACAGCACCACGATCAGGCGCCGTGCGGGTTGCCAGGCCGCGTCGGTCGTGGCCAGTGCGCCGATGAGTGTGGCGGACAGCACGCAGGCGCCGTAGACCGCCATGAACATGATGCGCAGGCGTCGCTCCGCGGCGCCGCAATGATCGGCCCAGCCCCGGACCGCCTCGACGAAGGCCAACACCAGTACCGTCGAACTCGCGAGCGTCAGCAGCGCGCCGACGGCCGTGTGCCAGGGCGAACCCGCGGGCGCGGCGGTGGCGCGATTCAGCAGGATCAACGACGCGATGCCGACCGCGATCGCCACCTGCGGCCAGCGCACGCCATCGTCGCCGCGGAACAGGGCGCGTGCGAACAACCAGTAGCCGTTGCAGGTGGCACAGCCGCCGATGGTCAGGCCCGCCAGCACCCATCCCGGCGATTCGGCCAGTTCAGGCTGCAGCACCGCCATCGCGAGCGAACCGGAGAAGACCGCGAATACCATCTCGGCGACGGTCTTGGTTCGACGACGCAGCAGATCGAACAATCCGACGAGCACGATGGCGACGACGGTCCAGGACAGCACGGAAGTCAGCAGGATCATGGGCAGGGCAGGACGAAAGGACGGCGCGATCTTGGGCGCGGACGAGGTTTCAGGCAAGCGGCGGTGGTCATGCGTGAATCGCGCTTGACCACCGATTTCCCTTGAGGGGATTCGACTCGCCGATTCGCGATTCGGCGAGACGGCCTCCGCGCGGATCGGCAATGTCCCGGCTCCCCGTCACGGAGGCCCCATGTCGCATCCCGCTCGTCCCGCCCATCTTGCGCTCGCCCGCGCCGCACGGCTGTGGTTCCTGACTTTCCTGCTGGCGCAGCTCGCGTTCGCCTTCTTCATCATCGCCTTCTTCACCCCGTCATTCCTGTCCGGGGACTACGCCGCGTGGAACGCCAAGCCGCATCTCGTCGGTTATGTGCCGGGCGACACCGTCGGCAACGCGCAACTGCTGGTGCACGTCTACCTCGGGGCGCTGGTCACGCTGTTGGGTTCATTGCAGTTCGTGGCGGCCATCCGCCGTCGTTATCCGGTCGTGCACCGCTGGATCGGGCGCGTGTTCCTGGGGGCGTCCCTCATCGCGACGCTCGGCGGTTTCTATCTGACCTGGGTGCGGGGCGCGCAGATCAATGCCGCGAGCACGCTGTCGATCTCGCTGAATGGTGTGCTCATCCTCGTTTTCGCCGTGTTGGCCTTTCGCAGCGCGTGGCGGCGCGATTTCGTCGCGCATCGGCGCCACGCCACCCGCGCCTTCCTGCTGGTCAATGGCGTGCTGTTCCTGCGGGTCGGCATCATGCTCGCGGGCGTGTTGCTGACGCCACTCGGTATTCGTGTCGACTATGACGGCGGGGTGTTCATCGCGGTCAGCTTCCTCAGCTGGCTGGCGCCGTTGGCGCTGTACGAGGCGTATCTGTGGGCGGAACGATCGACATGGCCAGCCGTCCGGCATGTCGCGACGACCGTGATCGGGCTCGCGGCGGTCGCGACGCTGGCGGGCGCGGTCGCGGCGGCGATGTTCATGTGGTGGCCGAGACTCTGAACCGGTCGATCCGCCGCTTGAGCTTCCATGCGGAAACACGCGAGCATGCCGGACGGCCTGAATCCGGAGCCCGCCATGCCGCGTCGTTATGTCACTGCCGATGTGTTCACCGACGTGCCATTCGGCGGCAATCCGCTGGCGGTGGTGCTGGACGCGGAGGGTCTGACCGACGCGCAGATGCAGGCGATCACGCGCGAGTTCGGCTATTCGGAGTCGACCTTCGTGTTGCCGCCGAGTGATCCGGCCAACACGGCGCGCGTGCGCATCTTCACGCCGACGCGCGAGGTGCCGTTCGCGGGGCATCCGAATGTCGGTACGGCGGTGGTGTTGGCGCGCGAGTGGTCACTCACAGGTCGGGTGTTGCCGGAACAGTTCCAGTTCGAGGAAGGTGCGGGGCTGGTGCCGGTGGCATTGCAGACGCGCAATGGCGCGGTTGTTGCGGCCGAATTGCGTGCGCCGGAGCGACTGGTGATCGGTGCCCGCGTATCGGTTGCCGATGCCGCGGATTGTCTAGGGCTCTCAGCCAGCGATCTCCGCGTCGACGATCACGCACCGTGTGTCGCGTCGGTCGGATTGCCGTTCCTGATCGTCGAACTCACGTCGCGTGATGCATTGCGCCGTGCTTGTGGCGATCGGTCGGAGCATGCCCGCGTGCTGCGCCCGATCGGCATCGATGGGGTCTACGCCTATGTTCGCGGCGAACACGAACGCGACTGGCATGCACGCATGTTCGCGCCGCTCGACGACATGCCCGAAGACCCCGCCACCGGCAGTGCCACCGCGGCGATGATTGCCCTGCGCGCCGCGTTGCCTGATGCAGGCGAGGGCGAGCGTGCATGGCGCATCGTCCAGGGCGAGGACATGGGTCGGACCAGTCGACTGTTCGGTCGCACGCTGCGTGAGGCCGGCGAAGTCACGCGCGTTCATGTCGGTGGCGGTGCGGTAGTGATGATGGACGGCTTGTTGCATCTCTGACGAGGCAGCACGCCGGCCTCGGAAAATTCGCAGACTCGTGCGCGTCACTCGCGCAGTTCTTCTTCCGAGTTGTGCCGAGGCGATGCAAAGGCCCGATGCCGAGAATGGTTCCTGTCCGGTGAGCACGCCGGCGCCCATTCCCACCACGCAAAGGAAATCACGCCATGAACCTCATCAAGTCCCTCGTCCTCGGCCTGTCGCTGTCGCTGGCTTCGCTCGCCGCCTTCGCTGCACAGATCAACCTCAATACGGCCAGCGCCGCCCAGCTCGAAACGTTGAACGGCATCGGCGCCGCCAAGGCCGAAGCCATCGTCGAGTACCGCAAGGAACACGGCGCCTTCAAGTCGGTCGACGAACTCGCCAACGTCAAGGGCATCGGCCTGAAGACTGTCGAGAAGAACCGCGAACAGATGACTGTTGCCGCGAAGTGATCGGGACATTCCCAGGCTCCACCCAAACGCCCGCATCTCGCGGGCGTTTGGTTTTCATTGTTGGTGGACCCCATCGGGCCGGGTTGAAAAATCTTATTAGAAGCTTATATTTATGCTCAACCAGATCGAGTGGGTGCCGCGTGCTGTGCGGCAACTGCGAAAATTGCCGCGTCCTGCGCAAGTCGCGATCCGTGATGCGGTGCTGGGCAAACTGTCGGTATTTCCCGAGTGTGTCGGCGTGAAGAAATTGCTCGATCATGAATACGGCTATCGCTTGCGGGTTGGCGACTACCGTGTGTTGTTCGAGTTCGATGGCGCGATCCGTCTCGTTCGTATCGAAAAGGTGGGCAAGCGCGATGAAAGGACTTACTGATATGCAGATGATCAAAGGTCCGGACGGCGCGCCGGCTTTTGTCGTGATTCCTTACGCGACCTTCGTCGCGCGTTATGCGGAAAGCAATGCCTTGATTCCGCACGCGGTGGTCAGCGCGACTGTGGATGGCGCCACTCCGATGAAAGCCTGGCGTGAGCATCTGGGTCTGACCCAGGGTGAAGTCGCTATCCGGCTGGGTGTATCGCAGTCGGCGTATGCACAGACCGAGTCGGCAGCGCGGCCGCGTCGAACGACGCTCCGGCGTGTTGCGGCCGCATTCGGGATCCAGTTCGAGCAACTGGATTTCTGATCGCGTCCAATACGACCGAAGGCTCAGATCTGGAACTCGCCCACCGGTGCCGGTTTCGACAGGTCTTCGCGCTCGCGCCAGGATTGCGGCGAGAGCTGCAGTGCCTCGCCGTCGGCGAGGGCGCGGCGCAGGTCGCGCAGATCGATGGCGGGAATCAGGGTGCGGATCAGGGCTTCGGCGTAGTCGCGCAATACGCGGTCCTTGCGGATCAGCAGCCAGGTCGTGCATTCCGGGAACAGGCCACGGGCGGGCAGGGCGACGAGGTCCGAATCGCTGGCATCGACGGCCATTTCGGCCAGGATGCCCACGCCCATGCCAGTGCGCACATAGGTCTTGATCAGGTCGGCGTCGCGAGCGGTCACGCCGATCTCGGGCGTCAGTCCGGCCTCGTGGAAGGCTCGCCGCAGCGACGAATCCGGCGCCCGGCTCGATTCGTAGCTGATCAGCGGAAACGCCGCGAGATCGGCGAGCGTGAGGTCGCGCCCGAGTTCGGTCAGCGGATGGCCACGCGGCACCAGCACCACGCGTTCCCAACGGTAGATCGGCAGGGTCAGGTCGGCCTGCGGCGGCGTGCCGGAACTGCTGACGATGGCGATGTCGGCTTCGCCCTTCTCGTGGCGCGCGACCGTTTCGGCATCGCCGCCCGGCGCGACGTGCAATGCGACTTGCGGGAAGCGCTGCTTGAGCGCCGCGAGCGGTCGCGGCAGCACGTAACGGGCCTGCGTGTGCGTGGTCGCGATCAGCAACTCGCCTTCGGCTTCGCGGCGCAGATTGGCAGCGACCGCGCGGATGTTCGCGGCTTCGGCGAGCACGACACGCGCATGCTTCAGCACGCGTTCGCCGGCGGGCGTGATCGCCTCGATGCTGCGCGCGCGCCGGGTGAACAGCTGGAAGCCGAGTTCGTCCTCAAGTTGCTTGAGCTGTTTCGACAGCCCCGGTTGGGTCGCGTGGACCTTGGTCGCGGCCTGAGTGATGTTGAGATTGGAGTCGGCGATGGCGACGATGAAGCGCAGCTGCGTCAGGGTCATAAATATCGTTGCATCGCGATGAAGGGATGGATTCAACCTAGCGGCGATGGCTGGAGTTGTAAAGCCAGTGCGGCTTATGCGTTGGCGACATAAGGCCAGTCCGGGTCGGAATTTCCGAAATCGTCCCGCCGGACCTAGGTTGGGGCCATGACTGCCAGCCCCGCCACGACCGCTTCCTCCCGCCTGTTTCCGCCTCGCCTGTTCCCGTTGTTTGCGGATCTGCGCGGCCGGCGCGTGCTCGTGGTTGGCGCCGGCTCGGTGGCGGCGCGCAAGATCCGCGCCTTGCTCGATACCGGCGCGGCGATTGTCGTGGTCGCCGTCGCTGCTGGTGACGAGGTGCTCGCACTCGCCGCCGATGGGCGCATCGAACTCGCTCTCGCCGCATTTGACGAGACACAACTCGACGACGCCTGGTTTGTCGTCGCCGCGACCAATGATGTCGTGACCAATGCACGCATTGCCGCAGCGGCCGAAGCCCGTCGCGTGTTCGCCAACGTGGTCGACGATGCGGCGTTGTCGACCGTGCAGCTTCCGGCGGTGGTGAACCGCGGTCGATTGCAGGTCGCCATTTCGTCGGCCGGTGCGGCGCCGATGCTGGCGCGGCACGTGCGCGCGCAGATCGAGACTCTGCTCGACGAATCTCTGGGCGACCTGCTCGAACTCTTCGAACGCCATCGTGATGCCATCCGTGCGCGCTGGTCCGACCTGCCGCAACGACGGCGCTGGTTCGAACGTGTGTTGACCGGTGTCGTGCCGCGCCTGGTGCGTGCGAAGCAGCACATCGCCGCCGATATCGCGTTGCAGGATGCACTGGACAACGACGCTGTGGAGCATCAGGGATCCGTCGTGCTGGTCGGTGCCGGCCCCGGCGATCCCGGCTTGCTGACCCTGCGCGCGTTGCGGGCACTGAACGAAGCCGACGTGATCCTGCATGACCATCTGGTCAGCGCCGACGTGCTGGCATTGGCGCGTCGCGATGCGACCTTCATCGATGTCGGCAAGCAGGCCGGACAACATCGCGTCGAACAGGACGGCATCCACGCGCTGATGATCGAACACGCGCAACGCGGCGCACGTGTGGTGCGTCTGAAAGGCGGCGATCCGTTCGTGTTCGGACGTGGGGGCGAGGAACTGGAAGCGTTGCGTGCCGAGGGCATTCGCTACGAAGTCGTGCCCGGCATCACCGCAGCGAATGCCTGCGCGGCGTATGCCGGCATTCCGCTGACGCATCGCGATCACGCGCAGTCGGTGCGACTGGTCACCGCACATTGCGGGAAGTCGGCGGATCGACTCGACTGGAACGGATTGGCGCAGGATCGGCAGACGCTGGCCTTCTACATGGGTGTGGCCGGGCTGGAACGCATCCGCGATCGTCTGGTCGCCCACGGTCGGGCGGCGAGCACGCCGTTCGCCATCGTCGAGAACGGCAGTCGCGCCGATCAGCGTGTCGTCACCGGAACACTGGCCGAATTGCCCGAGATCGCGCGCGACCACGCGGTGCGTTCACCGGCCTTGCTGATTCTCGGCGAAGTGGCCGCACTGGCGGACGAACTGCACTGGTTCGGTGCGCCGCCATTGTCCGGTCGATGTCACGATTTGCCGGTGCCCTCACTTCCGCTTGAACGCGCCGCCTGATACCACTTGCCTTCACACTCTGGGAGCATCGCCATGACGATCTTCAATTCCATTCTCGACACCATCGGCAACACGCCGGTCGTGAAGTTGCATCGCCTCGCGCCGAAACACGTCGATCTGTACGTCAAGGTCGAAGCCTTCAATCCGGCCGGCTCGGTCAAGGACCGCCTCGCGCTCGCCATCGTGCTCGATGCCGAGCAACGCGGACAGTTGAAACCCGGCGACACCATCATCGAGGCGACCTCGGGCAATACCGGCGTCGCGCTCGCGGCGGTCGCGGCGGCGCGCGGCTACAAGTTCGTCGCGGTGATGAGCGAAACTTTCTCGGTCGAACGCCGCAAGCTGATCCGTGCCTATGGTGGCAAGGTGATCCTGACCGCCGCCGCCGAACGCGGCAGCGGCATGGTGCGTCGCGCCGAGGAACTCGCGAAAAAACATGGCTGGTTCCTCGCACGCCAGTTCGAGAATCCGGCGAATCCGGCCTATCACCGCAACACCACGGCAGCCGAAATCCTGCGCGATTTCGCCGGACGCCAACTTGATCATTTCGTCAGCGGTTGGGGCACGGGTGGCACGCTCACTGGCGTCGGCGAAGTGCTCAAGGTCGCACGGCCCGAGGTGCGCATCACGGCGACCGAGCCGTCGGGCGCATCGCTGCTTGCCGGCAACGCCTGGGCGCCGCACAAGATCCAGGGCTGGACCCCGGACTTCGTGCCGCAAGTGCTGAACAAGGCTGTGGCCGACCAGATCATTCCGGTCGAGGATGTGCTCGCGCGCGACACCTCACGTCGACTTGCAGCCGAGGAAGGCATCTTCGTCGGCATCTCGGCGGGCGGTACGGCAGCGGCGGCATTGAAGGTCGCCGAGTCGGCGGCGCCCGGTTCGGTGATCCTCGCGATGTTGCCGGACACCGGCGAACGTTATCTGTCGACGATTCTGTTCGAGGGCGTGAACGAAGGGTCGGACGACGAATGGTTGGCGGCGTTGGGATGAACATCGCGGCCTAAAGGTCGCGGCCAAAAGATCGCGGCTTGGAAGCCGCTCCTACGGGGTTGGCATTCACCTTGATGGAGCATCTTTTGTAGGAGCGGTCTCCAGGCCGCGATGCTCTGCCTTGCCACCCTGTGCATCGTGCATCTTGCGCAGCAGCTCCGCGCTTTCCTTGAGCAGCTTCGGCGCGAGGTCGCCGAAGTAGGCCTGCACGTCGCGAAAGCGCGTGATCAAGCCGTCTCGGTCGTCGTTGCGCACGAGGGCCAGCAGCTCGTCGAGCGCGTGTCGGTAGTCCGAGATCAGCTCGGGCAAGTGTTCGGCCTGCAACATGATGTCGGCGTACAGCGTCGGGCTTTGTGCGAACAGTCGGCCGACCATCGCCAGTTCCAGTCGATAGATCGGCGAACTCAGGCGCAGCAGGCGCTCCAGATCCGCCGGCTGTCGTGACAGGAAGACGCCATACGCAATGGTCGTGAAGTGTCGCATCGCCTGGATCATCTGCATGGCCTGGTCGTGTGCGGCGGGCGATTCCTCGCGCAGCAGTCCGCCCCAGGCTTCGAGCTGGCGCAGCAGCCAGTCGTATCGCGCCGATTCGCGGCCATGGCAGACGACGATGACCTGCTTGACCAGGCTTTTCACGTCCGGGCCGAACATCGGATGCAGACCGACCACGGGCCCGGCATGCGCGGCCAGCATCGCTTCCAGCGGCACCTGCTTGACCGAGGTGATGTCGCAGAGCACGCAGTGTTGGGGCAGCTTCGGCAGTGCGGCAATGACCTGTGTGGTGCGGTCGATCGGCACCGACACCATGACCAGACCGGCATCGACCACGGCATTCGGCAGATCATCAATGTTGTCGACATCGATCACCCGCACCGGGTAATCGGCGCGTTCGAACAAGCTGACCATGAGTCGGCCCATGGCGCCGCGGCCACCAAGCACGACGACCGGTGCTCGGGCATCGACAACGGCCGGCAGCGCCGTTTCCTGCGAGGCGTACGAGCCGCGCATGACCCGGCGCAACACGTCTTCGACCATGTCCGGATCGGCGCCCGCGGCCTGTGCCTGTTCGCGGCGCGCGCTCAACAGTTCCGATTCGCGTTCCGGCACGTACAACGCCAGTCCGCGTTCGCGTTTGAAGGCACCGATCTCGGCGGTGACGCGGCTGCGCGCGACCAGCAGGTCCACCAGCTGCCGGTCCAGCGTGTCGATCTGTAGGCGGAGTTCGTCGATGTCCACGGTGTTCCTTCAGAACGTGTAGCCGAATCGCTGGATGTCGCCGGCGAAGTGCGTGTTGAATCGCTGCAGACTGTCGCGATCGAAATATTGCCGGTAGTCGGCGTGGGGCGTCCGATTCAGGTGTTGTAGCGCTTTCCGGGGCATGCCGATGCGGTCGCAAAGCCCGTCGAAATCGGACTGAAGTGTTTCGAAACGCAGCAACACATCGACTGCCAGCCGGCCGTCATGATGATAGATCGTCTCATGCTGGGGGCGTGTCACATGGCGATAGTCGTGACCTTCGCTCGGCAGGTGGGACAACACGTCCGGCAAGGTGCGCAGCCGTGTGCTCACGCAGTACTTCCATCCCGACACGAAACGGTCCCACGGGTTGCGCACGACCGCGAAGCGCAGGAAGTCGGGCGGCATGCTCGCGTATTCGGGGCTCGCAACACCATCGTTCGCGACATGCCAGTCCGGATCGTCCGGGCTCAGTCCGAAGGCACGAATGATCGAGGTGCCGGCGCATTTCCGCTGGTGAACGAAGATGCAGCGATGGCGATGACTGATCACGCGCCGGACACCAATGCCTTCAACCGGTACAGCGCTTCCAGTGCCTCGCGTGGACTCATCGTGTCCGGGTCGATGCCGCGCAGCGCGTCGAGTGCGGGCGGCGTGGCGTCGAACAGACCGAATTGCTGTGGCTTGCCCGGGGCGTTCTCGATAGCCGGTGCGGTCGCCGATTCAACCGGTCGCGCTTCCAGCGCCAGCAGGCGTGCACGCGCGGCGGCGATGACCGGCTTCGGCACACCGGCCAAGGCCGCGACCTGAAGGCCGAAACTGCGATTCGCCGGGCCGTCCTTGACCGCGTGCAGGAAGACCAGCGTGTCGCCGTGTTCGACCGCATCGAGATGCACGTTGGCGACGCCTTCGATGTCGCCGGCGAGTGCGGTCAGTTCGAAATAATGCGTCGCGAACAGGGTGTAGGCGCGATTCGTTGCCGCCAGATGCACGGCACAGGCATAGGCCAGGGCGAGGCCGTCGTAGGTACTGGTGCCGCGGCCGACTTCGTCCATCAGCACCAGGCTGTGCGCGGTCGCGTTGTGCAGGATGTTGGCGGTTTCGCTCATCTCGACCATGAAGGTCGATTGCCCGGCGGCGAGATCGTCGCCGGCGCCGATGCGCGTGAAGATGCGGTCGATCGGGCCGATGCGCGCGGCATCCGCCGGCACGAAGCTGCCGATGTGCGCGAGCAGCACGATCAGTGCGGCCTGGCGCATGTAGGTGCTCTTGCCGCCCATGTTCGGGCCGGTGATGACGAGCATGCGCCGTGAGGCGTCGAGGTGCAGGCCATTCGGTTCGAACGGATCCTGGCGCACCGCCTCGACGACCGGATGACGGCCGCGTTCGATGAAGATGCCGCTGTCCTCGACCAGTGCCGGCATCGTCCAGTTCAGCGCGTACGCGCGCTCGGCTATCGTGGCGAGTACGTCGATTTCGCTGAAGGCGGCGGCAGCTTCGCGCAACGTGTCGAGGTGCGCGTTCAAGGCGTCGAGGATCTGTTCGTACAAGGCCTTCTCGCGCATCAACGCGCGCTCCTTGGCCGACAGCACCTTGTCCTCGAACTGCTTCAGTTCCTCGGTGATGTAACGCTCGGCGCCCTTGATCGTCTGGCGGCGCGTGTAGTGAGTGGGCGCCTTGTCGCTATGCGCGTTCGTGATCTCGATGTAGTAGCCGTGTACACGGTTGTAGCCGACCTTCAGTGTCGCGATGCCGCTGGCCGCGCGTTCGCGCGTTTCGAGGTCGATCAGGAACTGGTCGGCGTTCGTCGACAGCAGGCGCAGTTCGTCGAGTTCGGCGTCGAAGCCTTCGCGCAACACGCCGCCGTCGCGAAGCAGCACCGGCGGCTGTTCGAGGATGGCGCGCGTCAGCAGGTCGGCGGTGTCGTCATGGCGGCCGAGTTGCGCACCGAGTTCGTGCAGGCGCGGGCTGTCGATGGCTACGAGTTGTTGCTGCAGATCGGGTGCGAGTCGCAACGCATCGCGCAGCGTCGACAGGTCGCGCGGGCGTGCCGAACGCAGCGCCACGCGCGTGAGGATGCGTTCGATGTCGCCGATGCCGCGCAGGCTGTCGCGCAGCGTTTCCAGCGTGCCGGAGTCGATCAGTGCCGCGATCGCCTGGTGGCGCAGTTGCAGCACGCCGCGCGTGCGCAGCGGTCGATGCAGCCAGCGGCGCAGCAGGCGCCCGCCCATCGGCGTGATCGTGCTGTCGATGACCGAGAACAAGGTCGCGCCGCTGCGCCCGCTGGTCTGTGCATCGAGTTCGAGGTTGCGGCGCGTGGCCGCGTCCATCGCGATGGTGTCGTCGCTGGACTCGACCGCGAGCCGTGTCAGGTGCGGCAGCGCCGAACGCTGCGTGTCCTTCAGGTAGGCGAGCAGGGCGCCCGCCGCACCGACCGCAAGTTTCAGCTCGGCGCAGCCGAAGCCGCGCAGATCGCGGGTACCGAAGAATTCGCAGAGTGCGCGTTCGGCCGAATCGTGTTCGTAATGCCAGGGCGGTCGCCGACGCGTGCCAGTCATCGCGGTTACGGCTTCGGGCCAGCGCGCGTTTTCGTCCAGCAGCGTCTCGGCCGGATTCAATCGCGCCAGTTCGGCCAGCAGGGCGGCCTCGCCGTCGATCTCGCAGAGCGTGAATCGACCGCCGGCGACATCGACGCAGGCCAGGCCGAAACGATCGCCGCCACGTGTGATCGACACCAGCAGGTTGTCGCGGCGTTCTTCGAGCAGGGCTTCGTCGGTCAAAGTGCCCGGCGTGATGACGCGCACGACCTTGCGTTCGACCAGGCCCTTGCTCGCGGCCGGATCGCCGATCTGTTCGCAGATCGCCGCCGATTCGCCGAGCTTCACCAACTTGGCGAGATACCCCTCGACCGCGTGATAGGGCACGCCAGCCATCGGAATGGGTTGTCCTGCCGACTGGCCGCGCTGGGTCAGCGTCACGTCGAGCAGGCGCGCGGCCTTGCGGGCGTCGTCGTAGAACAACTCGTAGAAGTCGCCCATGCGGAAGAACACCAGCGTGTCCGGGAACTCCGCCTTGGCGCGGAAAAACTGGCGCATCAGCGGGGTGTGCTGGGAATAGTCGTCGGACACGTGGAATGCGGCGCTGGCAACGGGGCCGCGCAGTGTAGCGGCCCGGGCGCGTGTGATCAGCCGGGCGCATGTCCCGGGCGCAGGCACAACCACAAGGCGGGGACGATCAGCACGATCAGGCCGATGTCGATGTGGACGGCGCGCGCGAGCGCCGGGTTCAGGGCGGGCAGGGTGGTCGCCAGTCCGAGGAACGCACCCAGGCTGATCAATGCGCCGCACAGGGCGGGCACGCGCCAGGTCGGCAGGAACAGGCTGATCAGCAGCGGTAGCCCGACCAATGCGAACAGGACGGCGCGGTGGCGCATCAACATCAGCGTCGACGGATCGGTCAGGTCGACGCCGTAGAGTCGGTGCAAGGCCTCGGCGCCGGCCAATCCTGTGACCGGCGCGAGGTGGACGACGGCTGCAACCAGCAACACGAGCTGGACGTAGCGCTCGGCGATCACGGCGTCAGGCTGCGACGGCTTGGGCAGACAGGCGAGCGGACCGGCGCAGGCCGAGCCACTGAAGTACTGCGAACGCGGCTGTGGCGACGACATGCGTGGCGAGATAAGCCTGGCCGAGTGCATTCGGCGTGGCGCCGTAGCCGAAGATCAGCAGCAGCGCAGCGTCGGCCCACAGCAGGTTGCCAACGATGATCGCGAGCACACCGGCACTCGCAAGCTGCGTGCGCCGGGCCAGCGACCACAACAGGGTCGCGTAGGGCAGGCAGATCAGGCCGACGACAAGCAGCAGGTCTGGCGACAGCGCGAATCGTTCGCCGAGAAAGCCGGGTGCGGCGCACAGCAACAGGCCCGAAGCGAGGCTGATGCCGGCATCGAGACGCAGGGCGAAGCGCAGCAGGGACGAGGGTTGGATCGTGGACATCGCGGTTCTCCGTTGGGGATTCGCAGCCACGATGCCGCCACGCCGGCCGCGAATCGATTACCTTGCAGGTAATGGCTGGGACGCCGTCGCTCCGCTGCGATGGCGGCCTCACAACAAGGAACCGGACATG
>JAKJFE010000170.1 GCA_022705045.1 Pseudomonadota bacterium | reverse complement strand
ACGACGTTCCGTTACGCCGACGCGCGCTGGCACCTGATCGCGCTGCGCCGCATCGACACGCGCGATCCCTGGACCGATTTCCCGACCATCGCCGCACCAGCACCTGGCGCGGACTGCCCGGCATTTGCCGCCACACCTTCGAGCTGAACCATGCGCCGCATCCTGCTGCTCTCCCTGTGCCTGAGCCCTTTCGCCCTGAACGCCGCCACCGTAACCGTGACCAGTACCGCCGGAACGCGCGGCGGCCCGAACTGCACGCTGCGCGACGCCATCACTGCGACGGAAACCGATGCCGTCAGCGGCGGCTGTCCTGCAGGCAGCGGTGCCGACGTGATCCAGTTGCCCAGTGCCGCCACCATCGTGCTGTCCGTCCGCGAAACGACAGGCGCGGCAGAGTCCGACGGACTGGCGCTGCCGATCGTCGGCTTCGATCTCACCATCGAAGGCAACGGCACGGTGATCGAACGGTACGCCGCGCTGGGCTGCGATTCGAATGACAACGGCGACCAGCCGGAACGCTTCGGGCTGCTGAAAGTCGACGCGGCGACGCAGTCGGCGAACGTCGTCGCGCTACGCAATCTGACCCTGCGCAATGCCTGCCGAATGACCGGCGCACAAGGTAGCGGGCTGGAAGTGTCGGGCAGCGTCGTCATGCTCGACAACGTGACCTTCGCCAACAACCACGCATGGGGCGGCGGCGGGCTGCGCTTCACGCCGAATGGCGATGCCACGGCGCGCATCGACATCATCGACAGTGTCTTCGAAGACAACGTCGCGCGCGTTTATGGCGGCGGCGCAATCGCCACCACCGGCTCGTTCACGGTGAACGGCAGCCGCTTCGACCGCAATGCGACCGATTCCATCGGGTCTCAGGGCGGCGCGGTCTACATCGGTTTCGCGGACCCGAGCACCGACATCGGCACCGTCACCGACAGCACGTTTTCGTACAACAACGCAGCCCCAGCGGGCTTTGGTCAGGGCGGCGCGGTGTTCATGGCACTCAATGGCGGCGCGCTCAATCTGTTCCGCGACACGTTCAGCGAAAACAATGCCGCCAGCGGCGGTGCCGTGCTGCTGGCTGGGGGCATCAACGTGATCCGCGACAACAGCTTTCTCGGCAACCACGCTGTTGCGGGCTCGGGCGGTGCGATCGCGATCTCCAAGAAGTCCGCAGACACCACGATCCGCCGCAGCCTGTTCGACAGCAACACCAGCACGTCCTGGGGCGGCGCACTGCTGAACTACGGCATCACGCACATTTTCAACAGCACGTTCTCGAACAATGCCGCCAACATCTTCGGCACGGTCAACGGCGGCGGCGGTGCCATCGCCAATGAAGCCAACGACGGCGTCGGTTCGGGCGTGCTGGATGCGTCGTTCGTCAGCTTCATCCACAACACGGCGCTGCTCGGCACGGAAGACGGCGGCACACTGACCAATGCCTCGTTCAGCGGCAGTGCCTCGATGACGCTCGCCAACGTGTTCATCGCCGCCAGCGGCACGCACACCCAGCAGACGATCGGCACGCAATGTCTGTTCAATGAAGCACCGACGCTGGTCGGATTCAATTTCGCGAACGACGGCAGTTGCACCGGATTCACCGGCAACACCAGCGTGTCACTGGCCGACAGCCTGCCCACCGATCACGGCGGTTCCACCGGGACCTATGCGCTCGCTGCGGGATCGATCGCCATCGACGGCGGCAACTGCTCGAACGCGAACGGAAGCACGAACACCACCGATCAGCGCCAGATCACCCGTCCGTTCGACGGCGACGCCAACGGCATTGCGCGCTGCGATGTCGGGGCTTTCGAATACACCACGAATCCGCATCTCGGCATCACCGTCACCGGCACGGGCAGCGGTCGCGTCACCGGCGCCGGCATCGACTGCGGCGGGCTGGACGGCGACTGCGACGAATATCCGGCCTACGGTTCGAGCATCGTGCTCACGGCAACGCCCGATCCGGGTTCGGCGGTGGCGTTGTGGGCCGGATGCAACGGCGTGTCCAGCGACTTCTCGACCTGCACGATCAATTCGCTGACCGCAGACACGACGGTGACAGTGAGCTTCGGGATCGCCGCACAGCCGAGCAACGCCGATGTGGACGCCGCGCTCACCGGATTCCCATCTGCCGCCGTGAACGGTGCCGCCATCACCGGCACGCTGACATGCACCAATCACGGCGCGCACGCGGCACTCAATGTGCAATGCGTGCTGACCGGCCTGCCACCCGCAGCGACGACGACGTGTACACCAGCCACACCGGTCGCGTCGCTGGCGGTCGATGCCGCGATCGTCTGCACGACGAACTTCACGATGCCGAATGCCAACCTGCCGCTTGCAGGCACCGCAACGACGTCTTCGCCCGATCCGGACAGTGGCAACAATGCCGACGCCACCGTCATCCTGCGCACCAACCCCAATGCCGACATGCGCGTGCAATGGGCGCAGGTTCCGGCCACCACGCTGCCGGGTGAGCCGGTCCAGCTCATGGCCCGCTGCGGCAACGTCGGCCCGGCAACGGCGCTCAACGTGACGTGTGACGTTTCCAACCTGCCTCCGGGGGGCAGCGTGCACTGCGATCAACCGCTGCCGATCGCTGCAATGGCACCGCAGGACCACGTCCAGTGTCTGGTCGTCTATCCGGCCCCCGCAAGCGGCATTCAGACGTTATTCCTGTCGGCGACGGCGACATCGCCCGACCCGAACACCGCGAACAACAACATCAGTGCGCAGACCCGCGTCTTGGACGCCGATATGGAAACCAGCGGGCTACCGATGCTCCCGAGCGCCGCCCTCGAAGGCGACCTCGTCACGGGCACCTTGCTGTGTCGCAACACCGGCCCTGACACCGCCGTCACCGCGACCTGTGAACTGTCGGGACTGCCCGCAGGCGCGACGTTTAGCTGTACGCCCGCGACGCCCGCCAACCTCGCGATGAACGCGCAATTCGTCTGCACCGTGACCTTCACGATGCCCGCAACTGCCGTCACGCTGACGCTGTCGGCCACCAGCCGAAACTACGATGGCGATGCCAGCGACAACATGCAAATGCATTCCATCACGGCGGTCCAGAGCGCGATCTTCGGCAATGGGTTCGAATGATGCTGTCGCGCACGTCTCCAGCACGTGCTCTCTTGCGAACAACTTACCGCAGCAACGACACGAATGGCCCGGCCCAATGATGCGCACGGGCAATGGCGAAAATCATCGCGAAGGTGAGGCAGGCGGCGATGAAGGCGAGGATCTGCGCCTGGCGCGTCTTCGCACGTTTCAGCGCCAGCACGCCGAGCACGATGTAGGCGACCAGCAGCAGGACCTTGGCGGTCAGCCAGGCATGCACGAACGGGTACTGGTGCAGCATCGTCGCGAGCATCAGGGCCGCGGTCAGCAGCACGGTGTCGACGGTGTAGCTGGTGTAGCGCAGTGCGGCGTGGTTGGTGAACTTCGAGCGCGCCAGCATCAACAGGCCGCGCAGGAAGAAGATCGCGAAGCTGAGGCCGATGGCGTGCACGTGCACGGCCTTGATCTGCGGGTAATAGGCAATCATGGGATACCTTGAATGTAGGAGCGCCGTTCACGGCGCGACCGAATCTTGCCTTGAATCCGGTCGCGCCATGAATGGCGCTCCTACGAACTCACGTACTTGCGGCTTCGCCGTCTTCGATCGCGAACGGTGCTTGACGCGGCGCCACCCAGAGGCGGAACACGAACCAGGCCAGGATCACGGCACCGATCGAGAAGATGGTGTCGCCCGGCACGCGCAGCCAGACCAGCAGATCAAAGATCGGCTTGCCCATGAACTCGGCCGAACGGGCGTACCAGTAGCCGTTCTCGAGCGCCGCATTGAGCTGCAGCAGGCCCATCGGCAGCAGGGTCAGCAAGGCCATCAGGCTGAGGCCGATGTTCAGCGTCCAGAAGCTCGTGCGCAGGCGGCCTTCGGCCCAGATCGCGTTCGGCTTCAGGCAGCGGATGCAGAACAGCATCAGGCCGATGCCGAGCATGCCGTACACGCCGAACAGCGCGGTGTGGCCATGCAGCGGCGTCAGGTTCAGGCCCTGCATGTAGTACAGCGCCAGCGGCGTGTTGATCAGGAAGCCGAACAGACCGGCGCCGACCAGGTTCCAGAACGACACCGCGATGAAGAACATGATCGGCCAGCGGTAGCGCGACATCCACGGCGTCGCCTGGCTGTGCATGTAGGTCTCATAGGCTTCGATGCCGATGAAGGCGAGCGGCACCACTTCCAGCGCCGAGAACGAGGCGCCGAGCGCAACCACCCCCGTCGTCGTGCCGGTGAAGTAGAGGTGATGGAAGGTGCCAAGCACGCCGCCGGACAGGAAGATGATGGTCGCGAACAGCACGTTCGCCGTCGCCGAACTGCCACGCACCAGGCCGAGCTTCACGAACAGGAAGCTCATCACCGCGACCGCAAACACTTCGAAGAAGCCTTCCACCCACAGGTGCACGACCCACCAGCGCCAGTACTCGACGTCGGAGATGTGCGTGTGTTCGCCCCACATCAGGCCGGCGGCGTAGAACAGGCCGATGGCGACCGTGGACAGGAACAGCAGGCCGACGATCGAACTCATCTCGTCGCGGCGCTTCAGTGCCGGCCACAGGGCGCGGCCCATCAGCACCAGCCACAGCATCAGCCCGATGAACAGGAAGATCTGCCAGAAGCGACCGATGTCCACGTATTCCCAGCCCTGATGGCCGAACCAGAAGTTGTGCGCGAGGCCGAGCTTCTGCATCACCGCGAACCACTGGCCGACGAATGCGCCGACGACGATGATCAGCAGGCAGAGGAACAGGAAGTTGACGCCGAGGCGCTGGAACTTCGGTTCATGGCCGGAGATCGCCGGTGCGATGAACAGGCCGGTGCCGAGCCAGGCCGTGGCGATCCACAGCACAGCGAGCTGCGTGTGCCAGCTGCGCGTCAACGCATAGGGCAGCATTTCGGCGAGCTGGATGCCGTAGAACTCCTGGCCCTCGACCTGATAGTGCGCGGTCGTGGCGCCCAGGAAGATCTGCACCAGGAACAGGGCGAGCACGACCCAGAAATACTTGGCCGTGGCTTTCATCGACGGCGTCAGCACCAGGCTGCGCAGCGGATCGGTGGCCGGCGGCGCCGGTGCCTTGTCCTTGCCGTGGTAGACCGCGTAATGCCAGCCGAGCAGTCCGATGCCGGCGATCAGGAACAGCACACTGAACACCGTCCACATGAAGTTGCTGGAAGTCGGCGCATTGCCGACCAGCGGCTCGTAGGGCCAGTTGTTGGTGTACGAGGCTTCGCCCGGCGTGCGTTCGGTGACCGCGGCCCACGAGGTCCAGAAGAAGAACGCGGCGAGCTGACGCCGATGTTCCGGCGTGTCGACGGTGTTGTCCTTCATCGCATAGGTTTCGCGCAACGACGCCGTGTCGGCGCTGTCGCCGAACAGGCTGACGTAGTGCGATTGCACCGCCGCGATCGCCTGCGCGCGTTCGTTCGACACCGTGATCCTCTTCGCGCCGTCGTCGTAGCCATTGCGACGGATGTCCGGTCGCAGCTCGGCTTCGAGCTTCGCCTTCTCGCCTGCCGCCAGATCGACATAGGGTTTGCCGAATTCGCGCTGCGCACGCAGATCAA
>JAKJFE010000041.1 GCA_022705045.1 Pseudomonadota bacterium | reverse complement strand
GCAAACTCACCAGCAGCAGGTGGGCATCTCTGGCCAAGTGCTCGCCCGATACCGCTCTTCGCGACATCACCCAGTTGCTGGATCTGGGTGTGTTGACCAGGGCGACGGGCGGCGGACGCAGCACGTCTTACGAACTGGTACGACGCTGACGCGCGGCGCCAAGATCGGCCTCGGCGCGACGGCAGGGCCGCAGGTGATGCACCTCCCAGCGGAACAACTCCTCGATGCTGAATCGGATGACGCTGCCGTCGCCCAACACGTAGAAGGGTATGCCCAAGCGCCGCCGGCACGCGTCCTGGAGGAGCCAGTGGCCTGGAATTCCGCTGATCTCGGTGGCCTCTTTGACGTCGAAAAGGATCATGTCGCGGCGACCAAGGCGGCGTTCCGTCATCTGTCCGATGGCGTCCTCGCGAGCTGTTGGCGACGACTCGGACAATGCGCTGCCATCCTTCGACCGCCAGGTTACTTGCGCCTTGCGCTCGAATGTTTCGATCTCGATCAGGAGGTAGCGGATCTGTCGGACGAGTTGCCAGGCGGGTGGCCCCATACCCTCCGAGCGCCATCGTTGCAGCGTCTTGGGCGACAGATTCCACCTCGAAGACAGCGTCGGCTCGTCGAGGACCGGATAGATGATGTGCGGTGCCTGAGGGTGAACGACGGCGGGCTTCGCGAACGACTCAACCTTGCGCGTCATCGTGCTTCTCCACGACGGCGGCTTCGGCGGCCGCCAGACTGCCGTACTGCGCGATCAGTGCTACGGCCTCGCTCAATGTGTACCGTTTCGGCTCGGGCTCGGCAGGCGCAGCAAGCTCGGCGACCAGCCGGGTTTCGACCAGTGGCCGCAGCGGTGGCAGCGGCGCGTCCTCGCGCATGCCGCGGTGCTGCTGTTGCTCGTAGGCCAGGATGTCGTCAACGGCGTATCGCACCGCCTTGGACACCAACTTGAGGTAGGGAGGCCCTCGCTTTTCCGAGCGCCAACGCTGCAGCGTCTTGGTACTGACGTTCCATCGCAAGGCAAGCTCGCTTTCGTTGAATGCAGTCTCCGTTGGCATTGCGCCTCCTCCTGTTGTCGGTGCGGCGCATTAAGGCCAGGAGGACCAGCGAAGCCAAGTCGACGACTCGCCATGCGCGGGGGAAGGACCTTCGGCGAGTGCCGGCCGAAATCAGGACTTTGCGGATCGCGCTATGAAGCGGGACCTCGAAATCTTGCCGCACAACTGCGCATTGCTGGTTGGACGGCCGCGGAATCGCAGTGCGCTGCACGAGAGCGAGTTTCGTCCTGGGGCACACTCCGCCACCAAAGTTCCAGAAAAAAACCGGCCCTCAAGGCCGGTTTTTTGTTGCCCGGAATCGCGTGTCCTGGCGGGATTTCGCATCGTCAGTCTGGCGATCCCAAGGAGCAGTCCGCGGCTGCGCTGGCCTAACACCCGGCCGTCAAGTGAGCTCTTCATCCGACGATTCCTCATCGTCGCTTTCCGAATCGACGTCGTCTTCGGTGTCGGACTCATCCTCCGACGCCGCTTCCGGTTCTGGTGCGGCCTCGGGAGCCGCTTCGGGCTCATTCGGGGAATCGGCGTCATCACAATGGTCGGTGATGCTCTTGTCCGACATGCAGGCCGACTCGACCCCCCAGGCGTCATCCGATTCCGCCAGATAGATGGGTTCGACGGAGGTGTCCATCGTGAAGTCCGGGCCGTCGACAACGCCGGCTTGGACAGCAACCAACATCGCGCCGACCAGGGCCAGCACCGACAGCGTCAAGCGAATCGCAAACACATTCATGACCGAGGATCTCCGCAATGAGCGCATGTCGTGCACGGTCGGGAGCGGGCAGCGCAACCGACCTACCCTCAGGACCAACGGCGCGACAGTGGAGCACCCGACACATCGTGTCAACGCCAGGCCACAGGGACCAGTCCGGCAGACGTTGCCCGTCGGACTTTTGGCGAGCCCCTCATTCGAAGCCGTTGCGGAACAACTGTGGATCCCTGACCACGAAGAAGTAGGTCAGCGTGTAGACGCTGGCGTTCTCGCGGAAGACTTCGCAGACCAGGGTGGCCTGGACGTTGCCGCTGCCGGCAACCGGATTGTCCAGCGCGACGTCCACCGGCAAGGCGAGGCCGCCATTGGAGACGGTCTGCACCGGACGAATGACGACCACGCCATTGCCGGCTGTCACATCGCAATTCATCGTGGTCTGCCCACTGCCGTTTCCGCTCTGGGTGAAGAAGAACACCCGGGTGGTTTGAACTGGGTCGCTGGTTGCCGCGAGGGTGGTGGTGCTGTTGACCAGCGGATCCAGGTCCGAGATGACCGGCCCGGTGTTCGCGGGCGGCTGGGCTTCGACCGCACCGCGGTCGACCACCGTGTTGATCACGCGCGGGAGTCCTCGCGCGTCGGTTGCGCTGAGGCCGCCCGCAGGCGAGTTGTTGCCGCTGTCGCGCAACGGCGAACCCACGTCGGGGATGCGGAACGGTCCAGCGCCTGACCACATCGTCGCGCCCGTCGTTGTGTTGACTTCGGAGAACGGCGGTACCGGGCTCGCAGCCCGACTGGTGATGTGGTTGTTGACCAGCGTGAGACCACTGATGTTGCCGGACGGCGTGACATAACCCAACTGATCCGCACCCGTCGGCGAGGTGCTGGTGTTCTCTGCCAAAACGTTGTTGTTGAGGGTCAGGACCCCGCTACCGTCCAGGCCAGCGGAGTTGCTCGACGCCACATTGCCGAAGATCGAGTTGTTCGAGACCAGTCCGATGGCGTTGGTGTCGGTTGCGATATCGACGTTGCTGGTGCCCGCTGCGCCGCTCAAGTTGTTCGCATAGACAACGTTGTTGCGGAAGCGCAGGGTTCCGCTCCCGCTGAGTTTCACCTTTGCGACCATCGAGTTGGTGGCATTGGATGCCGCAGTGCCACCGGTCATGATGACGTTCTCGACTGCGACGATGGTTCCGGAGGCGCCGAGAACCGACATGCGCAATGCCGTCGCCATGTCGGCCATGATGGTTGCCGCATTGACCGACCTGCCCTTCGAGAGGGTCAGGTTGCTGATCGAGAACTGCGAGCTGCCGTCCAGGTCCTGTGCCAGCAGGATGAACCCCAGGCGCTGATTGGTGGCTTCGAGCACGGTCGCCGTCGGGTCCGTCGATTGCGTGGTGCAGTTGCTGTTCCAGCCGCCGCTGATCGACAGGGTACGGCCCTCCGCGGACTGGAAGAACCAGTTCACCCCGCCGATCGCGCCCGCTTCGGAAGTAAAACGGCCGGTGCGCAGCAGGATGAAATCATCCTGTCCGTTGTTGGCCGCATTGGCGCCCGGACCATCGAGGATCTGCGACAACTCGTCGCCGGTGCCGACACAGAATGTGGCCGCCGTGACCGGCAGGCCGCCGCAGAGCAGGAGTCCCAGCGCGGCGGGACGGAGCAGCGCCGGCAGCATGCGGGCAAGGGAGAATCGAGTGGGCATGGATCTGCTCCGAGTGGGTTCATAACCGGATACGGAAGCACTCGTCGAATCCCGCCAACCCTCGAAGCGATGCCCGCGCAACGGGCGGTATGGGGCTGGCTGAGGCAGCACCGGGAAGTGCCATTGCGCCAACCGTCATCACGGTCAGCACCGACAGCATCTGGCGAACGCGCAAGATGCGCCGGGCAGCGCCTGGCGAGCGGCGGCGGTTGCGACGTGATGTCAGGGTTGCGCACCGCACATCGTTCCCCCGTGCACGCCGGCAATCGCCGGAGCTGAATGGGATCTGCGATGAGCCTTCGAGTCCGACATGCCGCACTGCTCGCCCTGATGTCTGTTGGCGCCTCACCCTTGCAGGCGCAGATGTGGACGCCGACGCTCGACGCGAACTGGGCTTCCGGGGGCAAGCAAGCGATCTGGTTCGATCTGCCGACCGAGAAATGGGATGAGGCCACCGATGCCGTGGTGCAGGCCGATGGCAAGGTCGTGATCGTCGGATTTGCGCGCAGGGCGCCACTCGGTGGCAGCGGCGATGTGTCCGACCTGACCGTGACGCGACTGTCCACGAATGGATCGCTCGACCCCACGTTCGCAGGCAGCGGCAAGCTCAGCGCGAACTTCGGCAACAGCGGGCGTTCCGCGGATGTCGCGAACGGCGTCGCGCTCGACGCGTCGGGGCGCATCTATGTCGCGGGCTACACCGAAACGGGTTACGGCTATTGCGGCATCGTCGTGCGCTACGGCAGCAACGGCGTGCTCGACTCGGGCTATGGCAATGCCGGCAAGGCACTGCTGTGCGATGGCAACGGTGCGGGCATCGTCTATCACGACATCGCGATCGACGCGCAGGGCCGGGCTGTGATCGCCGCAACAAAGTTGCGCAGCACGGGGGCGCTGAACGACGGACTCGCGGTGCGTCTGACCCCGCAGGGCCTCACCGACACCAGCTTCACCGACAGCGGCAACAGCATCGGCTCGCGCACGCTGACACTGAGTTGGGGCGCGGCATTCGACGATGAGGTGAAGCGCGTCGCGATCCTCTCAAACGGCGACATCCTGATGGCCGGATCGACGCGCACGAGCGGCAATGACTACGACTTCATGGTCTACATGCTCAGCGGCACGAACGGCGCACTCGTCCCGTCGTTCGGCGGTGGCGGCAAGGCGCAGCTGTACATGGACAGCTGGGCTGCGGGCACGACGGCGGACAAGTACGACCGCCTGTCGGACATGGCCGTGCTGCCTGACGGTCGCACGCGCCTGCTCGGCAACTGTCGCTGGGCCTACACCGGCACCCTGCGCCCTTGCCTGATCGGCGCGACCGCATCCGGCACCTACGACGCCGGCTTCGCCGGCAACGTCAGCGGCAAAGTGGGTGTGCGCAGCTTCGTGCTCGAAGGCGAGGCCAACAACGTCACCGGCAGTGAAGCCAACAGCGTCGCCTATCGCACGGATGGCCTGCTCCTGGTTGCGGGATCGAGCTTCTGGCAGTCGCCCATGCGCATGGTCATGGCCCGCCACTACGACAGCGGCACCGGCAGCAGCTACGGCTATGCGTACACCGCTTACGGCAGTTGGGTGAACAAGGTGCTGCTCTCGCAGAGTCAGGCCGTGTTGATCGGCGGCGCAGTACTCGATGCCTTGGCGACCGATACCGACCAGGCCACGGTGCGCTTCACGGGCCTTTGATCGTTCGAACCGTCTGCGTCTCCTCCCTCCCGAGTGAAACTTCATCGCTGCGTGGGTCCGCCGATTGTCGCGCGCGCATCCGTCGTGTGAGCATCACCGGGTCTGTCGAGCGAGTGAGAGGGATCCAGATGCGACGTCGCCTGCCCATCGTCACCGGCCTGGCCGGACTGCTGGTCGTTGCTGCCGCTGACAGCGTGCTGCATGAGCGCGCGCTCGGCGTGATTGCGAGTGCGTCGGCGCAGGAGTCCGAGGAAGAATTCGACGACGAGGAATACGTGGAGGAAGAGTCGGCGGCGGAAGACGCGTCGGAGACGGACGAGGACGCGCCCTGGGAAGAAGAGGAAGAAAGCAGCGATGATTCGGCGACCGACGATTCGGACGTGGTCGAGACCGAGCAGCCAACGGCGCACGAGGAAACGGCGCAACCGACGAACGACGCAGCGCCAGTCTCCAAGCGGGACCGTGTCTTTCAAGCCATCGTCGAATCCACGAAGGAAGTGTTGCCCGCACTCGAAGGACATGTGTTCAAGCCGAGCGACCGGCTGAGCGACCTCGGCGCGAACTCGGTCGAGCGTTCGGAGATTGTCATGATGACGATGGAGCGGTTGACAGTCTCGATACCGAGGCAAGACCTCATTGCCATCATGGCTACGGATATCGGTGCCATGGCTGACGGGATCGCAGCGAAACTGCCCTAGCGACGCACGGCACCCGTGCGGCAATCCGCCGGCGCCAGCGCCGTCGGCGCGTTCGCGAGCAGCATCAGGCGTGGCGTCCGCGCGGCGACGGCGCGGACATAGGCATCGGTGTAGACGCGTGCGCAGGCACGGGTCAGGTGCGAGTACTCGGGCAGGTCCAGGCCCTGCATCGCCGGGTCATCCTCGAAGTGGATGCCCTGCACCCGGGCCGCGGCGAGCAAGGCGTCCCAGCCGCGATCGCGCGGCAGGTAGTGTTCCTCGCCGAAGCGGAACTGGTAGGCCGACGGCGGCCGCAGGAAGACGACCTCACCGCCATGGGCGCGGATGCGCGCAACCGCGTCCGCAGTCGCCGCAAGCGTCGCGCGGATCACGTCGTCGCCGACCACCGCCACCTTGCCCTGGGTCCACGCATGGCGCGCGTGTGCGCGCAATCGGGCATCGTGCTCGATGCGCGGCCACAGCCAGGTCTCGCGATTGGCACCGCTCGAGGCCACCTTCCAGACCTCATCGTAGGGATCGGCCGCGCCTTCGCGCCAACCGCGGTCCATGCGGTGCGCCAATGTGCCCAACCGATAGTGTTCGTCGAGGAAGGCGAACGTCTGCTCCAACGCCCGCCTCAGCACGAACTCGCTGCGCACGGCCGGCGACTCGAACCGATAGCGTTCCAGCGCCGCGTTCTTCGGCTCCGGGTCCACGCGGAAATACACCAGTTCGCTGATGCCGACGAGCACCAGTCCATGGAAGTCGGCATCGCCTGCGAGATCCTGCAACACGGGAATGGCCGGCGTGCCGGTCAGCGCCAGCTGGATCGGACGCCGCCCGGTCAATGCCTCGAAGCGATCGAAATCGGTGCCGAACAGGATGCGCGAGTCCCCGACGATCACGACGTCGGCGCCGGCGTCGATGCGTCGACGTTGTTCGGCCCAGGCCGAGGCGCTGTCGTCGAGATCGCCCGCGGACAACTGCAGGCCGCGCATCTGCCACTCCCACACCGCGAGCAGGGCGAGCGCGATCAGCACGGCCACGCCGAAGTGACGCAGCCACGGGACGTCGGGAAGATGCGTCGCCACGCCCGCGCGATCAGCCACGCTCGGTCGTTCAGTGCTGGACGGGCTTGGATGCAAGACGCACTCCGGATGGCGATTCCCTGTCTGCGCGGCCCGATGTCGTGCACAGCGCGCACTCAGTATGCACCAAGCGTTGACGGCCCGATGCCGCGTTCCGGCTGGTGCAAATCGGGGGCGAGTGCTGCAATAGCGTTTCCCCGATCTGGTAACGGCACATGGAGCCCGATGCGCATTCCGCATGACCTGCTGCCCGCCGGCGTCGTCATCGCTGTCGAACGCAGCGATGATGCCGATCTCGACGTGCGCGCCGCAGCCGTGGGCATCGAGGTGTACGCCGCGGACCTGCACCCGAAGCGGCAGCGTGAATTCCTGGCCGGCCGACTCGCTGCACGCACGGCGCTGCAGCAGATGCAGGCGCACACGCTGGCGGTCGGGCGCGACGGCAATGCGCCGATCTGGCCCGCAGGTTTCTGCGGCTCGATCAGCCATGGCGCCGACCTTGCTGCGGCCATTGCTGCGCCTTCTCCGTCGTGGCGTTCGCTCGGTCTTGATATCGAGGCACGCATCGGCACGAACCGGATGCGCGCGCTGCGTTTCGCACTGAGCGACGACGAGATGCGCATCTGCGAGGCCAGCGCCGATCCATGGGCCTGGACGCGTTACTGGTCGGCCAAGGAGGCGGTGTTCAAGTGCTGCGCGGCACTCGGCCATCGCCCGACCCTGCAGTCCCTGCAGCCGGCGTGGCGCGATACCGGACACGGCACGGTCGACGTCGTCATCAGCAACACCGCGTTGCGCATCGACCTCGTCGGCGGCGTCGCGGACGAAGCGATGTGGATGATCGCCAGCATGCGCGACGCGACGGCCGACCTGCCGGATGAAACCGCGCGTCCGGCCGTTGCCGGATTCGAGATAGTCTCGCCGCTCCAGACAGGGGCGGAGAACGCGCAAGGATTCGCGCAGCTCGGCGCAAACGGCACTGCGGCTGCTTGACGGCGCCGGTGCAGCACGACTAGGACCCCACATGGTGCTCTATCTCATCGGCATGATCGGCACCGCGGTATTCGCGATCACGGGTGTGCTTGCCTTGCGTCGCGACGGCATCGACGTGTTCGGCGCGCTGGTGCTCGGCATCGTCACCGCACTCGGCGGCGGCACGGTGCGCGACCTGATCCTCGACGTGCCGGTGTTCTGGATCGGCGACTTCAACTACGTCTGGGTCGCGGCCGGCTCGGCGCTGCTGACCTTCTTCATCGTGCGCCCGTTCGAACGCACGCAGACACTGCTGCTCTATCTCGACGGCTTCGGCGCCGCGTTGTTCGCGATCGCCGCGACGGAAAAGGTGCTCGGCCTCGGCCATGCCGCACCGCTGGCGGTCATGCTCGGCGTCTGGACCAGTATTGGCGGCGGCATCGCCCGCGACGTGCTCGCCGGCCGTCAGACGCTGCTGATGTCACGCGAAATCTACGCCACCCCGATCCTGCTCGGCTGCGCGCTCTACATCGCACTGCGCATGTTCTGGCCGGGCGTGTCATGGACCAGCCCGGCCGCCCTGCTCTTCATCTTCGGATTCCGCGCCGTCGTCATCCACCGCGGTCTGCAGATGCCGGACGTGCTCTCGACGCATCGTCCGTCCTGAATCTCAACGCCCCGCCCGGCGCAGGAACAGCACGCCAACACCGAGCACGCCCAGCATCAAACCAAGCCCGAACCGGTTCGCCGGCAACGGCACCGGAGTCTGCAGGGGCGCGGCCAGCACATTGAACTGCGTCGTGGTGACGATGGGTTGCATCCACGGCAGCGTGATCTGCCATTCGATGTCGTAGGTGCCGGGTGGCAACACGCCGAACGTGATCTTCTGCGTGTACGGACTGGGCGGGTTAGGCGGCTGATTCGGCGGAGGCGGTGCGCACTCTCCCCCGTAACCAGGCGAACTGATCAGCACCTGATTGCCAACAACCGAACCACTTGGGGGACCATTGAATCCGCCAAACATCGGATTGCAGCCGTCAACCATTCCCGTCAACGTCACATGCACCTGACCGTCCAAGGATTGATGGGCGGTCACTTGCTCGTTTGCTGCGAATGCGGGCGCGGCTACGCAGTACAGACCAAGAAAAAGGCCTGCGACGCGCGCGCGCCGCAGGCCGATGATTCGCGCCGGATTGAACATGCGTCCTCCTTGACCGATGTCGTCCGGTCCACCCGGCGGCAGCGTGCCGCCGGGTGGTTGAGACTTACTCGAAGCCATCCGTGAACACCAGCGGTGCGGTCGGCGAGCACGAGGTGTTCTGCGGCACCAGGGTGGCGAACGGCGTGCCGGCGCCGGTGAGGGCCAGCGAGTGCAGTTCCCAACCCGGCGCACCAGCCGCACTGTCGGTGCCGACGGTGAAGCGCAAGCGCACCGTCTGGCTCGCGTAGGTCGTGCCGAGATTGATGGTGTCGACCATCGTTGCCGGATAACCCGTGCTGGTACCAACGAAGGCCTGCTGGCCCTGCATCGGATTGCCGGAATTCCCGTTGATCGTGCCGTCGTAGATCGCGCCGCCGATCAGGGCCCAGGTCGCGCCGTTGTCGGTGCTGATCTCGACCTGGCCACCATCCCAGTTGGTCGGATCGGCCACGGTGCCGCCTTCGAACTGGTAACGATGCGTCAGTGCGATGCTGAACGGCGCGGTGCCGACGGAGATCGGGTCGGACACCAGCGATGTGGACCCCGTGGAGCCGCTGTCCGGACCGATGGCGACCCGATTGCCATTGGCGTCCAGCGCCGAGCGATACCAGGCGAAGCCGGGCGTGGCGCCGTTGGCCAGCGCATTCGTCCACGGATAGAAGTCGGCATCGAAGCCTTCGGTCGCCGAAGTCTGGGCCGCTTCATAGGTCGCCACACGCACGGTGATGCTGCGCGCCGTGCCCGGCGGATTGACGATGGTGCCTTCGGTCGGCGTTGCCGTGAACTGCACCACGCGGCTGGCCGGGATCGAGTCCAGACGGATCGGCACGTTGATGGTCTGCGTCTGGTACGGCGTGCTCGCCGCCAGCGCCGCCGAAGCGCCGGACGGGAACGCCAGGCCAGCATGGTTGGCCGTGATCGCGACGGTACCGCCGGTCAGCGACACCCAACCGATGTTGCGCACGTCGATGGCCAGGTTGCCGGTCTCGTCGAGATCGAGGTAACCGTCGTTGTCGCAACTGGCGTTGTCGTCCGCCGCCAACGCGGTGGCGGCCAGATCGCCGCCTGCGGTGAAGTCTTCGACCGCGCCCGCGTTCGTCGTCGAGTCACGTGGCGCATCGACCGCGAGGATGCCGAGACCACGCTTGGCGAAGCCGGCTGCGCAAATCTCGAAATCATCGATGTCGTTCGCAGCGATGGTTGCGAGAATCGCATCACGCGCTTCAACCATGGTCGGCGCCGACGGCGTCAGCTTGTAACCGCCGACGACATATTCCTTCATGCGTTCGCGGGCCTGGGCAAAGGTCAGGCGCGGCGTACCGCCGATGGTGTCGTTCAGCAGGCCGGCGTAGCACTCCCACAGCATCGCGGTCCAGACTTCACCGGTGTTGTGTACTTCCGAGTTGGTCGCACCAGTCGCACCGAATGCTGACGGCGGCGACACCGGCAACGCGTTGCCGTCGACGGTATGGCGGAACGTCAGCGGATTGATGGTCATGCGCGTCGAGTACGGATAACGGCGAATTCCGAAATATGGCGTACCGCCGGCGTATGCGCCCTGCGCGTAGCTGTCTCCGAAATCGGCCTGGGTGCCTGCCGCGGCATCCGAAGCCTTGGCCGCCGACAACAGCGAATGGAAGTCCGCCCAGCCCTCGCCCATGCCGCGACCCTTCTGGTTCGACAGGCCGCTGGCGTTGCCGACCAGACGATTGCTGATGTAGTGACCCCATTCGTGGGAAATGATCATGCCGTCGATCGTGCCGTCGCGGCCCACGCCGCCGCGGAACATCGTGCCCTGATCGGGATTGGCATCGCCCAGCTGGGCGCGAATTGTCGCGCCATCCGCCTGCAACACGGACAGCGACGGAATCGTGATCGTCGCGTCGGCGCCGCCCATGCCGGGGGGCAGTGCGCTGACCGCATTGTTGGCGACGACGACACCGATGGCGCCGGCATTCTGGGCATTCTTGACCTTGATGGAGAACGAGCAGCTTCCGCGGTCGACCAATGCGATCTTGCCGTCGACGGCCGCGGCATTCGTCAGCGGGGTGCACGCGTCGGTCGTCAAGGGTCCCGTGCCGTCCGCCGCATCGAAGGCCTCGGCCATCGGCTGATTGGCGAGATTGAACGACGTCGGGCCAAAGGCCGCGGTGCCGGCCAGATACGTCGTGCCGTTGACGGTCATCGTCCGATCCGCGGAACTCCAGACGTACATTTGCATGCGCGGCCGTGCGCCATCCGCAGGCGTCGACATGTTGGCATTGTTCGAACACGTCGGCGCGCAAGTGCCGGTGTTGTCCTGCCCTTCCGACTTGATGCTGTCATTGCCCATGCCGCCACGACCGTAGTTGTCGGTCTGCGCATTGCCATCAATTTCGGCGAAGCCGGCATCGTAATAATCGTCGTGCAGCCAGTTCACCCAGTAGAACTGCTGGATCGAGGCGGCCTTGCGCTGGGCCGCGGAAGCGGCCGGTTCGGCGGCGACGTTATAGGTCCAGTCGAAGGTGTTGGCTGCCGTGACGTTGGGGCGGAGGTCGCCCGCGAGGTCGAATCCGTCGGGATCGGCGAGGTCCAGATACGCCTCGGTATTGTTGCCGGTCGCCTCCGTCGCGCCCGACGGCAACCAGCCGTCCGTGCCCGATCGCGAGAACGGCGAGTTCGCGAGCGTGACCAGTGTCGGTGCCACGAACGGCGGAATGTAGGACGACGAGTCGGTCGGATGCGGCACGTCGTTGCGACCGTAGGGCGACGGCAGGGGCAATCCGGCCGGCGCAGGTTCGGCCCACACACGATACGTGAACGCCACCGGACCACCATCGGCCTGCTGGAAGTGACGGAAGAGCACGCTGCCGTCGGCCGCGCTCAGGACATGCGCGTAGTACTCGGTCTCGGCATTGTCGCCAGGCTGCACCTGGGTTTCGACATACCACGCCGGCACCACGCCACCTTCGGCCAGCGGGAAATACACGGCCTTGACGCGAACCGGATTGCGGTTCACCGCACCGGCCTTGCCGCGCTGGCTCCCGGCGATGTCGAACCAACGATAGTCGCCGTCGCTACGTCCCGGCTTCAGCGTCTTTCCGGCAGCCGCCGGGTCGATGCCGAACGCCGACAGCGCCAGCGCTGCCGCATCGGATTCACTCAGGGAGAAGGCGGACAAGGACTTGCCTGCACCCGGCTCGAACAGCCGTTCGCTGCCGCGGAACGCGACCAGTCGCGACTTCGCATCGATCAGCAAACCGACGTCTTCGCGGAACACTTCGATGCCGTTGATGCGGCGCTTGAACTGGACGATCTGCGCACCGCCCTGCATCGGGCTGGCGCTGACCAGTTCGAAGGCTTCCGACGCGGCCTTGGCGGCGCCGTTGCGCGCCAACAAGCGATCGAGGTGCGCACGTGCCACGCCTTCGACGCCGAGCGACTTGGCGTCGTAGACCATGGGCAGGCCATCCATCAGCACCTGCAGACGCGGCGTCGAGTTGTCGGCGCGCTTGGCACCGGATGACTGCAGGGAACGATCGACCTGCGGCAGGGTCTGGATGGCCGCCGAGGCCGACTGCGCCAACAGCATGGAAACGGCAAGAGCGAGCGGTGCACGAGCGAACTTCGATTTCATGAGCGGATTTCCCCTGGGTTCCGGCGAACGGTTGCGACCGAACGCCGATCCTACCGCAGGAAATTCCGCAACGCGCGTGACCGCCCCGCTCGCGCCGGACGATCAGCCCAGCAGATCCATCTTGCCCAGTTCGACGCCGTTGTGGCGCAGGATGTTGTAGGCCGTGGTCAGGTGGAAGAACACGTTCGGATAGACGAAGCCGAACAGGTAATCGCGGCCCGAGAACGTGACCTCGCGACCGCCAGTCTTGAGCTGGATGGTGCGTGCTTCGGCGCCGTCGAGCTGGTCGGCCTTGAAGCTCTCGATGAAGGCGACGGTCTTGGCGATGCGCGCCTTCAGCTCGGCGAACGTGGTTTCGGTGTCGTCGTACTTCGGCACGTCGACGCCGGCGAGACGCGCCGCGCAGCCCTTGGCCATGTCGGTGGCGATCTGCACCTGACGCGCGAAGGCGAACATGTCGGGCGCCAGGCGGGCGTTGATCAGCGAGGCCTCGACGCTGACAGCGGACTTGCCCTGCTTCGCTTCGGCGAAGGCCGCGGCCTTGTCGATCATGCGGTCGAGCGCGCGCAGGAAGCGCGCGAGATACGGCAACGAGGCCTCGTGGATTTGGATGGACATGCAGTGCTCCGTCAGTGACCGCCGGGATGGCGATCAGACCGCAGCGATGGGTTCGTCGCGCAGCGGTTTCAAGTGCGGATCGAGCGCGACGCGTTCGTCGAAGACGAAACAGCGGTCGCGATAGCCGTACCCCCCGACCTGTTCGAAATAGCCGAGGATGCCGCCGTCGAGCTGGCGCACATGTTCATAACCGACCTGCTGCATCCAGATCGCAGCCTTTTCGCAGCGGATGCCGCCGGTGCAGAAACTCACGAGCGTCTTGCCGGCCAGCGCGTCGCGATGCGGCTCCAGCGCGTCCGGAAGTTCGGTGAACTTGGCGATGGGCAAGGTCAACGCGCCTTCGAAGGTGCCGTGATCGATTTCCTGCGCGTTGCGGGTGTCGACCAGCACGATCTCGCGACCGGCATCGTCACGGCCTTGTTCTAGCCAGCGCTTCAGCGTCGGCGGATCAACCACGGGGGCACGCGCACCGACCGGATCAAGGCCGTCCTTGCAAAACGTGATGATCTCGCGCTTGCGTTTCACCCGCAGGCGCTTAAACGGCACATGTTCGCTCTCGCTCCACTTCACGACGAGATCGGCGAAGCGCGCATCGCTGCGCAGCCAGGCCACGACACCGCGCAGCGATTCAGGTTCGCCGGCCAGGAACAGGTTGATGCCCTCGGGCGTGACCAGCGCGGTACCGCGCAGCGATGCGGCTTCGAAGCGGTCGCGTAGCTGCTGCGCCAGCGTGTCCGGGTCGGAAATGGCGACGAAATGATAGGCGGCGAGGTTCAGGATCATGCGCCCAGTGTACCGGCTACAATCCGCGCCCCATGGCCCCGTAGCTCAGTTGGATAGAGCGCGCCCCTCCTAAGGGCGAGGCCGCACGTTCGAATCGTGTCGGGGCCGCCATCTTCCTCATTTCTGGAGTCTTCCATGTCCGCACACGACATTCTCAAGTCGCTTGGCCTGACCGCCGACAATTCCGGCACCTATCTCGGCAACGGCGAATGGGCCAACACCCAGGACGCGGGCGTGCTGGAACCGATCAATCCGAGCACCGGCGAAGTGATCGCACGCGTGCACGCCAGCTCGATCAGCGACTACGAAACCATCGTCCAGCGTGCCCAGGCCGCATTCAAGATCTGGCGCACGACGCCGGCACCGCGCCGCGGCGAAGCCATTCGCTTGTGCGGCGAAGCGCTGCGCAAGCACAAGGACGCGCTCGGTTCGCTGGTCGCGCTCGAGATGGGCAAGATCAAGCCGGAAGGCGACGGCGAAGTGCAGGAAATGATCGACATCGCCGACTTCGCCGTCGGTCAGTCGCGCATGCTGTACGGCTACACGATGCACTCGGAACGCCCGGGCCATCGCATGTACGAGCAATGGCAGCCGCTCGGCCTCGTCGGCATCATCAGCGCGTTCAACTTCCCGGTCGCGGTGTGGGCCTGGAATTCGTTCATCGCGGCGATCTGCGGCGATATCTCGATCTGGAAGCCGAGCCCGAAAGTGCCGCTGTCGGCCGTCGCGTCGATGAAGATCTGCAATGACGCGCTGAAGGCAGGCGGATTCCCCGACCTGTTCTTCATGTTCAACGACGCCGGCACGCAAATCGCGCAGAAGTTCGTCGATGACCATCGCATCCCGCTGATCAGCTTCACCGGCTCGACCCAGGTCGGCCGCCTGGTCGGCGAACGCGTCGCGCAGCGCATGGGCCGCAGCCTGCTCGAACTCGGCGGCAACAACGCCATCATCCTCGATGAAACGGCGGACCTGAAACTCGCGATCCCGGGCATCGTCTTCGGTGCTGTCGGCACTGCCGGCCAGCGTTGCACGACGACGCGCCGCCTGTTCGTGCACGAATCGATCTACGCCAACGTGCTCGACACCCTGATCAAGGCCTACAAGCAGGTCGAGGGCAAGATCGGTGATCCGACGCTGCCGACCACGCTGATGGGTCCGCTCAACGACCAGTCGGCGGTGAAGCGTTACCTCGCCGCGATCGAACTGGCGAAGAAGCACGGCGGCAAGGTCGAGACCGGCGGCGCCGCGCTCACCGATCGTCCGGGCAACTTCGTGCTGCCGACCATCATCACCGGCGTCAAGAACTCCGATGAATGCGTGCAGACCGAAACCTTCGCGCCGATCCTCTACGTGATGCCGTTCAAGACCATCGACGAAGCCATCGAGATGCAGAACGGCGTGCCGCAGGGCCTGTCGTCGTCGATCTTCACACAGAACGTCAAGGTCGCCGAGCAGTTCCTGTCGGCAGCGGGTTCGGACTGCGGTATCGCCAACGTCAACATCGGTACCTCGGGTGCGGAAATCGGCGGTGCCTTCGGCGGCGAGAAGGAAACCGGCGGCGGTCGCGAATCCGGCTCGGACTCGTGGAAGGCCTACATGCGCCGCCAGACCAACACGATCAACTACTCGAACGCGCTGCCGCTGGCCCAGGGCATCAAGTTCGAATTCTGATCGCGCGATCCGCAATCATCGCAACGGATCCACGACGCCCGGGCCTTGTGCCCGGGCGTTTCTTTTTGCCACGCTCGCGCGTTCGCAGACCCACGTCCCACAAGGAGTTTTTGTCCATGCGTATCCTGTCCATCATCGCCTTGCTCGGCATGAGTGCCAGCGGATCTGCGTCCGAGTGCGAAACGAATTTCGGCAAGTCCGGCAGCGCCTTCAGCGGCACGAATTTCAGCAGCTTTGTCACCGTGGCCGATCTCGATGCCGCGAATGCACTCGGGCAGATGCGCGGCATCCTGATCGCCGAAAAAATGGACGTGCTGACCGAGGACGCCGAGACCGGCACCCTGCTCGCCGAGCAACGCGCGACCGGTGCGACGCGTGCGATCCCGACCATCGTCACCGTCAGCGCCGAAGGTGCGGATGCGCGTGTCGAGATGCTGGTGAAGACCGAAAAAGGCATGTTCGCGAAGGCCGAGAACATCCGCAGCTACATGTGCGAACTGCTGGCGAAGATGAAAGGCGGCGACGAAGGACGCCTGGCCGGCGCCGCCGGTGCGCAACAGCAGAATCAGGCCGACACCACGAAGCAGGACGTGTTCCTGTTCTCGCGCCAGATCGCCGACGAAGCGAACAAGAACGCGGTCGCCGTGAACGCGCGTCACAAGGGGCGCTCCTATGCGCTCAAGGGCCGCATCGACCACATCATGGAAGACGGCGAGGACTACAACGTCTCGTTCGAAGTGCCCGAAATCCGCGACATGCTGATCAAGCCGCTGCCGAACCAGGCGCAGTTCCGCGTCGGTGTGGCCTGCCTGTTCCGCCCGAACCAGCTCGCCTGGGTGCTGACCATGCGCGAAGGCCAGTCGGTCACCTTCCAGGGCACGTTCTACCGCTACGACGATTTCAAGAAGATGGTGTGGCTCGAGAACTGCAAGCAGATGCGATGATGCGACGGCAACATCGCGCTTGACTCCCAAGTGCCGGCGCGCATGATGCCGGCATGAACACGACGCCGAACACCACCAGCACCTACGCCATCCTGAGCCTGGCCTTCGGCATCATCGCCTGGCTGATGGCGCCCCTGCTCGGCGCCATCGTCGCCGTGATCTGCGGACACCTCGCACGCGCCGAGATCCGCCGTAGCCCGCATCCGCTGGAAGGCGACGGCATGGCCATCGCCGGACTCATCCTCGGCTACCTGCAGATCGCACTGGCCGTGCTGCTGGCCCTGATCATCGCGATCTTCTTCGGCGGACTGCTGGCCTTCGTCGCCTCCGCGGCGATGCAAGCCTGAATCTCAGAGCCAACCCTTCTGCCGCGCCATGCGGTAGGCCTCGATGCGGTTCTCGACGCCGAGTTTGCCGATCGCTTCACTGAGGTAATTGCGCACGGTGCCATGCGAGAGGCCGAGTTGCTCGGCGATGTCGTTCGCGGCCACGCCTTCGCCGGCGAGGCGCAGGACCTGGCGTTCGCGGTCGCTGAGCGGGTCGGCTTCGCTCCAGGCGTCGAGTGCGAGTTCCGGATCGACAGCGCGACCGCCGCGATGCACCTTGCGCAGCGCATCGGCCAGCTTGTCGGCGGGCGAATCCTTGAGCAGATAACCGCTGGCGCCGGCATCGAGCGCGCGGCGCAGATAACCCGGGCGCGCGAACGTGGTCAGGATCACCACCTTGCAGGGCATGCCGGTGTCGATGACCTTCTTCGCGAGTTCGAGACCGGTCTGCTGCGGCATCTCGATGTCGGTGACCAGCACGTCCGGACGCAGGCGCCGCGTCATGTCCCAGGCCTCGACGCCATCACCGGCGCAACCGACAACATCGATGTCCGATTCGAGCTTGAGCAGGGCCGCCAGCGCACCGCGCACCATGGCCTGGTCTTCGGCGATCACGACGCGAATCATCGCGAGGCCACCAGCTTGAGGTGCCGCGACGCATGCAACGCGTTCTCGGGCTCCAGCGACGACATCGGCAACTCGATGCGCAGCTGCGTGCCGCCGTCCTTGGGCGATTCGACCAGCAGGCGCCCGCCCGCGGATTCGATGCGTTCGCGCATGCCGGTCAGTCCGTTGCCCTCGGCGCGCACACCGCCGACACCGTCATCGCTGATCTCGAGCACGACCCGCGTGTCGCCGCATTCGAGACGCGCGTGGCAGCGCCGCGCGTGGGCGTGGCGAATGATGTTGGTGATGGCTTCGCGCAGGCACATCGCCAGCACGTTCTCGGTCTGCGTCGGCAGATCCTGCGGCTGTACCTGGTAGTCGAAATGGACCTGCGCGGAATCCAGCGCGGCACGCCCGCTGGCGAGTTCCGCGAGCAAGCCATGCGCACGCATGCCGGTGACGGCGCGGCGCACCTCGAACAAGGCCTGACGCGTCACGCGTTCGACTTCTTTGATCTCGCCGCGTGCTGCATCAATGTCGCGATCGATGAGCTTGGCCGCAAGTTCCGATTTCAACGCGATGACCGACAAGGTATGACCAAGCAGGTCGTGCAGATCGCGCCCGATGCGTTCGCGCTCGGCCAGCGCGGCGATGCGCTGGACCTCCAACTGCGACAGCTTCAGCGCCTGGTTCTTGCGCGCGTTCTGGTACCAAAAGCGACACCCGAACATCGCCAGGCCGCCGGACAATCCGTTGATCAATCCGACCGTCGTGGCCGGCCCGCCGAGATAGAGCACGGCGCCGGCAAACGCGGCGTTGGCGATCAGGAACACGCCAAGCATTTCATTCAGGGCCAGGTGTGCCGCCAGGATGCTGGCGTAGATGACATAGGTGTTGGCGAAGAAATTGGCCGGCATCACCGCGACGGCCAACGCGACGATGCCCGCCAGCGCCGCGATGCGACGCCAACCGCGCAACCAGAAGAATCCGAAATACATCGGCAGGAAGACCAGTACCGATGCCGCCGTCACCCACCAGTTCACCGGCGGGAACTTCGGCATGAAAGCCGGGAACAGCAGCATCAGCAGATAACTCAACGAGAAAAACGGCATCGCGCCCGGAGGCAATACCGGCGGCAGCAGGCGCGTTCGCAGCCACTGTTCGATGCCGGCCCAGCGCTGCGCGCCGATCAGACTGCCCATCCCGACTTTTTCGACGGCGCATGACGTTTCCATCAGCCTGCCCATTCACGACGTGTTGATGACGCATGATAACGACGCCATGCACGCCAGCCCGCGGCCAAGCGTCAAACACGCGGTTTGACAGGTGTCAGGACGCGGGCGTTCAAACGGCGGGGGTTACGGCCGAAAATGGCCCCTGCTATCCTGACCGCCTTGCAGTTCAACCCTTTGATTTGAAAAGCCCAAGCGTGTCTTGGTGGAGGCGATCATGAAGCTCATCGACAAACTCAATGTCCTGCGCAACGCGGGCGGCAAGGCACGCACCGTCGGCCTGACGGACGCGACCATCGAACGCTTCGCTGCGCGCTTCCCGGAACTGGGTGCCGCCATCGACGACGCGCACGCGCGCTTCGCGCAGCTCCAGGCCGAATTCCCGGACATCCTCGCCATGGACGAAGCACAGCAACTGCTCGCGGTGCAGGAAGGCTTCGTCAATTTCTACGCCGACGACAACGTGAATCCGTACGTCGCGATCGCCGCACGCGGCCCGTGGCTGGTCACGCTCAAGGGCGCCGTGGTCCATGATTCCGGCGGCTACGGCATGCTCGGTTTCGGTCATGCACCGGCAGCGGTGTTGAACGCCATGAGTCAGCCGCACGTCATGGCCAACATCATGACGCCGAGCCTGTCGCAGCTGCGCCTGACGCGCGCGCTGCGCAAGGAAGTGGGCCACACGCGCGGCGGTTGTCCATACAGCAAGTTCCTGTGCCTGAACTCGGGTTCGGAGTCGGTGTCGCTGGCCGGCCGCATCGCCGACGTGCATACCAAACTGATGACCGATCCGGGTGCGCCGCACGCCGGCTGGAAGGTCAAGCGCATTGCCGTCAAGGGTGCCTTCCATGGTCGTACCGAACTGCCGATGCTGTATTCGGATTCGACCCGCAAGACCTACGCCCAGCATCTCGGCAGCTTCAAGCACCACGAGCACACCATCATCACCGTCGAACCCTACGACGTCGAAGCCCTGCACAACGCCTTCGAGCAGGCCGCACGCGAACACGTGCACATCGAAGCCATGTTCATGGAGCCGGTGATGGGCGAAGGCAATCCGGGCCGCGCCGTGCCGCGCGCGTTCTATGCCGCCGCGCGCGAACTGACCCAGAAGCACCAGACCTTGCTGCTGATGGATTCGATTCAGGCCGGCATCCGTACCACCGGGCATCTGTCGGTGGTCGACTATCCGGAATTCGCGGGCCTCGAAGCCCCGGACATGGAAACCTATTCGAAGGCACTGAACGCCGGCCAGTATCCGCTGTCGGTGCTCGCGGTCAGCGAGCGCGCCGAGAAGCTGTATCGCAAGGGCATCTACGGCAACACCATGACCACGAACCCGCGCGCGATGGATGTCGCCAGCACCGTGCTCGACGCGTTGACGCCGACGGTCCGCGCCAACATCCAGGAACGCGGCCGCGAATTCATCGCCAAGTTCGAACAGCTGGCCAAGGAACTGCCGGGCCTGATCACCAACGTGCAGGGCACCGGCCTGCTGTTCTCGGCTGAACTCGGCCCGATGTACAAGTGCTACGGCACCGGCAGCACCGAGGAATACCTGCGCGAACACGGCTATGGTGTCATCCATGGCGGCACCAATTCTCTGCGCTTCACGCCGCCGTTCACGATCACCGGCGAAGAAGTCGACCTGATCATCGCCGGCGTCCGCGATTCACTACTGAATGGTCCGCGTATCGCGGCGGCGGTGGCGGCCTAAGGCCGCCATGAGCCTGCGCCGCCGCCTCGCCGAGTTCGGTTTCGAATCGAACGACGATTACACGTTCCAGATCGACTGCCTGATGCGCGCGGATATCACGCATCTGCGCTGCATGCACATCGCCGGTGATTCGGGCCGGCGCAAGACCGCGCTCGCGAACGCACTGGCGCAGGCGCTCGAATTCCCGCGCATCGTCTATCACGACTTCGCGCAGCCGGAACCCGCACCACCGCCGATCGTCATCACCACGAACGAGGACGGCACCGCGCAGGACGGTCCGCAGGAATTGCCGCCGACGGCTTTCGAACGCGCCGTCACCGAAGTCTGTGCCTTCAGCGAAGGCGAGCGTGCCGTCCTGATCCTCGACCAGCTGCAACTGGCCGACTTCCACGACCAGACACGACTGTTCCAGTTCATCCAGACGCATTTGTGGAACAGCAGCGCCGGCAGCGTCAAGGCGAACGCGAAACAGCTGCTGGTGGTCCTGATCAGCGAAGACGTGCTGTACCACCCGCTGGCTCATGTCAGTTACCGCATCTGGGCCGACGCCTCCGGCGGCCGCTTCGACTATCGCCCCGAGGAATTCGGGCTCGGGCTCGATGCACGCGAAATGTTCGCCGCCTTCGCCGCACTCTTCGATGCACTCGGATCGATCCCGACGACCAGCGAATTCCGCAAGCTGCTCGCCGATGCGCTGGCGCACGCGCGCACCGAAGAACATCTGCGCCACTGCATCTTCGGCTGGATGGAGCAGGTCGACCGCGCGCGCCTGTTCTCGCCAGCACTCAGCCCACTCGTGCACGAGGCGGTGATGGCGATGAATCGCCATCTCGGCATGGATCACATCGAGATCGGCTGAGCACGCCCCGGCGCATGCTGCGCCGCGCAATCGAAACAGGTTGCAAACCCGTGAAGTGCGTCGCTACGTTCGGCGGGTTGCCCGCTGCGGCAACATCCACGCATATCTACAAAACTCTGGGGAGAGCACATGATTCAGCGCAATACGGCCGCTGTTCGCGGTCTCGGGATGCTTGTGTTGTCGATCGCTGCGACGCTCGCGGCCACGTCGGTGCAAGCGGCAGGTCTCAGTGTGGTGATGGCGCCGTCGCTCGACAAGGCGCGTCAGGATGTCGGTTCCGCGCTCACGTTCACGATGCGCAACGACTCCGCCGAGCCGATCAGCGTCCTGAAATGGCAGACGCCGTTCTACGGCATCGAACACGACCTGTTCGACGTGAACGTCGGCGGCATGGACAGCGACTACAACGGCCGCTGGATCAAGCGTGGCGCCCCGGGTCCGGACGACTGGATGACGCTGCAGCCGGGCGAAGCCAAGTCGGTCGAGATCGATCTCTCCGAAGCCTACGATTTCTCGGCCAGCGGCCAGTACCAGATGAAGTACGCGATCGATCTGACCGAAGCCGGCGACGCACATGACCACGGTGGTCGTCGCGGCGCCGTCTCGAAGCGCATCGAGTCCTTCCCGATCCTGCGCTGGGTCGACGGCACCGGTCAGCCGAACAACTACGAGGAAACCTTCCCGATCGGGATGAAGGCGCTGAACCCGACGCCGGCTTTCGAAAGCTGCTCCAGCACGCGCCAGAGTTCGATCAACACGGCGCTGTCTTCCGCACGCAGCTACGGCATCAACTCGGACAACTACTTCGCGAGCAAGACCTATTCGACGGTCACGACGCGCTACAAGACCTGGTTCGGCACGGCGACGAGCTCGCGCTTCAGCTCGGTCAAGGGCAACTACGACCGCATCGAATACGCACTCTCGAACACCAAGCTGACCTTCAACTGCAGCTGCACGTCGAGCGCCTACGCCTACGTCTATCCGACGCAGCCGTATCGCGTGTACCTGTGCAACGCGTTCTGGTCGGCACCGAACACCGGCACCGACTCGAAGGCCGGCACCATCATCCACGAACTCAGCCACTTCGACGTGCTCGGCAACACCGATGACATCGTCTATGGCCAGAGCGGCGCGAAGAGCCTCGCCATCAGCAATCCGAGCCAGGCCATCAAGAACGCCGACAGCCACGAGTACTTCTCGGAAAACACGCCGGCGCAGAACTGACCGGCACCGCACCACGCCTGATGCATCGGCCCGCCTCGCGCGGGCCGATGTGTTCAGGGCAACAGGGTCGGCAAGGCCAACGCCATCGCGGCCGCCACCTGCTCGTCGCCGATATCGGGTTCACGCACGGCGCGCAACGCCAGACCTTCGATCAGGCACTGCAGGGTGAAGGCGCGCACCGTCGCCTCGCTGTCCGACAAGGTCGTACCGCTGCGTTCGGCGCGTTGCCGGAGCCAGCGCGCGAAGTCGCCACGGGTCAATCGATCTGCCGCGAGCAAGGCATTGCCGATCTGGGGATCGCGCGTGCCGAGGGCGCTCATCTCGAGAAACAGCGCCGGATTCATCGCCCGCGCGTCACCCGCGCGCCAACGTGCCACCAGTTCGACGATGCGCTCGGCGAAATCGATACCCGGCGCAAGCGACGCGATATCCGCGCGTTTCTCGGCCAACTGACGTTCGATGATCGCCAGGATGATCGCGTTCTTGCTGTCGAAATAGCGATAGATCAGGCCGGCACTGATGTCGGCCGCATCGGCGATGCTGGCCATGCTGGCGGCATGGAAGCCGTGCTCGATGAAACACTGCCGGGCGGCATTGAGGATGCGGTCGCGTTGTGCGCTCGCGCGGTCGTGCACGGCAACGGGCTTGTCGGAATCGCTCGGGTTCATGGCGCCGATCCTGCCACGGACGCACGCGCACCGAACGCACGCCGCACCACGACGAAGAACAGCGGGATGAAGAAGATGCCGAGGAAGGTGCCGAACAGCATGCCGCCGATGACGCCGGTGCCGATGGCACGTTGCGCACCGGAACCGGCACCGTTCGCGAGTGCCAGCGGCAACACGCCGAAACCGAAGGCGATCGAGGTCATCAGGATCGGGCGCAGGCGGTCGCCGATGGCGGCCAGTGTGCCTTCGACCAGGCCCATGCCGCGTTCGACATTCGCCTTCGCGAATTCGATGATCAGCACCGCGTTCTTGCTCGCCAACCCGACCGTCGTGAGCATGCCGACCTGGAAGTAGACATCGCGTTCCAGTCCGCGCAGCCAGGTGAACAGCACGGTGCCGAGGATGCCGAGCGGCACCACCAGCAGCACCGAAGTAGGGATCGACCAGCTTTCATAGAGCGCGGCCAGACACAGGAACACGATCAGCAGCGAGAGCGCGTAGAGGATCGGCGTCTGCGCATCGGCCACGCGCTCCTGGTAGGACTGTCCGCTCCATTCGATACCGAACCCGGCAGGCAACTGCGTCGCCAGCCGCTCCATCTCCGCCATCGCGGCGCCGGAACTGACGCCGACCGCCGGCATGCCGGTGACATTGATCGCCGGCACGCCGTTGTAGCGCTCGAGGCGCGGCGAACCATACGCCCAGCGCGAACTGGCGAAGGACGAAAACGGCACCATGTCGCCGCCAGTGTTGCGCACGTACCAGCGATTCAGGTCCTCGGGCACCATGCGGAACGGCGCATCGGCCTGCACGTAGACGCGCTTGACGCGATTGCGGTCGATGAAGTCGTCGATGTACTGGCCGCCCCAGGCGATGCTCAACGCACTGTTGATCGCATCGACGCCGACGCCGAGCGCGCTCGCCTTCGCATTGTCGATGTCGAGCTTGAACTGGGGCTGGTCTTCCTGGCCGTTCGGGCGCACGCCCATGAGCAGCGGGCTTTTCGCCGCCAGGCCCAGCAACTGGTTGCGTGCATCGACCAGCGCCGCATGACCGGCGCCGGTGTTGTCCTTCAGATAGAGATTGAA
>JAKJFE010000169.1 GCA_022705045.1 Pseudomonadota bacterium | reverse complement strand
GCCGAGCGCATGATCCACCGCTTCCGCCGCCTTCAGGGCCGCGTCGAAGATGCCGGTGTGCCCGACCATGTCCGGATTGGCGATGTTGCAGACGATCAGGTCGTACTGGTCGGAGCGGATCGCCGCCGTCAGTTTCGCGGTGAGTTCGGGGCAGCTCATCTCCGGTTGCAGGTCGTAGGTGGCGACCTTGGGCGATGGAATCAGGATGCGGTCTTCGCCAGTAAAAGCGTCTTCGCGGCCACCGTTGAGGAAGAAGGTGACATGTGCGTATTTCTCGGTCTCGGCGATGCGCAATTGCTTGAGGCCATGCGTCGAGATCACTTCGGGCAAGGTGTTGGCCATGCCCTGCGGCGGATAGGCGACGGCCGTGACCGGCAGGTCGGCGGCATATTCGGTCAGGGTCACGTAGGCCGACAGCGCGATGGCGCGCGGCTTCGCGAAGCCGTCGAAGTCCGCGCGCACGAACGCACCCGTTAGTTCACGGGCACGATCGGCGCGAAAGTTCAGGAACACGACGGCATCGCCGTCGGCGAAGCGGGCGCCGGCACCGACCACGGTCGGTTTGACGAACTCGTCGGTTTCGCCACGCGCGTACGCGGCCTCGAGTGCAGCGACGGCATCTGCCGCGTGGAATTCCCCAGTCGCTTCGGTGATCGCGCGATACGCCGGTTCGACGCGCTCCCAGCGGTTGTCGCGATCCATCGCGTAGTAGCGACCGCACACCGTGGCGATGCGCGCACCCGCCAGGGCAGCACACCTCGCATCGAGTTTCTGCAGTGACGCGCCCGCGCTCTTCGGCGGCGTATCACGCCCATCCGTGAACGCGTGCACCGCCATCGATGCGACACCCGCCGCTGCGGCCGCATCCAGGAATGCAAGCACATGGTCTTCGTGCGAATGCACACCGCCCGGCGAGATCAGGCCGAACACATGCAGGGTGCCGCCACTTGTCTTGACCGCTTCGAAGGCGCGCACCAGCGCGGCATTGCGACCGAAACCGCCATCGCGGATGGCCTGGTCGATGCGTGTCAGTTCCTGATAGACGACGCGCCCGGCACCGATGTTCATGTGCCCGACTTCGGAATTGCCCATCTGCTCGTCCGGCAGACCGACATGCAAGCCGTGGGTGTCGATCAGGGTGTTCGGGCACTCGGCGAGCAGGCGCCGCCAGTTCGGCACGTTCGCCTGCGCGATCGCGTTCCAGTCGGTGTCGACACGATGGCCCCAGCCATCGAGGATCAGCAGCAACACAGGTTTCGGTGTGGGCACGCGCGCATTCCGCAAGAACGATCCGCGCATTCTAGCGGTGCCTCGACCATGACCGATGGCCTAGGCTTAAACCGCGCGCTGCGACCCCGCATCTGAACCCGGGCAACCCCACCCGGAGAATCACCCCATGCGTCGCATTCCGCTTGCCGTCCTGATCAGCGCCCTGTTCGCCACCGCCGCCATTGCCGGCGGCCCCGAGCACGACGCGTCGCATCACCGCGGCGACATCAGCAAGATCAACCGCAGCATCCAGGTCGGCGACGGCGAAACCGCCGGCGACATCGAGTCGGTCAACGGCTCCATCACCATCGGCGACAACGCCATCGTCGAAACAGCTGAAACCGTGAACGGCTCGGTGCGCATCGGCGACAACGGCCAGGCCGAAGCCCTGGAAACCGTCAACGGCAGCATCAACGTCGGCGCCAAGACCGTCGTGCAGGAAGGCATCGAGACCGTGAACGGCGCGATCACGCTCGGCGACGATGCCGCCAGTCTCGACAAGATCGAGACCGTCAACGGCCGCATCGAACTCGGCGCACGCGCCCAGGCCGGCGCCGGCATCGAACTGGTCAACGGCGATGTCGAACTGAAGAATGCCGCACGCGTGACCGGCGACATCATCGTGCGCAAGCCGAACAATCCCGGCTGGTTCAGCAAGCAGAGCAAGACCCCGCGCGTCATCCTCGGCCCGAACGCGATCGTGAACGGCGACCTCGTGTTCGAACGCGAAGTCGAGCTGTACATGCACACCACGGCCAAGATCACCGGCAAGCAGAACGGTCCGCTCGCCGGCGGCAAGGTCTACACCTTCAGCGGCGACGCGCCGAACACCTGATCTCGCGTCCGCTCCGTGGGTGCGATGACCGGCTTCGCCGTTGAGAGCCTCAATCGCACCCACGCAGAGCTTTTTACATTTCGTGAAGTTTTCCGGAATCCGTTCCGCACGTGCCGGGCGCTGACTAGACTGCCGGCAACGATCGAGGACGAGCCGATGATGGACCGCAAGCGCGAACTGGCCCTGTTGAACTGGTGCCGCGGCGTGTTGAACGACAACAACGTGAAGGTCACGCCGGCCTCCAGCGACGCCAGCTTCCGCAGCTACCACCGCGTGCAGAGCCGCGACAACACGTTCATCGTCATGGACGCGCCGCCGGACAAGGAAAACATCGCGCCTTGGCTCGACATCCATGCGCGCCTGCGCAAGGCCAATGTCAACGCGCCGGAACTGGTCGCGGTCGAACGCGCGCACGGCTTCATCCTGATGGCCGATCTCGGCGACCAGAGTTACCTGTCGCTGCTGAACGACCAGACCGTCGACCTGCTCTATCGCGACGCGCTGAATGCGCTGTACGCGATGCAGACGCGGGTCGACAGCAATGGTCTGGAGACCTACCACTACGGCAAGCTGGTCGCGGAAATGGAGCTGTTTCCGGAATGGTTCCTGCAGCGCCATCTCGGCCTGCAGCCGAACTGCGCCGGCTGGGACACCATCGAGCACGCCTTCTCGGTGCTGACCGCTTCGGCGCTGGAGCAGCCGCAGGTGTTCGTGCACCGCGACTTCCACAGCCGCAACCTGATGCGCACGCCGATGAACAACCCGGGCGTGATCGACTTCCAGGACGCGGTGAAGGGACCGATCACCTACGACCTCGTGTCGCTCCTGCGCGACTGCTACATCGAATGGCCGAAGGAGCGCGTGCTGGCCTGGATGCAGGCCTACCGCGAGCGCGCCGCCGCCGCCAACCTGATTGCGCACAACGAACTGCGCTTCAAGCGCTGGTTCGACCTGATGGGCGTGCAGCGCCATCTGAAAGTGCTCGGCATCTTCTGCCGGCTCTGGTATCGCGACGGCAAGGCGCAGTACCTGAACGATCTGCCGCTGGTGCTGAAGTACACGCTCGACGTCGCGACCGTGAACAAGGACCTGAAGCCGTTCGGTGAGTGGCTGGCGAAGATCACGGCAAACATCGACCTGACGCGTCCGCGCGACTGATCAACGCGGGCGCAGCAAGGCCCGTTCCGCTTCGGCGAGCACGCCGCGCGTGTCTTCGCGTTCGTACTCCGGCGCATCGATGGCCAACGCGGCACGGGCTGCGGTGATTGCAGCCGCAGCGTCACCCGCGGCCAGCGCGAACCGGGCCTGATCGGTGAGTGCACGCGGCAGCTGCATGGCCATCGCGGGCCCAGCCGCACGCAGGCGCTCGATCGCCACAACGAGATCGGCGCGACCGGCCTCCAACTCGCCGCGGGTGATGCGCAGCAGGCTGCGCAGGTAGGCGATGCGGGCGAGTTCTGGGTGGTTGGCACCGTGGCGTTCGACGAGTGCGCGCTCTGCTTGATCGAGGCGTGTTGTGGCCGCGTCGAATTCGCCCCAGGCGATCAGCCAGCGCGCATGACCGAGCCAGATCGCCGGCGCCATCGTCTGCGTGTTCGAGACCGCCAGGATCCGTTCGGCTTCGGCGTAGTGCACGCGCGCCGCATCGACCTGACCAAGCAGGGCCTGCAGGTTCGCGATGTTCGCGTGCGGCGCCGCCTGGTAGATGTCGTCCGGGCCGCGGGCCGCGCGCAGTTCAAGTTCGCGTTGCGCCGCGGCCAGCGCCTGCGGTAGCCGCGACTGCAGTCGCAGCAGGCGCGCGCGCTCGCCATGCACAGACGCGAGCGCGGTGTCCTCGTCGAGATGGCTCGCTTCGGCAAAGGCGAGGTATTCATCGAGGTGCCGCTCGGCGTCGTCCAGTTTGCCAAGGCCGATTTCGAGCCCGGCGCGACGACGCAGCGTGCGCCAAGCGTTGACGGAATTGTCGCCTTCGCGTTCGCGATAGGCCGCAGCGGCACGGTCGAGACTGACCAGCGCAAGCGCGGGATCGCCACGATCCGCATGCACGGTTGCAGCCCGATCAAAACATTCGGCCAGCACCCTTGCCGGCCATGAACCGCGGTCGCGTTCGGCTTCGGCGATGATCGCGGCCGCGACATCGTGCTGGCCCAACGCCACACGCATGCTGATGCTGCGGCATTGCAGGTTCTGCACGAAGGCCGCATCGTCGGCTGCGAGCGCCATCGCCTGTTCCAGCAAGTCCAGCGCTTCACGCGGGCGATCACGCGAGAACAGCAACAAACTCCAGCGCATCATCAGTTCGGCGCGCACGCGCGGCGGGCGATCGGCGAAGCCGTCGAGCAAGCGCTGCCCACGGTCAAGCAGGCGCAAGGCGTCGGCATTGCTGCCGGTGGCGAGCGAGTCGCCGAACAATCGCGACATGAAATCCGAGTGCGCCATGGCCCGTGCCGCTTCGGCGCGGGCGCGTTCGGCTTCGTTACGCGCGACCTGTGCCTGCCAGACCGTGCCGATGAGCCCTGCGATCACGGCCAGCAGCGCGATCATGCCGGCCGCCACGCCGCCGCGGTGACGACGCACGAACTTGCGGGCGCGATAGGTCAGGCTCGGCGGGCGGGCGCGGATCGGGCGATGTTCGCGCCAGGCCGCCAGATCGTCGCCGAGGTCGCGGGCACTGACGTAACGCTCGTGCGGATCGACCGCCATCGCCTTGGCGATGATCGTCGCGAGGTCGGCATCGGCGCGGCGCGCCATCGGTACCGGCTCGCGCGGTGCATCCGCGGTATCGAATGCGCGCCGGCCGTCCACCAGTTCGTAGGCGATCAACCCGAGCGCATAGACATCCATCGCCGTGCTCGCCGGCTCGCCGCGCAACTGTTCCGGTGCGGCGTAGGCCGGGGTCATCGCCGCGCCATGCAAGCGCGTGATGCCGGTGTCGGCCGCATCATGGTCAAGCAGGCGGGCGATGCCGAAGTCCAGCACCACGGCGCGGCCGTCCGCATCGACGAGGATGTTGTTGGGCTTCAGGTCGCGATGCACGACCAGTTGTGCGTGTGCGGATTGCACCGCATCGGCGACCTGCTCCAGCAATCGCAGGCGCGTGCGCAGGTCTGGCGCATGCCGCGCACACCAGCGGTCGATGGCTTCGCCGGCGATGTATTCGAGGATCAGGAAGGGTTCGCCGGTCTCGCTGAAGCCCGCATCGCGCAGGCGTGCGATGTGCGGATGGGCGAGCCGCGCCAGCAAGTCGCGTTCGCGTGCGAAACGCGCCAGCACGCCTTCGCGCGCGCCTTGCACGTCGACCAGCTTGATCGCGACCACGTCCGCGCTGTCGGCCACCGCACGTGCACGCCAGACGCTGCCCATGCCGCCGCGGCCGAGTTCGGCCTCGATGCGGTATCCGGCGATGATCTGGCCGATGCGGCCGGGCGACTGCTGCACCGCGCGCAACCATGCGGGTGGCGTTGCCGTTCCCGAGGCGATCGCACGATCTGCGCGGTCGAGAAAGGCGGCGAGGTCGCGCGCAGCCGCGGCATCGCGCTGGGACAGGCCGGCGACAAACGCGGCGCGCGCTGCGCCTTCGAGTTCGAGGGCCTGATCGATCAGCGGTTGCAGCTCCGCCCAGCGGGAAGCGTCCAGGGTCATTCGTGTGCCTCCGTCCCGCGCCGCCTGTTCAGGACAGGTCGCCGAGCAGGTCGGCGAGCAGA
>JAKJFE010000040.1 GCA_022705045.1 Pseudomonadota bacterium | reverse complement strand
GGGATTCAGGCGCGCATTGTAGGCGGGCCGTGCGACGGGCGCGAGCGGCCAGCCCGCTCCTCAGTCCCACCAGACGCGCAGGGTACGGTCGAAGATCGGGTCGACGCTGAATTCATCGGCCTGCAGTTCGTCGACGAAGACCTTGCGCAGTTCCTCGACCATCTTCGCGTGCGCCTTGGCGTCGATGCGTTCGCCGCGGTCGCCATCGGGCGAGTGTTCGCGCTGGCTCGTCCAGTACGGCAGCGCGATGAACAGCACCGGCGACTGGTCGCGGCCAAACCGATAGTGATCGATGCGTCCCTTGAAGCGCCCGAGTGCGGCCGCGACCTTGCCGCCGTCATAGGCGTTGTATTGATCGACGAGGGCGACCACCGCTTGCGCGGTTTCAGTGTCCAGTTCGTCCGTCAGGAAGTTCAGCGAACGGAACTCGGCCTGGACCTGATCGCCATAACCGAGCTTGACGAAGGCGATGGCGTCATCACGCAATGTGCCGGCGGTGGCAGGCGAACCCAGCATCGCGACACCCAGGCCGACCAGCACGCATTGCCGCATCAGGGCGAAGAACGTCATACGCACATCCGTTCGGGATCGGAAAAGGAGGCGCATGGTGGCGCCTCCGGGTCCCGGACTCAACGACCCCAAACCTCGACGCGGGCCTGGTCCAGCGACAGTTCGGTGTCGCCGATGATGCCGATGGCCTTGACGCAGCGTTCGCCGCCACGCAGGTCGATCCAGCGCGAGTGGCTGCCCTGGCCGATGCGGTCCTTCACCGGCAAATAGTCGACGCCGCCCTTGGCATACCGCACCCACAGCTTCTCGATTTCGACCTGGCCGCGCTCGATGCGCAGCTGCACGGCATTGATGCCGCGCCGGCATTTCTGGAAGCGGATCACGTCGGTGTCGTTCTCGACCTTGGTCAGGCGCGTGCTGCCGAGCAGGCGTTCGGCATCGGCGCGACTCGTGGACGGCACCAGCGCAGCGGTCGCGAAGACGGCGGCGGCGAGCAGCGTGGACAACTTCAGATTCATGGAGGACTCCCGATCCCGACCCCCATCGGGTCGGTCGGGAGCCTACAACGCACCGGTCGCGAACGCGTTGACCGGTCGGTTTACGGCAAGTCGAAGACCAGGAACTCGGCCTCGTTCGCGGCCACGATACGCAACGCCTGCTCGCTCTCGATGGCGACACCGTCGCCCGCGAACAGGCGCTGGCCGTTCACGTCGATCTCGCCGCGTGCCACCTGCACCCAGCCGCGGCGGCTCGGCGCGAACGCGTGTTCGACCACATCGCCCGCCGCCAGCACGCTGCCATACAGGTCAGCGTTCTGGCGCATCGTCAGCGACCCGTCACGACCATCGCCGCTCGCCAGCAGACGCAGGCGACCGCGGCGCGAGTCGGCATCGAAATGCTTCTGCTCGTAACCGGGTGCGATGTTCAAGCGGTCGGGCTGGATCCAGATCTGCAGGAAATGCACAGGCTCCGTCTTCGAGGCGTTGAACTCGCTGTGCTGGATGCCGCTGCCGGCACTCATGCGCTGCACGTCACCGGGACGGATCACCGAACCGGTGCCGAGGCTGTCGCGGTGTTCGAGTCCGCCGCCGAGCACGACGCTGATGATTTCCATGTTGCCGTGGCCGTGCGTCGGAAAGCCGCCGCCCGGCGCCACGCGGTCCTCGTTGATCACGCGCAGTGGCCCGAACCCCATCTGCGCCGGGTCGTAGTAGTGACCAAACGAGAAGGTGTGGCGACTGTCGAGCCAACCGAAATTGGCGATGCCGCGGTCGCGGGACTTGCGCAAGCTGATCATGGGTTCCTCGTCAGATGCGGCGCGACCGCTTCGGATCGCGCCGCGGGTGGAATTACGACTTCGCAGCTTCAGCCGCAGCCGGCGCCGCCTGGATGGTTTCGCTGTCGATGCGAATCTTCACGGTGTCACCGATGTTCGGGATGCCGTAGTTCATGCCGAAATCGCTGCGCTTGATCGCCCCTTCGGCGTGGATGCCGATGGCCGGACGCTTCGCGAACGGATGCGAATCGACCTTGCGCAGGGTCACGGCGAGGGTCACCGGCTTGGTCACGCCGAGCAGGGTCAGGTCGCCGGTGACGGCCAGCGCGTTCTCGCCCTTCGACTCGACCTTCGTGCTCTTGAAGGTCAACTTGGGCTGGCCCGCAACGTCGAAGAAGTCCTTCGTCTTCAGGTGCTCGTTGAGCTTGTCGTGGTCCATGTCGAGGCTGGCGGCATCAATCGAGACATTGACGCTGGACTTGGTGATGTCGGCGTTGTCGATCAGCAGTTCGCCGTCGAAGGCGCGGAACTCGCCCTGCATTTCCGACAGACCCATGTGTTCGACGAAATAGAGGATGCTGGTGTGCGCCTTGTCGAAGTCGTAGCGGTCGGCGGCAGCGAGCGGGGCCGACGCGAACACGGCGGCGGCGATCAGGGTGGCGAGGGTCTTCTTCATGGTGGACTCCGGGTCGGGTGCGTGAGTGGGCGTGGGGGGCGTCGGGTCAGACGATGGAACAGGCATCGGCGAAGGCGAGGCGCGGGCTGCGTGGATGCAGGGTGTCGCGACGGCCGTAACCGAGGTTGATCAGGAAGCTGGATTTGACGGACGTGCCGGCGAAGAATTCGGCGTCGACCTTGGCTGCATCGAAGCCGCCCATCGGGCCGCAGTCGAGGCCGAGCGAACGCGCCGCGATGATCAGGTAGGCGCCCTGCAGCGAGCTGTTGCGCAGCGCGCCCGGGAACAGTTCCGCCTCGCTCTTGCCGGCGAACCAGCTGCGCGCGTCGGTGTGCGGGAACAGGTACGGCAGCTTCTCGTAGAAGGCGAGGTCGGTGCCGACAATGGCCGTGACCGGCGCATTCATCGTCTTGTCGACATTGCCGGCATCGAGCGCCGGCTTGAGGCGTGCCTTGGCTTCCGGCGTGCGCACGAACACGATGCGCGCCGGCGACGAGTTCGCCGCAGTCGGACCCATGCGCGCCAGGTTCCAGATCTGTTCGAGCTGGGCGTCCGTCACCGCGCGGTCCTGCCACGGATTCGGGTTGCTGGCGAAGGTGCGCGCTTCCAGGAAAATCTGGTTCAACGCATCCTGGGACAGGGGCTGGTTCATGGGCGACTCCTTAACTGTGGCGATGGCACACAGAGTCGGGGCAGGCCGGTTTTTGTGCAAGGCACCACGACGCAATCGCGTCTTGCAGGCCTGCAAGGCTTTCCGCGCCCGGCGCGCCGGGCTAGGCTCGGCGGATGTCTTCACACCGCTTCGCCACTGTCCTCGCCTTGAGCGATCACGCCGCCGGCAACCGCCGTCAGGCGACGGCGTTGGCGCAGGCCTTGCGCACCGACGCGCATCAGGTCGAGGTCGCATTCCCGCATGTATCGCGCTGGCTCGCACCGCATTGGCCCGACAATGCAATTTCGTCGTTGCCGGCCGCCGCGCGCGAGGCCGAAGGCCCCTTGCTCGCCATCGGTTGCGGTCGCCAAGCAGCGCTGGCCTTGCGTGCGCTGAAGCGGGCGCGCGGCCGCGAGGTGTTCACGCTGCAGATTCTCGATCCACGCTGCCGGCTCGATGATTTCGATCTGCTCGTCGTGCCCGAACACGACGATCTCTCTGGACCGAAGGTGTTGCGCACGCTTGGTGCCCTGCATCCGGTCGACGAACGCTGGCTGGCGCAGGCGCGCGAGAACTTCCGCGACTTCGCCGGTCTGCCGAAGCCTTGGACCAGCGTGCTTATCGGTGGTCCGAACCGCGCGCAGAGCATCGACGCGCACTGGCTCGACCGCCTGTTCGACCAGCTCGCCGGCCAGCGCGAACGCGTCGGCACCCTGGCGATCAGTGCTTCACGGCGCACGCCGGCGAAACTGCGCGAGCTCATTCGCCGCCACGCCCTGAAACTCGACGCGATGGTGTGGCTGGACGATCGTGACGGACCCAATCCCTACCCGGCCCTGCTCGCCTATGCCGACCGCATCGTGGTCTCGCCGGACTCGGTCAACATGATGTCCGAGGCCGTCGCCGTCGGCGTGCCGGTGCACACGCTGCTCACGCAACCGCTGAAGGGCAAGCTGCAGCGCTTCCACGCGGCATTGCGCGAACGCGGCCTGCTGCACGATCTCGCCGCGCGCAGCTGGCCACGCCCGCCGCTGCGCGAACTGCCCGCCATCGTCGACGAAGTGCGCGCGCGGCTGACCTACACGCTCGGTTGAGTCTGGTCAGGCACACCAGTCTTCGAGCGCCAAACCGGGAACATTCCGAAACGCCATATCGTTGCTGACGAGCACGAGATTCAAAGCCAACGCATGCGCCGCGATCTGCAAATCCAATGGCGCGAGTGGCTTGCCGCGACGTTCCAGGTCGGCGCGCAATTCGCCGAACCGTTTGGCAGCGACGTCATCAAATGGCGCGACATCGACGCGACGAAGAAATTCTTCGACGACCAGCGACCATCGCGTCGAGGTCGCACGTTTGGCGAGCCCGTACCAGAGTTCGCCTGCAGTGATTGACGAGATCGCCATCGCCGTGGTCGGCACGCGCGCAACCCGTCGCATGACGATCGGGTCTTCACGCAGCAAACGACTGGCGGTGTTGGTGTCGAGCAGGAAGCGATGGGCACTCACAAGCCGGCCAGCGGGTCACGCGGCACGTCCGGCAAATAGCGCTCTTCGGCGCTGAGGAATTCGGGCGGGAAGTTCGCGCCCTTCAACACCTCGAAGAACCCGGCCCAATCGTTCGGGCGCTGCGACAGGATCACGTCACCGGTCTTCGGATCGCGGCGGATATGCACTTCACTGCCCTCGAAACGAAATGCCTTGGGCAGGCGCACGGCCTGGCTGCGGCCATTGGTGAACAGCTTGGCGGTCTGGCTCATCGGGCAACTCCGGTGCGTGATCTATACCGAAGTATAGACCACGCCCGGCAACTCAAGCCCAATCCCCGCGCAGTTCGCGCACCTTGGCTTCGAGCACGGCGGCGCTGGCCTGTTCGGGCGGTACCGGATCGCCGACGACCATGGCGATGCGCGACCAGAAGCGGCGCGGCAGACGGGCGCGACCCAGCGCCGAATCCTTGCGCGAGAACAGCGACCCCCAGAGCCCGCGCAGGGCGATCGGCACCACCGGCACCGCGCGCGCGGCGAGGATGCGTTCGATACCCGGGCGGAACGGCAGCATCTCGCCGGTGCGTGTGATCGCGCCCTCGGGAAAGATGCCGACGACTTCGCCTTCGGCGAGCGCGCGGTCAACTTCGGCGTAAGCGCGCTCCAGCAGTTGCGGATCGACCTTGGCGGACGCGATCGGAATTGCTTTCGCGGTACGGAAGATGAAGCTCAGCACCGGAATCTTGAAGATGCCGTGATCCATGACGAAGCGGATCGGCCGGCGCACGCTGCCGCCGATGATCAGCGCATCGACGAAGCTGACGTGGTTCGCGACGACGACACACGGCCCCTCATCCGGCACCTTGTCGAGCCCGTCCACCTTCAGGCGATACAGGGTGTTGACGATGATCCAGACCAGGAATCGCATCAGGAACTCGGGCACCAGCGTGAAGATGTAGATCGCCACGATCGCGTTCAGCACCGCGGTCGCCAGCAGCAGCTGCGGGATCGTGAACTTGAAGACGTTGAGCAGCACGACCGCGACGACCGCGGCGACCACCATGAACAGCGCGTTGAGGATGTTGTTGGCAGCGATCACGCGCGAGCGGCGCTTGGGGTCGGAGCGGCTCTGCACCAGCGCGAACAGCGGCACGATGAAAAATCCGCTGAAGATGGCCATGCCGACCAGATCGAACAGCACCCGCCAGGCACCGGGCTGGGCCAGGAATTCACGGATCGCCAGATGCTGTTCGCCGACCGGATTCGGCCAGGCGAAGTAGAGATCGGCGCCGAACAGGGTCATGCCGATCGCGCCGAATGGCACCAGGCCGATCTCGACCTTGTGCCCGGACAGGCGCTCGCACAGCATCGAACCGAGGCCGATGCCGACCGAGAACAGCGCCAGCAGCATCGTGTAGACGCCCGGATCGCCGCCCAGCACCTGCTTGGTGTAACTCGGCAACTGGGTGAAATACATCGAGCCGAAGAACCAGAACCAGGAAATGCCGAGGCAGGACAGCAACACGGCGCGATTGCCGCGCAGCAACTGCAGATTGCGCCAGGTTTCGCTGAACGGGTTCCAGTTGATCTTGAGGTCAGGGTCGACCGGCGCCGCCTTCGGCATTGCCAACGCGGTGCCGAGGCCGATCACGGCCAGCGCGATCGCCACCACCGCCACCCAGAAATGGCCATCGCCTTCGATCCGAATCAGGCTCGAACCCAGCAGCGTGCCGAGCAGGATGGCAAGAAAGGTCGCCATTTCAATCAGGCCATTGCCGCCGACCAACTCCTTGTCGTCCAGCACCTGCGGCAGGATGCCGTACTTGAGCGGCCCGAACAGCGTCGAATGCAGGCCCATCATGAACAGCATCGCCAGCAGCAGCGGGATGTTCGACTGCGTGAAACCGACCGCGGCCACGACCATGATCGCGATTTCCAGCAGTTTCACCGCCTGGGCCAGCCGCGCCTTGTCGTATTTGTCGGCCAACTGCCCGGAAGTCGCCGAGAACAGGAAGAACGGCAGGATGAACAAGCCGGCGGCGAGATTGGTGTACTGGTGCACCTGCTCGTCGTTCAGGCCGACGGTCAGGAAGGTGATCAGGATGATCAGCGCGTTCTTGAAGACATTGTCGTTGAACGCACCCAGCGCCTGGGTCAGGAAGAACGGCAGGAAACGGCGTTCCTTCAACAACGCGAACTGGTTCGGCGTGCTCATGCGGGCTCCGTGACGACCCGCGGACGGTAGCAAACCCGTATCGAACTTGGACATGCCGGGCGCGGCGTGTCGACATCCGCGCCCGGCAGGATCAATCCGTCAGGCGTGACGGCGCGACCAGAACGCGACGCCGGTCAGCAACAGGACCAGCAGCGCCAAGCCCAGCACGGACAGCGCTGGCACCGGCACCGACGGCGCCAGCGCCGTACCCGTCAGCGAGAACGTACCGCCGACTCCATTCGTGGTGACCGTCATGAACTGGCTCGACCCAGGCCCAGCGGTCGGCGCATAGGTGTACAGCAGGGTGCAGCTGGCGCCAGCAGCCAACGCGAACGGAGTCGAGGCCGAGCAGGTACCGCCACTACGGGCAAACGGCGCGGCGGCGGCCGTCAACGCGGTGACGTCCAGCGATCCGGTACCGGTGTTGGACAAAGTCACAGCCTGCGCTGCGCTGGTCGTACCGATGAGGACGCTGCCGAAGTCAACCACCGCCGGCGCAATCGCCAGAACGCCCTGGGTACCGTTGCCGCTCAGCGCGATCGTGCCGCTGCCCGTGGTGTTCGCGGTGACGGTCAACGTCTGGTTCGCCGCACCGGTGGCGGCCGGCGCGAAGGTGTAGTCGAGCGTGCAAGTGGCACCGGCCGCAAGCGTGATCGGCAGTGTGTTGCCGCAGCTGCCACCAAAGCGCGCGAATGCGCCCGAAGCCGCCGTCAGCGCGGTGACATCCAGGGCCACGGTGCCGTCATTGCCCAAGGTGACCGTCTGCGCCGCACTCGTGGTTCCGACATTCTGGTCGCCGAAGTTGATGGCTGTCGGGGTGATCGTGAGGTTGCCGGAACCGGCCACCGTGGGTGTACCCAGCACGTTCATCACGATGTGCATGTTCGGAAAACCAATCGCGGAAAGGTTGGTCGGCGAGGCCACGCCGCAGCCCGCCGCCTGGATGTAGCCCGGGCCAGACTGCCCGGCCGAATTCGAGCCGATGAAGAACAAGTTTCCGGCGGCCTGACCATCCGGCGTGAAGACCTCGGCCACCAGTTCCGCACCTGCAGGAACCGCTGCCGTCACCGGCACTTCCAGAATGGTCAGCGCCTGGTTCGTCACGGTCGCATTCACGGTACCTACCAAGGAACGCGTACCGCCCGGAAAGGCCGCACCGGTGCTGGCGTAGATGTTCACGGTCACCGGCTGCGAACCACCGGCGCCAGCCGCTTGCTCGACGCCGAACTGCAGCGCGCAGACATCGAAGCCACCCGGAAACGCGCCCAGCGAGAACGCGCGGAAGTAGCTGTTGTCCGTGTGACCGGTCCCGTTGTTGCAGGAAATGCTACCCGCAACGATGCTTTGGGAGGTCGACTGCGTCAGCACCGTCGTGCCGCAACCGCCGAGCGCGCGCTGGCCGACCGGCGTGGCGTTGACCAGACCGCTGCCGGAGAAATTGGCGGCGGAGACCAGAGAGGCGAGGCCGAACAGGACCCCGCCGGTGAACAGGCGACGAAGAAGCATGGAAACCCCCAAGGGCGTGATGGCGTTCGAAGTGAACCTGTGAAGCGTATCAACTTATGCCATGTTCATGGGATAAGACGATGGTCGCCGCCATACGCATCGAACGCACGTTTCAAGCGCCGATTTAGCAAGAATCGCCTGCGATTCTGCGGCTAACTGGACAGGATAGTGTGGCGCATTCAGACTACGAATCTTTGACGGAAGCGCCGTGGCGAAGATCCTGCTGCTCAATGGCCCGAATCTGAACCTGCTCGGCGAACGCGAGCCCGGGGTTTACGGCCATGTGACGCTGGCCGAGATCGAGCAGCATGCACGCGATCTGGCGGCCGCGAACGGCCATGAACTGGCGGCGCTGCAGTCGAACAGCGAACTGGCCTGGATCGAACGCCTGCACAGTGCGCGCACGGACGGAACGGCGTTCATCATCGTCAATCCGGGCGCGTTCACGCACCAAAGTGTCGCGATCCGCGACGCCATCACGGCGACCGACCTGCCCTTCATCGAGGTGCATCTGTCGAATGTGCACGCGCGCGAACCGTTCCGGCACCGCTCGCTGTTTTCCGATCGCGCCGTCGGCGTGATCGCGGGCCTGGGCCCGGAAGGCTACGAATTCGCATTGACCGCCGCGTTCCGCAGACTGCACGCAGTCGCGGGCGACGGCATCCAGACGGGGATCTGAGCTTCGCGCTCGGATGCAACAACACGGGAGGAAGGACCATGGATCTTCGCAAGATCAAGAAGCTCATCGACCTGCTTGAGGCCAGCAATCTCAGCGAACTGGAAATCAAGGAAGGCGAGGAGGTCGTGCGCCTGGCGCGCATGCCGAAGAACATGCCGGTGATGATGCCCGCGCCCGCCGCGGCAGCCCCGGTCACGCATGTGCATGTGGAGCAGCGCCCGAGCGGCGCCCAGCACCACGCCCATGTCGAAGGCGGACATGCCTCGGGCGGCGGCCGCGAACTGCCGGACGGCCATGTGATCCGCGCGCCGATGGTCGGCACCTACTACGCCTCGCCGAATCCGGAAGCTCCACCCTTTGTGAAGATCGGCCAGCAGGTCAAGGCCGGCGACGTGCTCGGCATCATCGAAGCGATGAAGATGTTCAACCAGATCGAGGCCGACATCTCCGGCACGGTCACCGCCATCCTGTCGACCAGCGGCCAGCCGGTCGAATTCGACGAACCCATGTTCGTGATCAGCTGAGCCCGCGCCGATGCTCGACAAAGTCGTCATCGCCAACCGCGGCGAAATCGCGCTCCGGGTGCTGCGCGCCTGCCATGCGCTTGGCATCAAGACGGTGGCGGTGCATTCCACCGTCGACCGCAACCTCAAACACGTCGGCATGGCCGATGAATCGGTCTGCATCGGCCCGGCGCCGGCGGCGGACAGTTATCTCAACATCCCGCGCATCATCTCGGCCGCGGAAGTCACCGACGCCGAAGCGATCCATCCCGGCTACGGCTTCCTCAGCGAAAACGCCGACTTCGCCGAACGCGTCGAGAAATCCGGTTTCGTCTTCATCGGCCCGACCGCGGACGTGATCCGCCTGATGGGCGACAAGGTCGAGGCGATCAAGGCGATGAAGGCCGCAGGCGTGCCCTGCGTGCCCGGCTCCGGCGGTCCGCTCGGCGACGATGCCGAAGACAACGCGAAACATGCGAAGGACATCGGTTATCCGGTGATCATCAAGGCTGCGGGCGGCGGCGGCGGTCGCGGCATGCGCGTCGTACACACCGAAGCGGCGCTGCACAACGCTATCGCGACCACGAAGGCCGAGGCCAAGGCGGCCTTCGGCAACGACATGGTCTACATGGAGAAATTCCTCGAGAACCCGCGCCACATCGAGATCCAGGTGCTCGCAGACGGCCAGGGCAATGCGATCCACCTCGGCGAACGCGACTGCTCGATGCAGCGCCGCCACCAGAAGGTGGTCGAGGAAGCACCCGCGCCCGGCATCACGCCGGAAATGCGCGAACAGATCGGCAAGGTCTGCGTCGAAGCCTGCATCCGCATCGGCTACCGCGGCGCCGGCACCTTCGAGTTCCTGTTCCAGGACGGGCGCTTCTATTTCATCGAGATGAACACCCGCATCCAGGTCGAACATCCGGTGACCGAACTCGTGACCGGCGTCGATCTGGTGCGCGAACAGCTGCTGATCGCCGGCGGCGAGAAGCTGTCGATCAAACAGTCCGACGTGGTCCTGCGCGGCCATGCCATCGAATGCCGCATCAATGCCGAGGACCCGGACACGTTCATGCCGAGCCCGGGTCTGGTGAAGCGCTTCCATGCGCCCGGCGGCCCCGGTGTGCGCGTCGACACGCACATCTACGACGGCTACCGCATCCCGCCGAACTACGATTCGATGATCGGCAAGCTGATCGTGCACGGCGCCACGCGCGAACAGGCGATCGCACGCATGCGTGTGGCGCTCGCGGAAATGGTCGTGGACGGCATCAAGACCAATATCCCGCTGCAGTCCCGCATCATGGCCGACCGCGGCTTCCAGGCCGGCGGCGCGAACATCCACTACCTCGAAAAACGCATCGCCGAACGCAAGGACAAGCCGATCGGGCTGTAACGGAGACACAGGGATGGGCTGGCTGGAACTGTCGATCGAAGTGGAACAACGCTCGCTGTCGCGGGTCGAGGCGGCGCTCGAAGACCTCGAAGCGGCGTCGATCACCCTGCTGGATGCCGAGGATCACCCGATCCTCGAGCCCGGCCCGGGGGAAACGCCGTTGTGGCCGCAGGTGACCGTGCGCGCGCTGTTCCACGACCACGTCGACCGCATCGGCCTGTTCGACGCGTTGCAGATCATGGTCCCGTGGCTGACGCCCGAGAAGATCACCGCGCGCGGCGTCGCCGACGAGGACTGGACGCGGGTGTGGATGGACACCTTCCAGCCGATGCAGTTCGGGCGCCGCACCTGGATCTACCCGTCGACGATGGAACCGCCGGCCGACCTCGCTGCCGATACCGCCATCGTCCGCCTCGATCCCGGCCTCGCCTTCGGCACCGGCACGCATCCGACCACGGCGCTGTGCCTGGCCTGGCTCGATCAACTCGACTTGCGCGGCAAGACCGTGCTCGATTTCGGCTGCGGCTCCGGCATCCTCGCGATTGCCGCGCTGAAGCTGGGCGCCGCACGCGCCATCGGCATCGACAACGATCCGCAGGCCATCATCGCCAGCCGCGACAACGCTGAACGCAACGGCGTGGTCGAGCACCTCGATCTGTATCTGCCTGACGACGTGCCGGCCGGACTCAGCGCCGATGTCGTCGTCGCCAATATCCTCGCCGGCGCCCTGATCGCGCTGCAGCCGACCATCACCGCGCATTGCCGCAACGGCAGCCCGCTGGCCCTGTCCGGCATCCTCGCGAACCAGGCGGACGAAGTCGCCGCCGCCTATCGCGCCGACTTCGCCGATCTCGCGATCACGCCACAGGAAGACTGGGTGCGCATCGACGGCGTGCGTCGCTGAGCGCGCTGCGGCATCATCGTCGCGATGTACACCCAATGCCCCGAATGCCTGACGATCTACCGGATTCCGGTCGACGCGCTGACGCGCGCGCACGGGCGGGCGCGCTGCGGCGTGTGCCGGGCCGAGTTCGATGCGCTCGCGACGCTCGTCGATCATTTGCCGGCGGAACCGGTGGGCAAACTGGAGCGGCACGCCGCCGGCCCGCTGCCGATCCTCGACGTGCCGGCCATGCGCCCGAAGGATGGCCAGCACGACCTGTTCGCGCCGGACGAGGAGGACGATGTCGCGCCTGCGCCGACCTTCGTGCATCCGCCCGCGACGAGGCCGCGCGGCAACCGCTTGCTGGGTTACGTGAATCTGCTGCTGCTCGTCGGCCTGCTGGCCCAGGCGACCTACGCCAGCCGCGGCTGGTGGATGAACGAACCGCGGTTGCGCCCGTGGCTCGACGCTGCCTGCCTGCGACTCGATTGCCGCCTGCCGGCGCGTGCCGACCTCGGTCAGATTGCACTCGTCTCACGCGACGTGCGTCCGCATCCGAGCCAGGGCGGCGCGCTGATCATCTCGGCGACGATGCTGAATCGCGCCGCGTTCACGCAACCGTATCCGATCGTCGAAATCACCTTGTCCGATCTCGACGAGAAGCTCGTCGCCATGCGCCGCGTCGCGCCGCAGGACTACCTCGTCGATGCGCGTGCGCTGGCGCGCGGTTTGGCACCGAATGCCACCGCGACGATCGATCTCGAAGTCCAGGACCCGGGGCGCAACGCCGTCGCGTTCGAGTTCAAATTCCGTTAAAGCGGCAATGTTTCCTTGCCGCCCGCGGATACCGCCGGCTATAACCCGCGCTCGCATTTGCGGCCGCGCATGAAGAACCCGTTCAAGTCCCACCCCAGTTCCACGCCCCTGATCGTGCAGGCGCACGACCCGGCACGCACGCGTCGCGTCCGGATCGCACTCGTGGCGGCCTGGGTGCTCAGTATCGCCGCGGTCTGGGCGATCGCGTCCTATCGCGCCGCGCCCGGCCTGTTCGAGATGCAGGGCAAACTCTTGCAGGCAGAGTCGCAACGCGAATCGATGCGCGCCGAACTCGAAGAGATCAAACAGAAACTCAGCATCAGCGAACGCTCCGACCAGGTCTCGCGCAGCGCCAATGAAGTGCTGCAGGAACAATTGACCACGAGCGAAGAGGAAATCGCGTCGCTGCGCGCCGATCTGGCCTTCTACCAGCGGCTGATGGGCGGCAAGGCACCGCGCCAGGGCCTGACCGTGCAACAGATCGCGCTGCGCCCGATCGGCGATGGCGACGGCTACGAATTGCGCGCGACCCTCACCCAGAACCTGCGCAAGGGCGAAACCACCAGCGGCGACGCCAACATCCGCATCGAGGGCATGCTCAAGGGCAGTCTGAAAGCCCTCGACTGGAACGAACTCGTGCAGCGCAAGCCCGAGCAGCCACCGTCATTCTCTTTCAAGTATTTCCAGGAGCTCGACGCCAGTTTCGTGCTCCCCGAAGGTTTCACCCCCAACCGCGTCGTGCTCGTGATGAAATCCGCACAAGGCGACCAATTCGAACGCAGTTTCCCCTGGGAACAGGCGCTCGCCACCGGAGCAGACGAGCATGTTTGGAAGTAGCAAGAACAACGGCAACCGGCCGACCATGACCATCGACACGCTGATTGGCGCCAAGACGAAGATCAAGGGCGACATCAGCTTCTCCGGTGGCTTCCGTGTCGACGGCAACGTCGTCGGCAGCATCGTCGCGGACGGCGGCCCGGATTCGGTGCTGTCGATCTCCGATCAGGGCTCGGTGGAAGGCGAAGTGCGCGCACCGCACGTCATCATCAACGGCGTGATGAAGGGCGACGTGATCGCCAGCGAACGGGTCGAACTGGCGGCACAGGCGCGTGTGCACGGCAACGTGCACTACAAGGTGCTGGAAATGGCCGCTGGTGCCCAGATCACCGGTCGCGTGGTGCGCGAGGACGAGCCGCGCAAGCAATTGCCGAAACCCGAACCGAAGCCGGAAGCCGCAGCGAACGAATCGGAATCGGCGATCGAGGTGCGCGTCGAGCCCAAGGAAAAGTCCAAGGTCGACGCCAAGCGCAGTTGACGCTTGAATGACGCGGTCGCCGACCCGATCTGCGACCGCACAGGAGCCCGCCATGACCGAAATCGCCACGCCGAGTTACCAGACCAGCGCCGGCAGTGCGTTGAACTTCACCGCATCCGCCGCTCGCAAGGTGCGCGACCTGATCGCCGAGGAAAACAACCCGGCGCTGAAGCTGCGTGTCTACATCCAGGGCGGCGGTTGCTCGGGGTTCCAGTACGGTTTCAGCTTCGAGGAAGCAGCCGAGGAAGACGACCTCGCAGTCGAGCGCGATGGCGTGACCCTGCTCTGCGACCCGCTCAGCCTGCAATATCTCGGCGGCGCCGAAATCGACTACAGCGAGAGCCTGCAGGGCGCGCAGTTCGTGATCCGCAACCCGAATGCGAAGACGACCTGCGGCTGCGGTTCGTCGTTCACGGTCTGAAGATGGACTTCGCCTTCGTCGGCGGCCTGCTCGAACGCAATGGCGAGTCGCGCGAGGACGCCAGCTGGCTGCGCGCGCGCTTCGACGACGACCTCGCACACGTCATCGTGCTGCGCGGCAGTCGCGATGTCTTGATCGCCCGGCCCGAACCGCGCCTGTTGCGCATCCCGCTGCCATTGCTGCGCGACCGCTTCGACGCTGGCCGCTTCACCTATCTCGGCGAACAGGACGCGAACACGCTGTTCGCGCTCAGCCTGCGCGACGATGAACACGACGAGTTCCTCGCCATCCATCAGGCTGTCGCGACCGAACTGCGCGCCGCGGCGATGAACCTGCCGCCGCACGAGGCCGGGCTCGCCGCCTTCGCGAGTTCGTTGAAGTATTGGCAGTCACGGTCGCGCCATTGCGGCGTCTGCGGGGCGCATACGTTGCTCAGTGCCGGCGGGCATCGCGCCTTGTGCAGCAATGCGTCCTGCGGTGCCGCGTTTTTCCCGCGCACCGATCCCTGCGTGATCATGCTCGTGCACGACGGCGACCGCGCCCTGCTCGGTCGCCAACCGTCATGGCCGGAAGGCCGCTATTCGACACTCGCCGGCTTCGTCGAACCCGGCGAAACGCTGGAAGACGCCGTGCGTCGCGAGACGTTCGAGGAAGCCGGCATCCGCGTCGGCGACTGCACCTACATCGGCTCGCAGCCCTGGCCGTTCCCGGCCTCGCTGATGCTCGGCTTCGAAGCGAAGGCGCTGTCGGACGACATCCGCATCGGAGCCGAGATGGCCGATGTACGCTGGTTCACGCGCGAAGAACTGCGCAACGGCAGCGTCAAGCTGTCGCCGCGTTTCTCGATCTCGCGTTACCTGATCGATCGCTGGCTCGAAGGCGCGGCCTAGCCACTCGGCAAACCGAAGCGCTTCAGGATCGCCGCCGTCGCATCCGTCCACACGGTGAGATCGGCATCCCGGGCAATCACGCGCGGACGCAGGTCGAGGCTGCAATCGAGTGCGCGACTCAGGCATTCCTGATGGTTCCGCAACAACACCGCGCGCGACTCGGCGTCGAGCACGTCGGCCGCGTGCAACGCTTCGATCACGTCGGTCGTGCGGCCGCTGGCACACAACGACGGATGCTCCCGGGCGTGCGCCAGAACCAGGGCCTGCAGCAGGAACTCGATGTCGACCAGACCGCCACGCCCCTGCTTCAGATCGAAGCGTTCGGTCGTGCTGCGATCGAGTTCGGTGCGCCAACGCTCGCGCATGCGGCCAACTTCGGCGAACACCTGCACGGCGTCGCGCGACTGCGACAACACCGCGGCACGCACGGCGTCGAATCGCGACACGAATGCATCCGGCCCCGCGACGGCACGTGCGCGCAGCAGCGCCTGGTGTTCCCACAACCACGCACGCTCGCGCTGATAGTCCGCAAAGGAAGCGAGCGAGGAAACCGGCAGACCCTTGGCGCCATCGGGTCGCAGGCGCATGTCGACATCGTAGAGATTGCCGGCCTGGGTGGTGGTCGCCAGCCAGTGCAGCACCCGTTGTGCGAGCCGCGGAAACCAGCGCAGCGCCTCCAGCGGACGGGCGCCGTCGCTGCTGCGTTCGCCGAGCGTTTCATCGAACACGAAGACGAGATCGAGATCGGATCCGAAGCCGAGTTCGCGCGCGCCGAGGCTGCCGTAGCCGACGATCAGGAAACCCTCGCCTGGCGTACCGTGATTTGCGGCCAGATCACGCGTCGCCAGCGCGAGTGCATGGCGAAGGGCGCACGCTGCGATGTCGGCCAGCGCCGCCGACGCATCCACGGCATCGATGCGCCGCGCCAGCCATGCGAGACCGATTCGGAAGACGAGACTCTGGCGCACATCATGCAACGCTGACAGCTCCGCTTCGACATCACCTGCGGGCACACGGGCCAGCTGCCGCGCGAAGGCATCGGCGATGGCATCGGCCGCAGGCACGGCGTCGTCGAAACGCTCGTCGAGCAGATCGTCCAGCAGCAAAGGATGTGCGATCACCCGCTCCGCCAGGAAGGCACTGTTCGCGAAGGCTTCGACCAGGCGCGTGCGTGCACCGCGTTTTTCGGCGAGCAGGGCGAGATAGGCCGTACGACCCGAGATCGCGTGCAGCAACCGCACCACGCGCAGCGCGGCGGGTTCGGGATCAGCCAGGGTACGCACCTCGGCCAGCAGGCGCGGCACCGCACGTTCGAAGCGTTCACGCGCCCGGCTGTCGAGGCGACGTACGCCCAGGCTGCCCATCAGGCTGTTCAGGGCTTCACTCACTGCTGGCGACCAGCCGCCGAGCGCATCCTGCGTGCGGGTCTCGAACTCGTCGGCGACATGCAGGCCCTTGGCCCGCGTCGGCGCTTCCAGCGTGCGTGCAAACAGATCGGCCACCCAGGCGCGTTCCACATCCAGCGCCGCAAGCATGGACGCGACATCGGCGAAGCCCATCGTGGCGGCGATGCGCAGTCGTGCCAGCGCATCCTCCGGCAGGCTGTGCGTCTGTTCGTCGCGCAACATCTGCACGCGGTTTTCGGCACGCCGCAGGAACAGGTAGGCGCTGCGCAGCCGCTCCGCTGTCTCCGCATCGAAATGACCGAGTTGCTCCGCCGCGGCAAGCGCATCGAGCAGTCGCGGCGTGCGCAGTTCCGGCTCGCGACCGGCACGGATCAGCTGCAGCAGTTGCACGGTGAATTCGACTTCGCGGATGCCGCCGGGGCCAAGCTTCAGGTCCTGCTCGCGTTCGCGCCGCTCGACTTCGGCATCGATGCGCGCCTTCAGCTCGCGCAGGCCTTCGATGGCGGTGAAGTCGAGGTATTTGCGATACACGAAGGGACGCAGGCTGGCGATCAGTTCGGCACCGGCGACACGATCGCCGGCAACGCATCGCGCCTTGGTCCAGGCGTAGCGTTCCCAGTCGCGACCTTCGCGCTGGTAGTACTGCTCCATCGCCGCGAACGACAGCGCCACGCGACCGGCGCTGCCGAACGGCCGCAAGCGATAGTCGACACGCAGCACGAACCCCGAGGCCGCGACTTCCGACAGCAATTGCGCCAGCCGCTGGCCGACACGGGCATGGAATTCCTCGGCGCTGATCGAACGTGCACCGTCGGTCTCGCCGTTCTCGGCAAACGCGAGAATCAGATCGACGTCGGACGAAAAGTTCAGCTCGCCGCCACCGAGCTTGCCCATGCCGATCACGCTCATGCGTGCGATGGAACCGTCGGCGCGGCGCAGCCAGCCGTACCGCGCCGCCTGCTGCAGTTCGACATGGCACAGCGCGCATTCGATGCAGCCTTCGGCGAGCCGGGAGGCGCGTTCGAGGGTCGCCAGCGTCGTGTCGTCGTCGCCGAGATCGTCGACCAGAATGCGCAAGCTCATCGCCCGCCGGTATCGGCGCAAGGCTTCGGCGAAATCTTCGCTGCGCTCGTGGCCGGCGGGATCGGGCAGCGTCGGCGCCTGTTCCGAGACCACGTCATCGAGAAACTGCCGCGGCGAACGCAAGGCTGCTTCGATCAGCCAGTCGCTGGCGAGCAGGGCGCGATCGCAGCGCGCGGTCGACCACGCTGGTGGCGGCCAGAGCGCACCCTCTTCGGCAAAGCGACGGGTCAGTTCGTCATGACGCTGGCGGAGGAAGTCGCGCAGTTCGGGGGCGAGGCGTGCATCGATCATCGGCGGATTCTGGCACGCCAAAAATATAAAGCCCGCCGCGATCTGGGATCGCGGCGGGCTGCCCTCCCCTTCGGCCAGCTGGCCGGGGCCGCGCGAACATAGCGTGATCGCCACATCAGTCACGCGGCGCTGCAACAATGCGACAATGCGCGCATGAACCCACTTCTGCGCACCGCATTCCTGCTGGCATTCGTGGCCTCCGCCGAGGCTGCCGAGAATCGTTCGATCGTTCGAATCAAGGACGGCGACGCCACCTATCGGCAAGCGCTCGGGCACCATTTCGGACACCTGCCGCGCGACCGCAAGCAGGGCGACATCGTGCTCGATGTCGGCGACGACGACTGGCGCTGGCTGCAGCGGCAAGGCTATGCGCCGCGTTTCGACGCCGCACTGAGCGCGCAGTTGCAGACGACGCTGGCCAAGACCATCCCCGGCTACAGCTGCTACAGCACGGTCGAGGAAACCGACGCCTTCATCGATGCCCAGGTCGCGGCTCATCCTGCGCTCGCCAGCGTGGTCGACATCGGCGACTCCTGGGAAAAAACCGCGCCGGGCGGTGACGCCGGTTACGACTTGCGCGTGTTGCGCATCACCAATTCGGCGCTGTCCGAAGACAAGCCGAAGATGTTCGTGATGAGCGGCCTGCATGCCCGCGAGTACACGCCGGTGCAGTTGAACCTGAAGTTCGCCGAGTGGCTGCTGTCGAACTACGGCAGCGACGCGGAAGCGACCTGGCTGGTCGACCACAACGAATTCCACGTGTTGCTGCAGGCGAATCCGGACGGCCGCAAGATCGCCGAGGTGTTTGCGACCCATATGCAGCGCAAGAATCGCCATACGTCAGGTAGCTGCACCGGCACCGGCATCGGCGTCGATCTGAACCGCAACTTCCCGTTCTACTGGAACCTGGTGCCGGGCGGGTCCAGTGGCTCGCTGTGCAGCGATACCTACCGCGGCCCCACGGCAAATTCCGAACCCGAAACACAGGCCATCAACGCCTACGTGAACACCCTGTTCGCCGACACCCGCGGCGGCAGCGAAAGCAGCCTCACCGAACCGGCATCGACCGACACCCGCGGCGCATATTTCGACCTGCACAGCTATTCGCAGATCGTCATGCATCCGTGGGGCGTGACCGGTTCGGCCTCCGGCAACGACGCCGCATTCAAGGCCATCGCGCGACGCATGGCCTGGTTCAACAACTATTCGCCGGAAGCGTCCGCCGAGCTGTACACCACGGACGGCGCCTCCGACGACAACGCCTACGGCCGACTCGGCGTACCGGCGTTCACGATCGAACTCGGCAACAACTTCTTCGAGAGCTGCACCAATTTCACCAGCACCATCCTGCCGAACAACCTGGGGACGCTGCGGTATGCCGCGCGCGTGCTGCATCGACCGTATCAACTGCCGGCCGGACCCGACGTCTACGGCGCCATCGCCACGCCCGCAAGCGTGAGCGCCGGCACGCCGGTCACCGTGACGGCCAACGCCAGCGACGCCCGCTTCAACCACAGCAACGGCAGCGAGCCGATGCAGAACGTGACCGCCGCCCTCGCCAGCGTCGACCGCCTGCCCTGGGACCCGCTCGCGGCCGCACTGCCGGTGGCCGCCACGGATGGCGCATTCAACGCCAGCGCCGAAGCATTGAGCGTGCAGATCGACACCAGCGGCTGGTCGCCGGGACGCCATCTCGTCTATCTGCAGGCCAGCGACGCGAGTGGCGCCGCCGGTGCGATCACGGCCGCTTTCGTCGACATCGAGGTCGCAGCGGCCCTGTTCGACAACGGCTTCGAATGAGTTCACGCCGCGCGGGCATTCACGCCTTCCTGGCCTGGCTCGGCGAGGTCAAGCGCTTGTCGCCCAGCACGGTCGCCACTTATCGCCACGACCTCGAACGCTTCGATGACTGGGTCGACGCGCAGATGCCGCAGATCGACTGGTCCGATCTGAAACCGGACAGCGTGCGCGCCCACGTCGCCGGCGAGTTCCGCAACGGACTGTCGGGCGTATCGCTGGCCAAACGCCTGTCTGCGATCCGCAGTTTCTACCGTTGGCTGTTGCGCGAAGGGCGGGCCAAGGTCAATCCGGCCGATGGCATTCGCGCGCCGAAGTCGCCGCGCAAACTGCCGAACGTGCTCGACGTCGACGAGATGAAGGCCCTGCTCGACCACGGCGGCAGCGCCGACACACTCGGCGCACGCGACCGCGCGATGTTCGAACTGCTGTATTCGTCGGCCCTGCGCGTGTCGGAGCTGTGTGCGTTGCGCTGGTCCGATGTCGACTTCGGCCAAGGACTGGTGCGTGTGGTCGGCAAGGGATCGAAGACCCGCGTCGTGCCCTTCGGTGCAAAAGCCGCGGCGGCGCTGCGTGACTGGCAGACGCAGCAGGTGGGCCCACACGCATCGCCCGTTTTCGCCGACAAACATGGCGCGCCGGTGTCGACCAACACGGTACGTGCGCGACTGAAGCGCTTCGCGCAATCGGCCGGCGTCTGGAAGCGTGTGCATCCGCATCTGCTGCGCCATTCGGCGGCGAGCCATCTGCTCGAATCCAGCGCCAACCTGCGCGCGGTGCAGGAGATGCTCGGCCATGCCGACATCGGCACCACGCAGATCTACACGCATCTCGATTTCCAGCATCTCGCCAAGGTCTACGACGCGGCCCACCCGCGTGCGCGGAAGAAGTCGGGATGAGCTTGACCGATCTCGCGCTCGCCGCATTGTTCCTGATCATTGCCGTCGCTTACGCCTCGGTCGGGCATGCCGGCGCGTCCGGTTACATCGCCGCGATGAGCCTGTTCGGACTCGCACCGGCGACGATCCGGCCGGTCGCACTGGCGTTGAACGTGCTGGTCGCCAGCATCGGCGTCTGGCGTTTCCATCGCGCCGGACTGGTCGACTGGAAGCGGCTGTTGCCCTTCGTGCTCGGCTCGATGCCGACGGCCTTCCTCGCTGCGAAATACCTGCATTCGCCGGAACTGATCAAACGCGTGCTCGCCGCGGTGCTGCTGTTCGCGGCCATCCAGTTGTGGCGCACCGCCGGTGGCGCCGTGCGCGACGACACCAGCGCGCGAGCACCGAACCCGCTGTTCGCGTTCGGTGCCGGCGCGGCCATCGGCGTGGTGTCCGGGCTCACCGGCACCGGCGGCGCGATTTTCCTGACGCCGTTGCTGCTGTTCGCGCACTGGGCGAAGACGCGTGAAGCCAGCGGCTTGTCGGCCGGATTCGTGCTCGCGAATTCGCTCGCCGGACTGGCCGGATTGAATGCCGCGGCGATCCAGTTCCCGTCGGTCATGCCGCTGTGGTTCGGGGCCGTCGCACTCGGCGCCCTGCTCGGTGCGCGCCTCGGCACCGCGAAGCTGCCGGTGCCGATGCTGAAGCGTGTGCTCGCCGTCGTGCTGGTGGTGGCGGCCGGAAAACTCGCGTTCACTTGACGCGCCCGCGAACGCCCCCATCTCCCCGCTTCCCACGGGAGATTGAGATGTCGAAACCCGAAACCTTTCATGCGACGACCATCGTGTCGGTGCGTCGCCATGGCCGCGTCGTCATTGGTGGCGACGGCCAGGTCACGCTCGGCAACACGGTGATGAAGTCGAACGCACGCAAGGTGCGCCGACTCGGTCGCGGCGACGTGCTCGCCGGATTCGCCGGCGCCACTGCCGATGCGTTCACGCTGTTCGAACTGTTCGAGGCCAAGCTCGAGAAACACGGCGGCCAACTGGTTCGCGCCGCCGTCGAACTGGCGAAGGACTGGCGCACCGAGCGCCGCTTCGGCCGACTCGAAGCCCTGCTCGCGGTCGCCGACAAACACACCTCGCTGATCATCAGCGGCAACGGCGACGTGATCGAACCCGAACACGGGCTCATCGCCATCGGCTCCGGTGGCCCGTTCGCACAAGCAGCCGCGCGCGCCCTGCTCGAACACACCGATCTGGATGCGCGCAAGATCGCCGAGGCCGCGTTGAAGACCGCCGGCGACATCTGCATCTACACCAACAGCCACGTGACGATCGAGGAACTGTGAGCATGGACCACTTCACCCCGCAGCAGATCGTCGCCGAACTCGACAAACACATCGTCGGGCAACATGCCGCCAAGCGCGCGGTCGCGATCGCGTTGCGCAACCGCTGGCGCCGGATGCAGCTCGCGCCCGAGCTGCGCAACGAGGTCACGCCGAAGAACATCCTGATGATCGGCCCCACGGGCGTGGGCAAGACCGAGATCGCGCGTCGCCTGGCGACGCTCGCAGAAGCGCCGTTCGTGAAGGTCGAAGCGACCAAGTTCACCGAGGTCGGTTATGTCGGCAAGGACGTCGAGACCATCATCCGCGACCTGATCGACGTATCGATCAAGATGGTGCGCGAGAAGGCCAAGGCCGGTGTCCGCGCGCAGGCCGAAACGAATGCCGAGGAACGCATTCTCGACGCGCTGCTGCCGCGTCCGCAGGCGGTGCGCGTCTGGGGCGAGGAGCCCAAGCATTCCGAGGAGTCGAACCTCACCCGCGAAAAATTCCGACAGATGCTGCGCGAAGGCAAGCTCGACGAGCGCGAGATCGAACTCGAGATCAGCTTCAATGTCGGCGTCGACATCATGGCCCCGCCCGGGATGGAAGAAATGGGCGCGCAGCTGAAGCAGATGTTTTCGCAGCTCGGCAACCAGAAGTCGCAGAAGCGCAAGTTGACCGTCGCGAAGGCAAGGCCGCAGTTGCTCGAAGAAGAAGCCGCGAAACTGCTGAACGAGGATGACGTGCGCGCCCAGGCGCTGGAAGCCGCTGAGCAACGCGGCATCGTCTTCATCGACGAGATCGACAAGGTTGCGCAGCGTTCCGAGTGGGGCGGCGCCGGCGTGTCGCGCGAAGGCGTGCAGCGCGACCTGCTGCCGCTCGTGGAAGGTTCGACCGTCAGCACCAAACACGGACCGGTGAAGACCGACCACGTCTTGTTCATCGCGAGTGGCGCCTTCCACGTCGCCAAGCCGTCCGACCTGATCCCGGAACTGCAGGGCCGTTTCCCGATCCGCGTCGAACTGAACGCGCTCTCGGTCGACGACTTCGAACGCATCCTCGCCGAACCGCAAGCCGCGCTGACCAAGCAGTATTCGGCCCTGCTCGGCACCGAAGGCCTGCAGCTCGAGTTCCGCCCGGACGCCGTGCGCCGCCTCGCCGAACTCGCGTTCGCGTTGAACGAGCGCCAGGAAAACATCGGCGCTCGCCGTCTTTCCACGGTGCTCGAACGCCTGCTCGACAAGCTCAGCTTCGAGGCGCCGCAGTCGCAGACCAAAACCGTCGTGATCGATGCCGCCTATGTCGACACCGAACTCGGCGAACTCGCCGGCAATCCGGACTTGAGTCGCTACATCCTCTGAGCAATGCATCATTCCCGGCAACGGGAATGATGCGGCCTTGCATCAGAACGTGTAGGTCGCACCCAAGGTGAGGCTGGACACGGAGAAGCGTTCCGAAGCGAAGGCGTCGCCGAGATCAGCCAGGCGCTCGGCGCGCGCGTCGAGCATCCAGTGCTGCTGCAGTTGATACCCCAGGGACACTGACGGCGATGCGCGCCAGTGGCGGGTCTGCACCGAGAACACCTCTTCCGGATGCGCGCTCTCCGCCCAAGCCAGTTCGGCCTCCGCACGGGCCGCGGCCAAGCCAAGCGTGAGGCTCCAACGCTCGGCCCAGCGCAAGCGGTAGTCGACACCGACACGCCAGTCGGTCGCACCGATCTCGCCTTCGTAGGCCGGAATCACCTGCTGGCTGCAGATACGCCCGGGCGGGCAATACGGAACACGGGGCGGCGTGTAGTAACCGAGTGCGCCGTGATCGCGATAACCGGCGGCCACGCCCAGTCCATTCGCGAAACGATAGCCGGCATCCAGCGACCATTCGGTATCGCGGCGATCGAAACGGGTGCTGTCCGGATCCAGCAACGCGTCTTCGCGCGGCAGATCGACCGCAGTCCGCGACAACCCCGCACCGGCACGGACAAACCAGCCGGCGGAGTTTGCATCGCCGGCAAGCACCCACGAACTGGACAACAGGCACGCCACGGCGACCCACTTCTGTTTGTGATTCATGATCATCCTTGTAGGCATCAGGGCAGCCTGAACGACTGCATACCCGAGCCTACGCGTCGTGCATGAACCGTGAATGAGCCCGGACGGCGCCCGCTGTCGCTCACTCGTAGCTCAGGTCTTCGCTGCGGCCCCAGAACACGCGGTACACGAAGACGGTGTAGGCGAGGATCATCGGCAGCGTGAGCAGTGCGCCGACGAGGATGAATTTCAGCGAACCGGTCGCGGCGGCGGCTTCGACATAGGTCATGCGGTCGGCGACGAGGTAGGGGAACAGGCTGTAGGCGAGGCCGGCGAAGGCGAGCACGAACAACAGCACGGCGGCGGCGAATGGCAGGCCGTCGCGACCTTCGACGCCGCGGCGGATGCGGCGCAGGCTGGATTCGCAGAACAGGAACACGCCGGCGGTCAGCAGCGGGATCGGCGCGAGCAGGAACAGGTTCGGCAACACGAACCACTTCGCGAAGATGCGCGGGCTCGCATAAGGCGTGGCCAGCGACACCGCAGCGATGCCGAGACCGGTGAACCACAACGCGCGATACGCCCACGCCGCCGCCTGCGCGCGCAGGGCGCCTTCGGTCTTCATCAGCAGCCAGCAGGCACCGAGCAGCGCATAACCTGCGCACAGGCACAGCGCGATCAGCGCCGAGAACGCGAGGCCGATGGCATCGTCGCGGAAACCGAGGACATAGCTGCCGAGCATCCAGCCTTGGGCGAGCGAGGCCAGCAACGAGCCGAGCCAGAACGCGGTGTTCCACAACGGCTTGTGTTCGGCATGTGCCTTGACGCGGAAATCGAAGGCGACGCCGCGCAGGATCAGCCCGATCAGCATCGCCGCGACCGGCAGGTACAACGCCGTCAGGATCAACCCGTGCGCCAGCGGAAATGCCACCAGCAACAGGCCGACGCCGAGCACCAGCCAGGTTTCGTTAGCGTCCCAGAACGGCCCGATGCTGGCGATCATGCGGTCCTTGCCGGCGTCGTCGGCGCCGCGCAGCAGCAGGCCGACGCCGAGGTCGTAGCCGTCGAGCACGACGTAGATCAGCATCGCCAGCGCCATCAAGACCACGAAGACCAGCGGCAACATCGTGTCCATGGTTCAGTGTCCGGCTGCGGCGGGCGTGCCCGCCTTCTTCGCGAGGTGGAACAGCACGCTGACGTAGGCGACCAGCAGCAGC
>JAKJFE010000168.1 GCA_022705045.1 Pseudomonadota bacterium | reverse complement strand
ATGTACGAACACAGTGTCTTCGTCGAAGCCTGTCTCGTCGGCATCAATCCGTTCGACCAGTTCGGTGTCGAACTCGGGAAACGCATCGCTAAGCAGTTTCTGCCTGCGCTGACTTCGGACGACGCCGCATCGGCGCTTGATCCGGTCACGCAGTCGTTGATCCGCGAGATCCGCTCACGCTGAGTCGTGGCGCGCCAGCGCCCAGCGCACATGCTCGCGCACCAGTTCGGACGGATGTGTCTGCTGCGACTGCAAGGCGGCAACGACCGCTTCACCCGTGGGTGCGTTGCCGAGCGCGACGGCGATGTTGCGTAACCAGCGTTCGTGGCCGATGCGGCGGATCGGGGAGCCTTCGGTGCGCGCCAGGAACTCGGTTTCGCCCCAGGCGAAGGCCTCGATGAGGGCGATGCGGTCGAGACCGTGGCGCGGCGCGAAGTCGCGTTCGGTCGTGGCCTGCGTGAACTTGTTCCAGGGACAGACGAGTTGGCAGTCGTCACAACCGTAGATGCGGTTGCCGATCAGCGGACGCAGGTCTTCGGGAATTGAGCCGTGCAATTCGATGGTCAGGTAGGAAATGCAGCGACGTGCATCGATGCGGTTTGGCGCGACGATGGCGCCGGTCGGGCAGGCGTCGATGCAACGGGTGCAGGTGCCGCAATAGTGCCCGGATTCCGGGGCATCCAGTGGCAACGGCAGATCGGTGTACAACTCGCCGAGAAAGAACCAGGAACCGCGCTTCGGATCGATCAGGTTGGCGTTCTTGCCGATCCAGCCGAGCCCGGCGTTGCGCGCCAGCGCCTTCTCGAGCACCGGTGCACTGTCGACGAAGGCGCGATAGCCGAATGGTCCGGCCAACGCTTCGACACGATCCGCCAGTTGTTGCAGACGACTCCGCATCAGCTTGTGGTAATCGCGGCCGAGGGCATACCGCGAGACGTAGGCGAGATTCGGATCGTCGAGCGTGGCCTGCATGTCGGCGGCGTCGGCACTGAGGTAGTCCATACGTACCGAGATCACGCTGATCGTTCCGGCGACCAATTCCTGTGGCCGCGAACGTTTGCTGCCATGGCGTTGCATGTAGTCCATGTCGCCGTGGAAACCATCTTCGAGCCAGCGCAGCAGATGCGCCTCGTCCTCGTCGAGTTGCGTGCCGGTGATGCCGCAGGCATTGAAGCCGAGCAGGGCAGCTTCCCGCTTGATGTGCTCGGCCAGTTGCTGCGAATCGAAAGACGGATCGGACATGGCGGAAGTATAGGCGCGGCCTCGTACAATGCCGGCATGATCGGGATCGAACTTGGTTTGTATCGCGTGGACGCCGTGCGCCGCATCGAGGCGCAGGCGATGGCCTTGCCAGGCCACGACGATTGGGCGCTCATGCAGCGCGCCGGTGCAGCGGCGTTCGCGCTGTTGCGCACGCGTTGGCCCTCGGCACGGCGCATCGCCGTGGTCTGCGGCAGCGGCAACAATGGCGGAGACGGTTATGTCGTCGCAGCGTTGGCGCGGGCTGCGGGGCTCGATGTCGACCTCATCCAGGTCGGTGCGATACCGACGCGAGCACCGGCCGCGCAAGCGTTCGCGCAGTGGTGCGGAGCAGGCGACCATGTCGCAGATCTTGTCGCGCTGAGGCAGGCCGATGTCATCGTCGACGCCATCTTCGGCATCGGCTTCGATCGCGCACCTGAAGGCGAGGCATGTGAGGCCATCGAGGCGATGAATCGGGCCGGCAAGCCTGTCCTCGCGCTGGATGTGCCTTCCGGCCTGAATGCCGATAGCGGGCACACGCCCGGTATTTGCGTGCGTGCCGCGGCGACGCTGGCGTTCATCGCCTGGAAGCGTGGGCTGTGGACCGGCGCTGCGGCCGAGGTATGCGGCGAACGGCAACTGGCCAGGCTCGACGTGCCGGATGCCGTGTTCGTCGATATTGGAATCGATGCACGCTTGATGACATCGGCGGCATTGAAATCTGCGCTTCCGCCACGTGCGCGGGATGCACACAAGGGGCACGCCGGGCATGTGCTGGTGATGGGTGGCGACGTCGGTTTCGGCGGTGCGGTGATGATTGCGGCGGCGGCGGCGGCGCGTTCGGGCGCTGGCCTGGTGAGCGTCGCGACTCGCACCGAGCACGTGCCTGCCTTGCTGTCGAGTCGACCCGAAGTGATGGCTCGTGGCGTGTCCGCGGCGAACGAGCTCGATTCTTTGATCGGGCGTGCAGACGTGATCGCGCTCGGCCCCGGCTTGGGGCAGTCCTCGTGGAGTGTCGCGCTCGCGCATCATGCGTGCGCCTCGGGCAAGCCGCTCGTGCTTGATGCCGACGCGCTGAACCTGCTGGCGACCCGGCGCATCGAACTGAGTGGTGAATGCGTGTTGACGCCACATCCGGGCGAAGCGGCGCGCCTGCTCGGATGCAGCGTCGCCGATATCGAACGCGATCGTTACGCGGCGGTGCGCGCCCTCGCCGAGCAATACGATGCGGTGGCGGTGCTGAAAGGTGCGGGCAGTCTGGTGTCGGATGTGGGCGGTGCCGTGGCGGTCTGTCCGTTCGGCAATCCCGGCATGGCCTCGGGCGGCATGGGGGATGCATTGACCGGTGTGATCGCAGCGATGTGGGCGCAGGGCCTGGATGCGGCGGAAGCCGCACGCACCGGTGTGCTTGTACATGCGTTGGCCGGCGATCGCGCCGCGCAGCACGGCGGCGAACGCGGCCTGCTCGCCAGCGATCTCGTCGCCGAACTGCGCACGGTGGTGAACCCGTGACGCTGCATGTCGATCTGGCCGATCTCGCCGCGACCGAAGCCTTCGCAGCGCGATTCGCGCAGGCCTTGCAGCCGCCGCTGGTCGTCGGCTTGGTCGGTGATCTGGGGGCGGGCAAGACCGCGCTGGCGCGGGCATTGATCCAGACACTGGCGCCCGGAACGCGCGTCAAGAGTCCGACCTACACCCTGATCGAGTCCTACGAGTTGCCGGGCCTGCAACTGCATCATCTCGACCTGTATCGCCTGCGCCATCCTGACGAACTGGCCGAACTCGGGCTAGCCGACCTGCTCGGGCCGCGCTCAGTCCTGTTGATCGAATGGCCGGACAAGGGCGGCGAGGAAACGCCACCACTCGACCTGGCTTTGCAGCTGACGCGGGGCGAGGCCGAGCATCGTGCGCTGGATTTGACCGCATTTTCGCCGCCCGGACAGGCATTGCTGGATCGCCTCATGCGGTAGTGCGATCAATCGCTTCCGGGCGGCATCTGCGGCTCCATTCAGGAAGTTCGTGTAGTCGGCGGATTTGATTGAAGTTTCTTCTTGAAATCTGCGCGCCGGTGGTGTTGAATCCGCGACATGATCGCCGCAGCTTTCCGCCGCCTTGCTGTTGTCGCCCTCGCGTTGATCGCGGGACGCGCGCTTGCGGGCGATGTGCAGGCGGTGCGTTTCTGGGACGCGGACGACCACACGCGCGTCGTGTTCGACGTCAATGGTCCGGTGAATTACAAGCTGTTCACGCTGGCGAACCCGGACCGTCTGGTGCTCGATATCGCGAAGAGCCGTGTGTCGAAATCGCTGGATGGCGCAGCGCTCGAAGGTGCGGTGAAACGTGTGCGCACCGGCCGTCAGGGCGCCGATACGCTGCGCGTCGTGCTGGACCTCGATCGCGCGATCCAGCCCAAGAGTTTCCTGCTGAAGCCGGCCGATCAGTTCGGCCATCGCCTTGTGATCGACCTGTTCGATGTCGAATCGGCGCCACGCGTGGTCAAGCGTGAAGCCACGCTGCCGGTGGCGCAGGGCGAACGCGATGTCATCATTTCGATCGACGCCGGTCACGGTGGCGACGACCCGGGCGCGCTTGGCGCCAAGGGCTCGCGCGAGAAGGACATCACCTTGTCGGTGGCCAAGGCCTTGGCTGAACGCATCGACGCCGAGCCGGGCATGAAGGCCGTGCTGACGCGTGACCGCGATTTTTTCATCCCGTTGAATCGGCGCTACGAAATCGCGCGCGAGCAGAAGGCCGACCTGTTCATCTCGATCCACGCCGATGCCTTCGTGAAGTCGCAGGCGCGCGGCTCGTCGGTGTTCGTGCTGTCGAATCGTGGCGCAACCAGCGAGGCCGCACGCATGCTCGCCGATCGCGAAAACTCGTCCGACCTCGTCGGCGGGGTGTCGATTGACGACAAGGACGCGACGCTCGCCGCGGTGCTGCTGGACCTCTCGCAGGGCGCGACAATGCAGGCGTCGGAGGAAGTCGCGAACAACGTGTTGCGCGGTCTCGGACGCATCGGCAACCTGCACAAGCGCGAAGTGCAGCGCGCGAATTTCGTCGTGCTGCGTTCCCCGGATGTGCCATCGATGCTGGTCGAAACCACCTTCATCAGCAATCCCGCCGAGGAAAAGCGCCTGAACGATCCGGCGCATCGCGAGAAACTGGCCGATGCGCTGGTCCAGGGCGTTCGCGACTATTTCGCGACCACGCCGCCGCCCGGCACCTGGTTCGCGGCGAATCCGCAGAAGGCGCGCCATCACATCGTCGCGCGTGGTGAATCCCTGTCGCTGATCGCGCAGCGCCATCGTGTCTCGGTGGCCTCGCTGAAGCGCGAGAACGCGCTCGCCACCGATACCGTGCATGCCGGTGCGGTGCTGAAGATCCCGACCGCGATCTGAGCCGTCGCGGCTAGACTATGCGGCCCCCGCCGAGGCCGCGATGCGCATCCAAGCCCTGCCCGAACACCTGATCAACCAGATCGCAGCTGGCGAGGTCATCGAGCGCCCGGCATCCGTGGTCAAGGAACTGGTCGAGAACGCGCTCGACGCCGGCGCCAGCCGGATCGAGGTCGAACTCGAGGCCGGTGGCGTCAAGCGCGTGCGCGTGCGTGACAACGGTGGCGGCATCGCTGCGGATGAGTTGAAGCTCGCGCTGACCCGCCACGCGACCAGCAAGATCGCGTCGCTCGACGATCTCGAATCGGTGCGCAGCATGGGTTTCCGTGGCGAAGCGCTGCCGAGCATCGCGTCGGTCTCGCGCTTCGCGCTGATCTCGCGCACGGCAGATGCCGCTCATGCGCACGCGGTCGAGGTCGACAATGGCGAGATCGGCCCGCTCAAGCCGGCGCAGCATCCGGTGGGCACCACGGCGGAGATGCGCGAGCTGTTCTTCAACGTGCCGGCGCGACGCAAGTTCCTGCGTGCCGAACGCACCGAGCTGGGCCATGTCGAGGACTGGCTGCGTGCGATCGCGCTGGCGCGGCCGGAGGTCGCATTCACGCTGACCCACAACGGACGTCCGCTGCTGCGCGACGACGCCGTGGCACAGGCACCCGAGTCACGCGTCGACGCGATGCTCGGCGAAGATTTCCTCGCCCACAGCCTGCACATCGACCACAGTGCCGCTGGCTTGCGCCTGCATGGCTACGTCGGCTTGCCAACGGCTGCGCGTGCGCAGAACGACCGCCAGTTCTTCTACGTGAATCGACGTCTGGTGCGTGACCGCGTCGTTGCGCATGCAGTGCGCCAAGCCTATGCCGACGTCTTGTTTCATGGCCGTCATCCGGCCTTCGTGTTGTTCCTCGAACTCGATCCGCTGCTGGTTGACGTGAACGCGCACCCGGCCAAGACCGAAGTGCGTTTTCGCGAGCAGCGGCTGGTCCACGATTTTCTGTTCCGCAGCTTGCATGAAGCGCTGGCGCAGACCCGCGCGGGGCAGGCGCCGACAATTGCCGCACCAGTGTTTCCGTCGCCTTCGACCACATCGTTCGTGCCGCAACAGGCGGGACTCGGACTGCGTGTCGGCGAAAGTTTGTCGGCGTACAGCAGCGTCTATGGTCGCAACGATACGGCGACGCTGCCGGCAGCGGTCGGTTTGCCGATGCTCTCGCTTGCGGTCGATACGATCCCG
>JAKJFE010000039.1 GCA_022705045.1 Pseudomonadota bacterium | reverse complement strand
CTGGTCCAACGTGACGCCAAAGGCCCTGCCGGAATGGGCGACGGTCGAAGGCATCGACGTGTCGCGCAGTGATGCCGGCACGATGTGGTTCGTCGCGCATCGCTACCGTCTCGACGATCACCGTCCGTATCTGTTCGTGACCCGCGATTTCGGCAAGACCTGGCAACAACCCGGCAAAGGTCTGCCGAACGACCTGCCGCTGTATTCGGTGCGGGTCGATCCCGCCGATGCGCGCTTCGTCTATCTCGGCACCGAACGCGGCGTCTGGTACTCGCGTGATGGCGGTGCGACCTTCAGCGAACTGAAGACCAATCTGCCGCCGGTCACGGTGATGGACATGGAGGTCAAACACGGCGATCTGGTCATCGGCACCCGTGGCCGCGGGCTCTGGGCGCTGGAGCAGATCGCCACGCTGCGTGCGTTCGACGACGCCGTGCGCACGCAGCCCGCGCACCTGTTCGCGACGCGCCCGACGCCGCGCCTGCGCGAAGACGGCACCTGGTCCGAGATGGCCAATGGCACGTTCGAGGAAGACAACGAAGGCGCGCTGCTGCACTACTGGCTGGCCGCCAAGCCGAGGGACATCGTCGCGCTGACGATCCAGGACGCCGACGGTCGTGTCGTGCGCACGCTCACCAGCGAGAAGAAGCCTGGCAAGTATCCCGAAGACGATCCGGACGAACCCTCGGGTCCACCGGAAGCCGATCTCAGCGCCGACGAAGGCCTGAATGCCGCGGTCTGGGATCTGCGCGAAGACGGCGCGCGCCGCATCGCTTTCAAGGCCGACATGGGTGATCCGGAGACCGGGCCCTATGCCCTGCCCGGCACCTACACGCTGGCACTGAGCGCGAACGGCAAGACGGTCACGACGACACTGGAGGTGTTGCCCGATCCGCGTTCGCCCGTCGGTCTCGACGACCTGCGCGCCAATCACGCACTCGCCCTGCGCACACGCGACGCACTGACGCGACTGTCGCTGTCGATCGACCGCGTGCGTGCGGTGCGCGAGCAACTCGACGTGTTCGCGAAACACGCTGCCGCATTGCCGAACGGCACCGCGTTGCACGATGCGATCAAGGCCGCAAAGGCGCAGGTCGATGCCATCGAAGGCACGTTGCACAATCCCGAGGCCATCGTGAACTACGACATCCTCACCGGCCGCGGCGGCGGCGCCAAACTGTTCTCGCAATTGGCGCCGCTGTATTCATGGATCAGCGACTCCGACCATCGCCCGACGCAAGCCATGCTCGACCGCGCCGATGTCCTGCTCGCCGAACTCGCCCAGCGCGAAGCCGCGATCCAGGCGCTGCGCGACCACGAACTCGCTGCGGTCGAAACCGAAGCCGACAAGCTCGGACTGGCGCGCATCCTGATTCCGTGACGATCCGCCGCCAACTCAGTCTCTTTGCACCCGAATCGCAGCGCAACGGCATCGATGCGGTGCGTGTGCTGCTGGACCCGGTGCAGCATGCACTGATTCCGGCGCATGTGACCTTGTGCCGCGAGGATGAACTCGCGGCGATCGATGCGGGCGCGCTCGCCGAACGACTGGCGGCCGCGCCGTCGATCACGTTGCGCTTCGCTGCGCCGGAACGATTCGATGGTCACGGCATCCTGATGCCGTGCGTGGAAGGCGAGCCCGGGTTCCACGCGCTGCGCCAGCACGTGCTCGGGCACGACGACATCCGTCGTGCGTCCCCGCATCTGACGCTCGCGCATCCGCGCAATCCGGTGGCGCCAGGCAACGATCCGGCGAACGCAGCATCGTTGCAAAACGGCATCACGCTTCGGTTCGACCGCGTGAAGCTGATCGAACAGGTCGACGGCGGCGTCTGGCAGACGCTGACAACTTTTGATCTGGCGAAGCCACTCACTCTTCAGATCCGCGTCGACGATTTGAACGGCCCGGAGATCCAGTCGCTGCTTGCGGAACATCTGCGCAGCATGCACAGCATCTCGCCGCCGGGAAGTGTGCATGCACTCGACCTCGACGGTCTGCGTGATCCGCACGTCACCGTCTGGAGTGCGTGGGAGGGCAATGTGTTGCTCGGTTGCGGCGCGCTCAAGCAACTCGGAGCGACGCACGGCGAGATCAAGTCGATGCGCACGACTCAGGCGCGGCGACGCAGCGGTGTCGGGCGCGCGATGCTCATGCACATCATCGACGAAGCGACACGCCGCGGTTACCGGCGATTGAGTCTCGAAACCGGATCGCAACCCGAGTTCGAACCAGCGCATCGGCTCTATCGCGACACCGGCTTCGTCGACTGCGCGCCGTTCGCCGACTACCGCCCCGACCCGAACAGCGTGTTCATGACGCTGGATCTGACGGTTGCGGATATAGCGCGTCCTGCCGCCCGGCATTGACCGGCGCCGGCGAGGCATCGCATCGTGGCGCCTCGTCGCCTCGCCGGTTGCCCGAATCCATGAATCGTTTTCCCTGCCTCTCGCTGGCGCACAGCCTCGTCGTATTGCGCGTCGGCACTGCGGCATTGTTCCTGGCCCATGCGGTGGTACGCATCGTGAACGACACCATGCCGCAGTTCGCGATCTACATGGGCGGACTGGGATTTCCGCAGCCGCTGCTGTGGGTGTGGGCGATCACGCTGGTCGAGATCGTCTGCGGCAGCCTGATGATCGTCGGCATCAAGGTGCGCTGGATGGCACTCGGCCTGTTCGCGATCGCGGCCGGCGGCATCGTGCTGATCCACGCGAAGCTCGGCTGGTTCGTCGGCGAACACGGCACCGGCGGCAGCGAATACAGTGTCTGCCTGATCCTGTGCCTGCTGGTGATCGCAGCGGCGGACGCGGAACGCCCGGGATCGCGCCAATGAATCACGGCGCGCGCAGTCTATGTAGGCTGGGTGGCGCCGAAGGCGATACCCGGCACAACGCAGCTACCTTAAGATCTTCGCCATCGCCTTGTTCTTGGCGAGTTCGTCGACGAGTTTGTCGAGGTAGCGGATCTTCTGCATCAACGGATCCTCGACATCCTCGACGCGCACGCCGCAGACCAGTCCCTTGATCAACGCCGCGTTCGGATGGAACGCAGGCGATTGCGCGTAGAAGGTTTCGAGGTCGTGGTCGGATGCGATCTGCGCCTGCAGACCGGCGTCGCTGTACCCCGTCAGCCAGCGGATGACCTCGTCCAACTCCGCCTGCGTCCGTCCCTTGCTCGTCACCTTCTTGACGTACATCGGATACAGGCTCGCGAACTTGATCGCAAAAACGCGGTGCTTGAGCATGTTGGCCTCCCCGACGTCGTCCAAATTTACCCGAACACGTAGGCTGGGTTGAGTCGCAGACGAAACCCAGCTTCTCGCGTTGGGTTGAGCCGAAGGCGCCCAACGGCGAAGCCGTTCAACCCGGCACGGACCACGCGAAAAGCTGGGTTTCGCCTTTGGCTCAACCCAGCCTACGTCGGTCCATCGAGCGATCAATTGGCGGTGCAATCCGCGCGCAGGTTCAGGGCCCTGGCGATGTCGCGCCAGTCGAAGGCGCCGACGCCCTGGTCGTCGTGCACGGCGTAGAAGACGCCGTTCGGGAAGCGCGTGGTGGCGGCCTGGTGCAGCCAGATGCCGTCGGTGTTCGCGACGGCCTGACCGGCGAAAGCGCCAATGTGTTCAAGCGTGACGCGATCGAAGAGGTGGAACAGGCTGCGGTCCTTGTACTGGTCGGTGGTGATCCAGTAGCCGCTGCCGTCGGCGCATTGCCACAGCGCGATGCCTTCGGCCTGCGCCTTGAACAGGCCGAGCCCGATCGTCCGGCCGCGGTACTGGCCGGCGAGGTTGTATTCGCGCACCGCCGTGCCGGTCATCGTGTCCTCTTCGGAAATCAGCAGGCGGTCATGGGCAACATCGCCCTGGATCGATTCGGGAATGCGGATGGCGCCGGCTTCGGTGACATCGCCGAAGGCACCGAGGTGCTCGATCTTCGCGCCGCCACGATGGCGCTCGAAGCGGTAGCGGTGCACGCGGCGGTCAAGTTCGGACAGCGGCGGCGGAATGTCCCAACCGTTCGCGCGTTTGCCGGCCATGTAGGCATCGGTGACCAGGACTTCGTAGACCTGGCCGTCGCGCTTGCGCACCCACACGCCATACGGCTGGGTCAGATCCTTGGCGCCGAATGCGGAAATCGGCGCCAGGCTCGGCAGGGTCAGCACCTGCACGCGATGGTTGTCGCGTTCGACGACGAACAGCAGATCGTCGACGATGCTGATGCCGTTGACGCGCCGGAATTGGCCCGGCGCATCACCTTCGGTGCCGTAACTGCGCCAGGTCTCGCCGGTATCACCGTCGTAGAGCGTGAGGCCGGGCCCTTCCTTGGCGGTCGCGAACAGCCAGGTCTTGCCATCGGGCGCGCGCCACGCCGCCGGTGAATCGATGTTGTCGTTCTCGGTCGACGCGGTCACGAACGCCTCCGTCACCACGACATGCGCCACACCCGACTGCGACAGCAGCGGATCGACCTCGGTGGCTTCGTCGGGCTCGCGCTCGACCCGCGCCGAATGGCAGGCGGACAACACGAGGACCAGGGCGAACAGGCTGAGACGACGTTTCATGGCGACTCCGGAACAGGTCGATCGAACGAGCGGAAGCCGGCCTTATACACGACTTCGGTGCAAGACAGGTTGCGCCGGATCGCTGCAACGGCGCTGACACGGAACTGTCGCGGCGCGGTGATGTAGGCGGCTTAGAAATGTCGGGTTGCCCATTCCGGAGTGTGCCATGCGCCCGTCCCTGCTCAGTCTCGCCCTCGTCCACGCCCTCGCCTCGCTCGCGTTCAGCGCCACGGCCCATGCCGATGCCTCTGCGCCCAAGGAGGAAGCGACCAAACCCGAGGCGCTCGAAGCCATCGAGGTCAAGGGCGAGATCGTCTACCGCGACCGCAGCGAGGCCATCGCGCCGACGCTGTCCTACGACCTCGAATATTTCCAGCGCTTCGAACCGCTGACCGCCGGCGACATGCTGAAACGCGTGCCGAGCGTGGCCTTCGTCTCCGACGTGCTCGAATACGACGGCGCGCGCCTGCGCGGCCTTGATCCGAGCTACACGCAGATCCTGATCAACGGCAAGAAGGTGCCGGGCGCCGGCAACGACCGTTCGTTCTGGGTCGACCGCATTCCCGCCGAGATGGTCGAACGCATCGAGATCGTGCGTGCACCCAGCGCCAACCGCTCCGGCGACGCCATCGCCGGCGCGATCAACATCGTGCTGCGCGACGCCTACGAATTCGACGGCGGCTATGCCCGCGTCGGCGGCCTCTATTTCGACGACGGCAAAGTGAAGCCGACCTATGGCGCCGTCAACAGCGGCGAATTCGCTGGTGGCCGCGTGCTCGCCGGCTTCAACGTGCAGGGCCGCTACAACCCGAAGCTGAAACGCAGCGACCGCTACGACGCACCGGGCGCCGACTACGTCGACCGCGAAGACCAGAGCGACACCCGCAACGGCACCGACTATTCGGCCAATGCCTCGTACACACGCGACCTCGGCGACGGCGAATTGAAACTGGATGCGATGGTGGTGATGACCGACCGCACAGAAGACGAGAAATCGACCGAGTACGTCGATGCCACCAGCACGGCGCTGACCGATCTCGCCTCGTACAACGAACAGCTCGTCAGCATCGACCAGCACAACGGCGTGCTCGGCCTGAGCTACGAATTCGACCACCTCGGCGGCGAGAGCGAGATCGACGTCGACTACGCGACCTTCAGCGACGGCCGTTTCGACACCGAGGAAGAAATCCGATACCGCGCCGGCCAGAACCCGCCGCGCTTCCGCGACTACAAGGGAGAACGCATCCTGACCGACACCGACGACCGCGAGTTCGCGATCAAGCTCGCGCATGAGCGCGCGTTCGGTGCGGCGACGATGCAGTTCGGTCTCGACCTCAACGACAAGCAGCGTGATACGCGCATCGCGACCAGCGACGTGGCCGCGGCTGGCGTCGGCCGCCCGCTGCCCGACTACGCGGACTTCGATACGACCGACAGCCGCATCGACGAACAGCGCATCGATCCGTATCTGATGTTCAGCGGCGAGACCGGTCGCGTCGATTGGGAAGCCGGCCTGCGCTACGAATCGACCACGGCCGATATCAGCACCGACGGTGCACGCTACGACAACGACTACGCCGTGCTGCTGCCCTCCGCACACCTGCGCTGGAATCTGAGCGACCTCGACCGCGTCAACGTCTCGCTGTCGCGCAGCGTGCGGCGCCCCGGCTTCAACCAGGTGTTGCCGGTGCTGCTCGAAGGCGAATACGGCGACAACGATTTCATCGGCAACGCGCTGCTCGAACCCGAGACCGCCAACGGCATCGACCTTGGCTTCGAACGTCGGCTGGGTCTCGACGGCATCGTCGGCGTCAACCTGTTCTATCGCGATGTGCAGAACCTGATCGAAGTCGTGAACACTGGCGCGCCGAGCGACGAAGCGCTGTCGAGCTTCGAGGATGATGTCGAGGACTTCCTCGACGAACACCCTGGCGCCGACGAAACCACGCCGGGCTACCCGGTGTTCGATCCGGAGAGCTTCCTGTACACGGTGGCCAATGTCGGCGACGGCTTCGTCTACGGTGTCGAGTTCGATCTGTCGACGCCGCTGTCCGCGTTCGGACTCGACGACACCGGCGTGTTCCTGAACTACTCGTGGCTCGACAGCGAAGTCGACGATGCGCTCGGCACGCGCCGATTCAACGACCAGGCGAAGTCGGTGCTCAATGTCGGCTTCATCCAGGACCTGCCGGCCTGGAACGCAGCCTTCGGCGCCAGCTACCGCAAGCAGGGCGACGCCTTCTCGCGCGTGCTGGCCGAGGAAGTGGCCACGCACTATGGCGCCGACCTCGAAGTCTTCGTCGAGAAACGCTTCGGCCAGCAGATGGCCGTGCGCCTGACCGGCTCGAACCTGCTGAATGCGTCCAAGGACGAACGCTTCAACAAGTTCAACACGCTGGGCGAGCAGATCGACCGCGACTTCGACGAATACGAAGTCGAATCGGAAACCGCCGGCCCGGTGGTGCAGATGATTCTGCGCTACACGTTCTGAGCGCGCAGGACCACGATGCCATGAGCGACGACGTCCTCGGCCCCGCCCTGCAAGCCTATGCGGACACGCAACTGCTGCGTGCGCTGGATTGCCTGGGCTGGTCCGGACGGCGCGTGCATACCGGCGTGCACCAGGCGCGCAAGTCGCTGCGGCGGGTGCGCGCCTGCCTGGCGCTTGCGGGCTTCGAACGCGAGCGCGACGGCAAGGCGCTGGACCGGCGCCTCGCCCGCGCCTGCCGCAGCCTGTCCGATCTGCGCGACGCACATGCACGCATCGACACGCTGGACGGACTCATTGCCGAACACGAGGACGAGGACACGCGCCTGATCCTGCAACGGGCGCGGCGGCTGTTGCTCGAATCGCGGCGGCTGGTGCTGGCGGAAGCACTGCGCGAAGACCCGGCCCTGGTCGAACATCGCGACAAGCTGCGTCGCGCCCACGCGGACCTGGTCGCATTGCCCTGGCAGGACGTGGACGCCGCCCGCATCGACGCCGCCATCGCCCGCAGCCTGCGTCGTTGCGGCAAGGCCCAGCAACGCGCGATCGATCGCGGCGACCCGGAAGACTGGCACCGCTGGCGTCGCCGTCGCCGTCGCCTGCTGCAACAACACGCCGCACTCGCCGCCTGCGGCCACGAACAACCAGCCTCGATCGAACGCCAACGCAAACTCGCCGACCACCTCGGCGCCTCGCAGGACCTGTCGGTGCTGATGGACTACTTCGGCCACACCCGCCGCCTCCCCACCCCCGACCGCGACCTCGTCCTCGACCTCATCGACGCCGCCCGCACCCACACCCGCCGCCGCATCGAACACTGGCTCGACAAACACGCCGACGAACTGGGGCATTGATCAACGCAACGCAACCACGACGTCCGTGCCCGCAGCGCGCGGTGATCTCAGTGCACCGTCGCCGCGATTCGGCGCCCATGCCGCCACATGCACTCGTCACCCATTATCCCGACGCCACCGTCGCGATAAGACATATCCCGACTCCATCGTCGGACATGCCCTCACCTTCCCGCGCCTTCGACGGCCATTCCTCAACGCAAGTCCGGATTCCTCCCGCGAATTTCCTTGACCCGCGCCATTTCCCAAGCAGAGACTCCACCGCATAGCCCGACCTTTCGGTCGGAGAATTAGCGTTAGGTGTTGCAGTGAATCACGTCGAAATCTGGAACAGCTTCCACGATGGAGCCATCAAGCGCGTCTCTGGGGTTGTGCCCGGCGAAGTCATTCTTGATGTATCCATCGAGTATCTGCGTCATCGATTTCCTGGCGCAGGCGAGAGCTTTCGAGTCCTTCTGTCGGAATGCACGCTGTTCGAGTACCTGGCCTATGATGAGAAGACAGTCACCGATCTTTCAGAGATCTCGAAGCTTGAACCAATGGTGCTCTCCGTCGAATCCGCGGAACCACTCGTGGTCAATTGCGTCATGGGCACTCTGCGCCTCGCCTATGGTTCTGCCTCAATCGCAACAGATGCGGGTCAACCCGTCTCCGCGGAACAACTCAAGCAAGCCAGCATCGAGTACTGGGCAGAGTGGTCAGCTAAGCACCGAGGCAACACCTAACTATGTGTCTATGGACTCCTCCCCTACGTCAACCTGATTGATCCTGTTCTGCTTCATCACGGGTGGATCGGTGCAGTCGTCTATCCGTCCTCGGAGTGGCGGGATCATCCGCCGGGACATCATGGAATCCGCAGGTGCGGGGCCTATCGTTCAAGCGACCTCGGGGGTCGGCATAGTTATCGGCCTTGCCGCACCGCGGCCGAGCCGCTGGTGATGAAGTCGATGGGATCGATTCGTTGACGTGCCGCTCTGTGGTGAAAGGGTGTGGTGCGTTGAATGCGTGTGTCGATCAGGCGTTGCTCATCGCGATCTCCTGATCGAAGCGTTTGCCGTAATCGGCGTCGAAACTGCGCGCGTGGTGCCACGTCGCCCAGATGATGCGCACCATCTTGTTCGCAAGGCCGACTGCGGCCTTGTTGAAGCCGCGGCGTTCGGCGAGCGCCACCGCCCAGGCGCGCAATCGATCGAGTGGCTTGCCCGCAGTCTGCGCACGCTTTGCCGCAGCGAGTACCGCACGCGCACCCTGAATCAGCAGCGTGCGGCAATACACGTCGCCGCACTTGCTCATGCGCCCGAGCTGCCGCGTCGATCCGCTCGAATGCTCCTTTGGCGTGAACCCGAGCCAGCTCGACAGCACGCGACCATTCTTGAAGCGATGGATGTCACCGATTGATGCACGCACCGCCGTCGCCGTGACCCAGCCGATCGTCGGCAACTTCTCCAGATCGGCGATCACGCGATCGTCCTTCGCAGTGGACGCGAGTGCGCGATCGGTGTCGACGACACGTTGTTCGAGTGCGCGAATTTCATCAAGCAGTGACGCGATGAGATCGCGCATGCGCTGATCGAGTGCCTCGTGACCAAGCGCCGTGCGCATCGCCTGCTGGCCACGCTCGGCGCCCTCAGGAATCGCGATGCCGAACTCACGCAGCAGGCCACGCGCCAGATTGATCCGCGCCGTGCGCGTCTCTTGCCACTGTTGCCGAGCACGATGCAGCAACTGGATCACCTGCTGCAGCTCGGTCTTGATCGGCACAGGCTTCAGGTCGATGGCGCGCGCCGCCTCGATCATCGCCAGGCAATCCGCAGCATCGGTCTTGCTCCGCCGCACATAGGGCCGCACGTACTGCGCCGGAAGCAGCGTCACCTGATGACCCAGCGCACTCAGCCAGCGGCCGAAATGATGCGCCGAACCGCACGCCTCCATCACCACCCGCGCTGGCGCGCGGTTGTGCCAGAACGCGATGAAGGCAGCACGCGACAGCCGATGTGATTCGAGCACCTTCCCTTGCGCATCGACGGCAAGTACCTGAAACACCGATTTCGCGAGGTCGACAGCGATTGTTTCAACAGCGGTACTACACTTCATGGCGGACTCCTCCGGCGGTGACTGATGCCTCAACACCTTCAGACTGGCACTTTGATGCCGATGCCGCGTCGGGAGGAGTCCATCCCATCATTCAAGCCGACGTGCGTTCCGCACGCGGCTTAATTCAGGGGTTAACCATTGCATGGAACGCCGACGCATATCCTTTGCCGAGTCATCCCAACGGGCATGTTCGTACCGAATCACGCAGTGCGCCGGACCAACCGCATGTGGATTGCACGGATACGCCTGCGAACGTTGTCTGGCTGCGGTTTTGGTCAAGCTGCAGGATGGGATACGCACCAATGGTGCAGTATGTGATTACTGCGGTAGCGCTTCAGCCTTCTCGGATGGGCTCCCCGAATGCGTGTGCATCGACTGTGCAGAGAAGGCACTTGATGCCGCACGCTGGTGGTACACGCAAGAAAGTCCTACAAATGGCTAATTCTTTTCCAGCCGACTGCCTTCGGCGGCCGCTGAACTCAAACCTTAGGCCCTAGAAGAAATGAAGCTTGAGCTCATGAGGGACAAGGCGGCGAAGTTTCCCGACGTTGAGGACCCAGCCACCTATCATTCGGCGCGCGTGTGGCACTGCAAGTACCGCACGCTTGAAGCGCTGTCGCGGTTCACGAATATCGAGCAGTTGATTGTGGCCACGTACCCCGACGAGACACTTGAGCCACTGTCCCAGCTGACCTCGCTGGCACACTTGGAGATCACCCATCTGCCAAAGGTCACGTCTCTCGCACCCTTGGCGAAGTTGAAAAGCCTCAAGAAGCTCACCTTGAGCACACTGCCGGGTTGGGATACGTCCCGGAAAGTCACCCTTGTGGAGTCCTTGGCTCCACTCGCCGCTTGCCCTTCCTTGGAGGATCTTGAGTTGTTCGGCGTCGTGCCTGAATCCCGAACAGTTGATGATTTACTGAAGATCAAAAGTCTCAAGAGGGTTAGGGTCAGCCAGTATTCGAAGACAGAGCAAGAGAGGTTGCGTCAACGGTTTGAGGCCTAACAAGGCGTTCCACTGGCGACGGTCCTCACGCTGTGAACGCTGGCGTTCTGAACCGCCCAATTCAACCGCCCATCGAACACTGTTTGCGTGCAGCCGCCGACCCAGACGCTGCCATTCGAGTCGATGCGGATGCGGAGTTTGGCGTCGCGGCCGATTTCGCGGCCTTGGCTGACGCGATAGCCGCGGGCGAGTGGGCCGTGGGGTTCGGCGTGGGCGATGTAGGCGGCGATCAGGCCGTTGGCGGCGCCGGAGGCGGGGTCTTCGAGGATGCCGACGCCGCAGGGGAAGGCACGTACGGCCAGTTCGAATTCGCCGCACGCGCTGCGTGCGAAGGCGCAGAGGCCGAGCGTGTCGGTGGCGCGGGCGAGCGAGCCGATGGCGGTGTGGTCCGGGCGCCAGGCGCGTAGCGTGGCTTCGTCGGCGAATTCGGCCAGCCACCACTTGCGGCCCCCTTCGACCATGGCCGCGCCCAGCGCGCCGAGACGCACGTCGCCGAGGATGTCGCGTAGTGCGGAAGCGGCATCAGCGCCATCACGCACCACGCGCGACTTCGGTGCCTGCACCGACAGTTCGCGTTGCGGCCGGGAACGATCGATTTCGACCGGCAGCAGGCCGGCATCGCATTGCTGCACCAGCGCGTCCGCGCTCGCATCGACGAAGCCGGTCTCCAGCGCCGCGTGGGCCGTGCCGAGCGAAGGATGTCCGGCGAAGGCGATCTCGCGGCTGGGCGTGAAGATGCGCACGCGATAACTCGCCGTCGCTTCGCTCGGCGGCAACAAGAAGGTGGTTTCGACCAGATTGGTCCAGGCCGCGAAGGCCTGCATGTCGGTGCCGCGCCAATCGTCCGCGCCGATCACGACCCCGAGCGGATTGCCGCCGCCGGGATGATCAGTGAACACGTCGAGTTGCAGGAAGCGCAGCGCCGATGCGGCGTGCTCGGTCAATGTCGGATCTCGAAGCCGGGGTTTTCGTCGAGGGTGCCATCTTCTTTCAGGACCGCAAACTTCTTGCGGTCGGAGTCGAAGACCACCGGGATGGAGGGTTTGAAGGGCGGGCGGCGCACGAACTTGAGTTCCCAGCCGTAGCGTTCCAGCTCACGCAGGGTCAGCAACTGATCCTGATTCAGATCGCGCTCCATCGCCCTCATCGGGCGCTGCATGTCGAGACGCCGTTCCAGTGTCATTGCGGAACCCCTGTTCGGTGACGAGCCGATTGTTACCAGAGGGAAATCCAAGTTCAATGCCGCCGATTCAGCCATGCGACCGCTGATCGGCCGGCAACCACGCCGGAAGCGAAGCAGGCCGTCAGCAGGTAGCCGCCGGTGGGTGCTTCCCAGTCGATCATTTCGCCGGCACAGAACACGCCGGGCAGGGCCTTCAGCATCAGCGCCGCGTCCATCGCATCGAAACGCACGCCGCCGGCACTGCTGATGGCCTCGGCGATCGGGCGCGGGCGTTGCAGGCGAATCGGCGCGTCCTTGATCGTCGCCGCGATGCGGGCGGCGTCATGCCAGTGTTCTCGCGGCAGCGATTCGAACACCAGGGCGCATTTAGCGGCATCCAGGCCGGTGCTGCGGCGCAGATACTCGCCGACGCTGCGTTTGCCGCGATCACGTCGCAGCGCAGACGCGAGTTCGTCGCGCGGGCGGTCGGGCAGCAGATCGAGATGCAGGAGGGCGTGGCCGTCGCGCGCGATGCGCTCGCGGATCGGACCGGACAGGGCGTAGATCAGACTGCCTTCGAGGCCGTAGGCGCTGATCACGCACTCGCCGGTGATGGCCGCGGCGCCCTCGTCGAGCCAGGCCGCGATCCGTTTCAGCGGCGCACCGGCGTGGCGCGTACGCAGCATGTCGGACCAGTTGGCTTCGAAGCCGCAATTCGCCGGCTCGAGTGCCGCGATGGCGACGCCGCGCGTATTCAGCGCATCGACCCAGCCGCCGTCCGAGCCGAGTTGCGGCCACGATCCGCCGCCCATGGCGAGGATGCAGGCGTCGGCGTCGACGCGCTGTTCGCCGTCGGGCGAGGCGAACACGAGTGCACCCTGAGCATCCCAGCCGGTGAATCGATGATGCACATGGAAACGCACGCCTTGCGTTCGCAGTCGCCGCACCCAGCCGCGCAGGAAAGGTGCGGCTTTCAGGTCGGTCGGGAAGACGCGGCCGGAGGTGCCGACGAAGGTCTCGACGCCGAGTCCGCGTGCGAATTCGCGCAGGTCGTCGGCATCGAACACGTCGAGCCAACGCCGCAACTCGGCCTCGCGACCGCTATACCGCGACACGAAGCTCTCGAAGTCATCGCTGTGCGTCAGGTTCAAACCGCCCTTGCCGGCAATCAGGAACTTGCGCCCGACCGAACCCATCGCGTCGAACACGTCGACCGCGATACCGGCCGCACGCGCCGTCTCCGCCGCCATCAACCCGGCGGGACCGCCGCCGATGATGGCGAGTTGGCAAGACGATGAATCTGGCATGGCAATCTCAGAAGGAAGCCGGTTCGGCGATGCCGAGATCGCGACAGATCTTCTTCGCCAGATGGTTGTTGATCTCGTTGTGGCGCGGCACCGACGTGCGCGCACCCGATTGCGGGTGATGCCACCACGAGTGATTTGCGCCTTCGCGCAGGAGCCTGCACCCGTGCTGAGTCAAATGGCGCAGGAGATCGATTCGCTTCATACCGCGATCGGCAGTTCTTCGTAACCCTTTCCGGCGGCGCTTCGGGCTTCGTCACGATTGAATTCGATCGCTTCGGCCAGTGTGACTTTCAGCGTGTCGATCAAGGCGTCTCGTGTCGATTCCTGGCAGTTCACGCCCGGGACCTCTTCGATCCAGCCGTACCACCAGTCGCCATCGTGTTTGATCACCGCTGTGAATGTCGCTTGCATGGATGCGCTCCTGTCTGCGTCGCGATTGTACTCAACGCCCCTTGAACACCGGTTCGCGGCGTTCCATGAAGGCGCGCATGGCTTCGGCGAAGTCTTCGGACTGCATCAGCAGGCCGTTCTGGATGGCGGCGTCGCGGTTGATGCGTGCGACGTCGGCCTCGATGCGGGCATTGAGCGTGCGCTTGATGCCGGCGACGACCAGCGGCGGGTTCGCGGCGAGGCGTTCGCCGAGGCGTTGCGCTTCACGGGTCAGGGCGTCGGCGTCTTCGACAACATGGGTGACGAGACCGATACGCAGCGCCGTGTCGGCGTCGATGTCGTCGCCGAGCAGGGCGAGTTCGCGCGTCCAGGCTTCGCCGATCAGGTGCGGTAGGCGCGCGGTGCCGCCAAGATCGGGCACGATGCCGACCTTGACCTCGCGCAGCGCGAACTTCGCCGACTTCGTCGCGATGCGGATATCGCAGGCGGCGATCATCTCGATGCCGGCGCCGATGCACCAGCCGTCGATCGCAGCGATCACCGGCAGCCGACTGGCCGCCAGTGCCGCGAAACCGCGATGCATGCGTTCGGCCAGCGCCGGGATCTCGACGCGACCGCGCGCGCCATCGTTCAGCAGCGGGCCGATCTCCATCGCCATCGCCGGCAGGTCGAGGCCATAGGAAAAGTGCTCGCCCGAGCCGCGCACGATCAGCGCCCGGATCTCGGCCGACGCATCGACCGCGGCGACCGCGGCCGGCAGTTCGCGCCAGAAGTCGGGGCCCATGGCATTGCCGCGACCGGGGCCGAGCAGGGTCAGCGTGGCGACCGGCGCGTTCGACGCGTCGATACGGACGGAGCGGTGTTCGGTACTCATCGACGACTCCAGCGGATCAGAACTTGCGGCGCGGCGGCTTGCGCTTCGGATCGAAGCCACCACCCGGCTTCCGGATCGGCGCGCGCGGCGGGACGCCGTCGACGCGCGAGATGCGCATCATCTGCCCGGCGACGCGCACCTTCTTCAGGTGGTTCATCACGTCGTCGGGCATGCCTTCGGGCAGGTCGAGATAGGTGTGGTCGTCGCGGATGTCGATGCGGCCGATGAACTTGCTGTCGAGGTCGATCTCGTTGGCAACCGCGCCGACGATGTTGCCCGGCTTGACGCCGTGCTCATGGCCGACTTCGATGCGGAAGGTTTCCATGCCGACCTCGGGTTCGCCGCGCACGCGCGGTTCGCGCGGACGTTCGAGATCCTGTGGCGGACGTTCGCCGAATTCGCGCTTCGGTCGTTCATTGCCGGCGAATTCGGGCGGCGACGCTTCGTGGCCGAACTCGCGTTTCGGGCGCTCGGTCGCGGCGCGTGCGGGTGCGCGGGTGTCGCCGTATTCGCGCTTGGGTCGATCCGCGAACGGCGTGCGTTCGCCGCGATCGCTGCGCTCGAAGCGCGCCGGTCGCTCGCCGGGCGTGCGTTCCTTGAATTCGCGTGCCGGTGGCGGATCGTAGGCGTCGAGCAGCAGCGGCTTGCCGCCCTGATAGAGACGGGCGAGTGCGGCGGCGATCTCGATCGCCGGCACGTTCTTGTCGTTCTCGATCGACTCGACGATCTTCTGGAACTCGCCGAGGTTCGGCGCCGCCAGCGATTCGATGATCTTTTCCTTGAAGCGTTCGACGCGGCGGTCGTTCACCGCCGACACGGTCGGCAACTGCATCTGCGTGATCGGCTGGCGGGTGGCGCGCTCAATCGCGCGCAACATGCCGCGCTCGCGTGGAGTCACGAACAGGATGGCCTCGCCGGCGCGACCGGCGCGACCGGTACGGCCGATGCGGTGCACGTAGCTTTCGGTGTCGTACGGGATGTCGAAGTTGAAGACGTGGCTGATGCGTTCGACATCGAGGCCACGCGCGGCCACGTCGGTGGCGACGAGGATGTCGATGTCGCCCGCCTTCAGCTTCTGGATCGTTTTCTCGCGCGCCGCCTGCTGCATGTCGCCATTGATCGCCGCGGCACGGAAACCGCGCGCTTCGAGCTTGTCGGCGAGTTCCTCGGTCGAGACCTTGGTGCGCGCGAAAATGATCATCGCGTCGAAGGTTTCGGTTTCGAGGATGCGGGTCAGCGCGTCGAGCTTGTGCAGGCCGCTGACCAGCCAGTAGCGCTGGGTGATGTTCTTCGCGGTCTGCGTCGAGGCCTGGATCTTCACCTCGGCCGGGTCTTTCAGATACGTGTGGGCGATGCGGCGGATCGATTCCGGCATGGTCGCCGAGAACAGCGCGATCTGGCGGGTGGCCGGGGTCTGCTGCAGGATTTTCTCGACATCGTCGATGAAGCCCATGCGCAGCATCTCGTCGGCCTCGTCGAGCACGAGGTGGCGCAGCTGCGACAGGTCGAGCGTGCCCTTGTCGATGTGGTCGATGATGCGGCCTGGCGTGCCGATGACGACGTGCACGCCGCGGCGCAGCGCCGAGATCTGGGCACCATAGCCGCTGCCGCCGTAGATCGGCGCGACATGGAAACCGGGAATGTGGTGGGCGTATTTCTGGAACGCCTCGGCGACCTGGATCGCCAGCTCGCGGGTCGGCGCCAGCACCAGTGCCTGCGGCGCACGCGCCAGCGGTTGCAGCTTGGCGAGGATGGGCAGGGCGAAGGCCGCGGTCTTGCCGGTGCCGGTCTGGGCCTGGCCGAGCACGTCGCGGTTCGCGAGCAGCGGCGGGATGGTCGCGGCCTGGATCGGCGATGGCGATTCGTAGCCGACTTCGGACAGGGCTTTCAGCAGCGACTCGGGCAGGCCGAGGTCGGCAAAGGTTTGCGGGACGGGCAAGGGCGCGTCGGACATGAGATTTCTCGGAAAGCGACGCACAGCGCGTACCCGCGCAAACTAGCGGAAGCCCGTGGAGCTGACCAGTCTGAATCCCGGTCCGGCGCTGCCGGGGTCCGGACAAAAATCGCGCCGCACGCGGCGCTCCTACAGCGATTCTGGGTCCTGTGTAGGAGCGCCGCGTGCGGCGCGACATCGATCCGTCGGTCGCCGGCCTCGGTTTATTTCAGCCCGCGCCGCACCAGCAGCGGCTCGATGTTCGGGTCGGCGCCGCGGAAGTCGCGGAACAGCTGCATCGCATCGATGGCACCGCCGCGCGAGAGCAGGGTCTTGCGGAAGTGGTCGCCGTTCTCGCGTTTCAGGCCGCCGTGTTCCTTGAACCATTCGACGCTGTCGGCATCCAGCACTTCCGACCACAGATAGGCGTAGTAGCCGGCCGCGTAACCGCCCGAGAAGATGTGGTTGAAGTAGGTGCTGCGGTAACGCGGCGGCACCGGCGCGAAGTCGACGCCGATCTTCTTCAGCGTGTCCTGCTCGAACTGGATCGCGTCCTTCGGGATCTGGTCCGGCTTCAGCTGGTGCCAGGCCTGGTCGAGCATCGCCGCACCGAGGTATTCGGTGGTCGCGAAGCCCTGGTTGAAGGTGCCGGTGGCCAGGACCTTGTCGAGCAGGGCCTTCGGCATCGGTTCGCCGGTCTGGTAGTGCTTGGCGTAGTTCGCGAGCACGGTCGGGTCGGTCATCCACATCTCGTTGACCTGCGAGGGGTATTCGACGAAGTCGCGCGGCACATTGGTGCCGGAGAAACGCGGGTACTTCACGTTCGAGAACATGCCGTGCAGGACGTGGCCGAACTCGTGGAAGGCGGTATTGGCTTCGTCCCAGGTCAGCAGGGTCGGTTCGCCCTTCGGCGGTTCCGGCACGTTCAGGTGCATCGCCACCACGGGCTTGTCGCCGAGCAGATGGCTTTGCGCCACGTATTCGTTCATCCACGCGCCGCCGCGTTTGGAGGGGCGCGCGTACATGTCGGTGATCAGCAGGGCGAGCTTGCTGCCGTCCGCATCGAACACGTCGAAGGTGCGCAGCGTCGGGTGGTACTTCGGCAGGTCCTTGCGTTCCTTGAAGCTCAGGCCGTAGAGCTTGTTCGCGGCGAAGAAGATGCCGTCCTCGAGCACCTTGTTGATCTCGAAGTACGGACGCAGCTGCGACTGGTCGAAGGCGAACTTCTCGGCGCGCACCTTCTCGGAGTAATACGACCAGTCGGCCGCGGCGAGCTGGAATCCACCCTTCTCGGCATCGATGATCTTCTGGATCTCGGCGGCTTCCTTCTTCGCGTTCGCGACCGCGGCCGGCGCCAGGTCGGCCATCATCTTGTTGACGGCGGTCGTGGTCTTCGCGGTCTGGTCTTCGAGCACGTAGGCCGCGAAGTTCTCGTAGCCGAGCAGTTGCGCGCGTTCGGCGCGCAGCTTCGCGAGCTTGAGCGCATTGTCGCGATTGTCGTACTTGCCGCCCTTGGCCGCGCGCTGTTCCGAGACTTGCTGCAGCTTCAGGCGCAGCGCACGATCCTTCAGCGAAGCGGTGGCCGGCTGGCCGCTGGTGTTCATCAGGGCGATCAGGTAGCCCTTGTCCTTGCCGGACGCCTTGGCGGCCGCTGCGGCCGCGGCGATGGCGCCTTCGGGCAATCCGTCGAGCTGCTTGCGGTCTTCGACGTAGACGGCCGAGGCATTGCTCTCGTCCAGCACGTTCTGGGTGAAGGTGGTCTGCAGCGTCGCGATCTCGGCGTTGAGCTTCTTCAGCGTGTCCTTCTGCTTGGCATCGAGGTTGGCGCCGGCACGCACGAAGTCGGTGTAGTAGCGCCAAAGCAGGCGTTCGGATTCGGCGTCGAGCTTCAGGTCGGCCTTGCGGTCGTACAGTGACTTCACGCGCTGGAACAGGGCGTCGTTGAGCAGGATGGCGTCGAGGTGGGCAGCCAGCTTCGGCGCAGTGTCGGCGCGAACCTTGTTCATCGCGTCGTTGGTGACGGTGCCGGCGAGGTTGAAGAACACCGTCGTCGCGCGGTTGAACAGCGCGCCGGTCTTCTCGAGCGCGACGATGGTGTTGTCGAAGCTCGGTGCGTCCTTCTGGGTCGCGATGGCCTCGACTTCGGCGATCTGCTCGCGCATGCCCTGTTCGATGGCCGGGGCGTAGTGCTCGTCCTTCAACTGGTCGAAGGGCGGGAACTGGAATTCGAGCGTGCTCGCCTTGAGCAGCGGGTTGGCGACGACGGCTTGCTGCATGGGCGTGTTGGCTTCGGCGTGGACGAGCGGGCTGAGGCCGAGCGCGATGGCGGCGGCGAGGATCAGACGGGTGGACATGGCGATTCCTGCATGGAGCGGGACGCACACCTTAGGCGAGCGGCCGCGCGATTGCGTGGATGGATGGTCAGGGTCAGGACGGTTCGCCCCGGAGCACTCACGTTTCGTCATGTCGAGATGCCGATCGCACGGCTTCACGGTCCCGCGACAAAGGACTACGCTCGCTCTCCCGACCCCGAGGAGACTGCCATGCGCAAGAACAACAACCCGCGCCTCACCCTTCGCCGCTCCGTGCTCGCCCTGGCGGTTGCCGCCCTCTGCGGCAGCGGTGTCGTGCTCGCTCAGGACGAGGCGAAACCGGCCGAGGACCAGGACGACGGCACCGCCCAGCTCGACGTGGTCACTGTGACCGCGCAGCGCCGCGTCGAAAACGTCAACGAGGTGCCGATCGCCATCACCACCCTGGCCGACGAGAAGCTCGACGTGATCGGTTCCGGCGGCGACGACATCCGCGTGCTGTCCGGTCGTCTGCCCAGCCTGAACATCGAATCCAGTTTCGGCCGCGCCTTCCCGCGCTTCTATATCCGCGGCCTCGGCAATACCGATTTCGACCTCAATGCCTCGCAGCCGGTGTCGCTGGTCTACGACGACATCGTGCAGGAAAACCCGCTGCTCAAGGGTTTCCCGATGTTCGACCTCGACAGCGTGGAAATGCTGCGTGGTCCGCAGGGCACGCTGTTCGGCCGCAACACGCCGGCCGGCGTGCTCAAGTTCAACTCGCGTCGTCCGACGCAGGACGCCGAAGGTTATGCCCAGGTCAGCTACGGTGCGCTCGGCAATGCCAACTTCGAAGGCGCCTACGGTGGCGGCCTGAACGAGGCCTGGTCGCTGCGCGCGTCGGCGCTGTACCAGCGTCGCGACGACTGGGTCGACAACACCCGCACCGCGGGTGATGACGAGCTCGAGGGCTACAAGGAATTCGCCGCGCGCGTGCAACTGCTGTACGCCCCGTCCGACGACACCGAAGCGCTGTTCAACGTGCATGCGCGTTCGCTCGACGGCACCGCACGCCTGTTCCGCGCCAACATCATCCAGCACGGCAGCAATGACTTCGTGCCCGGCTTCGACCGCGAATCGATCTCGATCGACGGCACCAACCTGCAGGAACTCGACACCGCCGGCGCGAACGCGCGCCTGCGTTTCGATCTGGGCCGCGTGACCTTGTATTCGGTGACCGGCTACGAGACCGCCGATTCCCTGAGCCGCGGCGACATCGACGGCGGTTACGGTGCGTCGTTCGCGCCGCCGTTCGGCCCGGGTTTCATCCCGTTCCCGGCGGAATCGGCCGACGGTCTGCCGAAGCACGACCAGTGGTCGCAGGAGTTCCGCTTCGAATCGAACGAATGGGGCGACTTCGACTGGCAGGCCGGTCTGTTCTGGTTCGACGAGCAGATCAGCATCGACAGCTTCAACTACGACACGCTGGGCGGCGGCGTGCAGAACGGTTATGCGCGGCAGGAGCAGGACAACACCGCATGGGCGCTGTTCGCTTCGGGTGAATACCAGGCCAGCGACGATCTGACCTTGCGTGCCGGCCTGCGTTACACCAAGGACGAGAAGGACTTCACCGCGTTCCGCACGCAGTCGCCGATCGGTGCGGGCGCACTGGCACCGATCCATGTCAGTCCGTCGGATACGGACGTGAGCTGGGACCTGAGCGCGGTCTATGCGCTGAACGATGCGGTGAACGTGTACGGCCGCGTCGCCCGCGGTTTCCGCGCGCCGAGCATCCAGGGGCGCCTGCTGTTCGGCAACACGGTGTCGGTGGCCGACTCCGAGACTTCGCTGTCGATCGAGGCGGGCATCAAGGCTGATCTGTTCGAACAGCGCGCACGCCTCGGCTTCGCGGTGTTCGATTACACGGTCGACGATCTGCAGCTGACGGCGGTGGGCGGTGCGGCCAACTTCAACACGCTGATCAATGCCGCGGAAGCGAACGGGCAGGGCTTCGAACTCGATCTGGAAGCGCTGTTGACCGATCGGCTGTCGGTCACCGTGGGTGCGAGCTACAACGACACCGAGATCAACGATCCGGGCCTGGCCATCCAGCCCTGCGGCGGTGGTTGCACGGTACTCGACCCGGCCGGCGCGTCGGCGGGCACGGTGTCGATCGACGGCAACAGCCTGCCGAACGCCCCGAAGTGGATCGGCAACCTGACCGCGCGTTACGGCATCCCGATGGGCGACGGCACCGAGTTCTTCGTGTTCACCGACTGGGCCTATCGCGACAAGGTGAACTTCTTCCTGTACGAGTCCGCCGAATTCCAAGGCGACGCACTGGTCGAAGGCGGTCTGCGCGTGGGTTACAACTGGGAATACGGCAACAAGGAAGTCGCCCTGTTCGGCCGCAACATCACCGACGCCGAAGAACTGGTCGGCGCCATCGACTTCAACAACCTCACCGGCTTCGTCAACGAACCCCGCCTCTGGGGCGTCGAATTCACAGCGCGGTTCTAAGTCGTTCCAACGCATCGGCCTCCCTCTCGTTCGCGAGGGGGAGGTTTTGAACCACACCCGTAAGCAAAGCCAGACATGCGGCTATGTCCCGACGTTCTCGTCGGAGAATTGTCGCTACGGCTCGAGATGACCTATGCCGCATCAGTTCGGAATATTTGTCATTGCCGCTGCATTGGGCGTCTCAACCTGCGTCGGCGCTCAGGCTGATGAGAAGAGTTTGTCGAGTACGACTCGCGTTGCTCGGAGCTCTTGCATCCCGCCGTCAATTCCTGGCTTTGAGACGGTGGCTTTTCCGGAGGCATACTTGGCCGCTGTTCGCGACCAAGGTAACGGAACCGTCGCTGGGTACAGCGCTGAGCTGTTCGAGTTGGCCGTGACCGTTTTCATTTATGACCGTGAAGCCGATAGCGACACGGACGACGAGCTCGAGCGTGCGGTATCGGAGGTGGTTGCCGCTCATCTTGGAGCGGAATTGGCGAGTGGAGGGAATGGCTCCGTTCCACTATCTGGAAAGCCAATACCCGCACGTGGAGGGATATTTCTTTGGGAGGAGGACGATAAGGAGTACGGATCGCTTCTGTGGCTGGTTCCTCGCCCAAAGCACTACGTGAAATTCCGCGCCACCTACAATCGCATTGTTGGTAAGGAAGCAGAGGCAATGAGCTTTGCCATTCAGTCAATCAACACCATCGCAAGTGCGCTGTGCACCCCCGAATAGGAACCAATCGGTTCTAACAATCGTCAGGCCGATCGTCGGGGAGTATTCGAACAAACCGAGCATTTCGGAAGGTGGCGTGCCAATGCGGTGCCTCTAGCTCCGCCGTCGTCAGGCGGAGACCAGATCGACCTTGACCCTGAAACCGAGCGCGGTTGCGGCTCTGGTCATCGTGTCTAGGGTCAGGCCGGTATCTGTCGCATCGAGCATTCGATCCACGACGGTCCGGCTCGTGTGCATGCGCTTGGCCAGCGTGCTCTTGTTCACGCCGGTCGCCTGCATCGCCTGTTCGATCTGCCAGGCAATCACGCGCTTCACGGCGATCGCCGTTGCGTCCTCAAGCTCACCCTGTTCCGACAAGAAAGCATCGAAGTCGCTGCCGATGTGCTTGTTCCTGCTCATGCGTTCACCTCTTTCATGCGTGTTTCGGCCAAAGCGAGATCCGCCTTCGGTATGGCCTGCGTCTTCTTGATGAAGCCATGCAACAGCACCAAGTCCGAACCCGATACGGTGAAGAGCAATCGGGATATGCCCTCCGGAATGTTGCTGCGCACTTCCCACAATCCCGGTTCGATCTTGCGTACAACCGGCATTCCGATCGGCCAACCAAACTGAACGGTCTTGATGTCCGCGCCGATCGCCTTCCTCGCTCCAAGCGAGACTTGCTCGATCAGCCAATCGCGGACCGGCTCTTTGCCCGATGTCGTGCGGTAGAAACGGACAGACAGGATGGGCTGCATGCGCGCATCGTACTTAAATAGGTGCATTCGTCAAGCGCTGCTGTCCGACGACCATGTACCTCAAATCGACGTGTGGAGTCGTTCCATCCGCTGCGCGTCGCGAGTCCGACATCGTCGCTCGCGGCGCATTGGCGCTACGCTGATCTTGATTTGTTCAGACTATTCGTAGGCATTGCGCATGCAGGAAGCGGTCAGTCGCAGCAGGTATCTCGTTCGTCGGTTGGAACCGTCGGATTCGGCGTCGTTCTTCGGAGCGGTGCGGGCGTCGTTGCCGGGGTTGGTGGACGCGATGCCGTGGTGCAGGCTCGACTACGCGATCGAGGACGCCGAGGCGTGGATTCGTTTCACGCAATCCTGTTGGGAAAACCGGAGCGAGTTTCCGCTTGGCGTGTTTGAAGCCGAGACCGGGCAGGTGATTGGTGGCGTCGGCGTCAACCAGATCAACCACGCGCATCGCATCGGCAACATCGGTTACTGGGTGAGCACGCCGCATCATGGTCGCGGCATCGCACGTTTTGCCGCGCGTGAAGCGGCCATGTTGGGGTTCGGTGAACTCGGTCTCGCCCGGCTCGAAATCGTTACGCTGCCGCACAACCTCGCCAGCCAGCGCGTCGCCGAGGCGCTCGGCGCCACCCGCGAGTGCATCGCCCGCAATCGCCTGCAGATCCGCGGACAGGCGCACGACGCCATCGTCTATGCGCTGACACCGGAGATCGTTGCGCTATGGAACGAGTCCACTGACGCCGCCTGAGCCACGCGCACAGATGAGCTGAGGTGCGTTCTCAGGGGCGTTCGACGCGGCGGTCGGTGTGCTTCCTGGCTTGCTTGATGAAGCCTGCGTCGAACGTCTTCAATTTGTCATGGCCCTTGCTCAAGGCGAGGTGGAAGGCATCGGCGAAATCGAATCCGGCCTCGTGCCAGTCGATCACCTGTGCGATCAATGGTCCGTCGCTGACCGCGACATTGCGCAGACCGCAGACACGCCGAAAGGCTGCGCAGACTTCGATGCGGCCCAGACCATAGGCCGCACGCAGCACCCACTCGGTTTCCAGCAGCACCGTGTCCGGAATGAAGATGTCTTCGGAAGCGAACAGTTTCTGGCTGGCCTTGCCCTGGATGGGCTGATCATTGACCAGCAGCCGCACCAGCACATTGGTGTCAATCGCGATCACGCCACTGCCTCCGCACATCGGCATCCAGTGCAGCCGCAATCTCCTCATCGGTTCGCGCCGCCACTTTGTTCTTGAACATGCCGACAACGTCGGAGAGTTCCGATGGCGAGAAGGGCGTCTTGGGCTTCAGCAACAGACCGTCACCCGTGTCGATCACCATGAGTTCGAGACCTGACGCCCATCGATGCAGGCTCCTGAAAGCCTTGGGGATGATCACCTGGCCCTTGCTGGAGAGCTTGGTGGTTTCCATGATCCACTCCAAAGGTAAGACGACGGTAAGACTACGCCCGCTGATCTTACTTGTCGACGAATGCCCGCTCGAACACGTATTCGCCAGCGGTGCCGATGCGCGGGGCAGCGGTGAAACCACGGGTATCGAGGATCTTGCGGAAGTCGGCGAGCATCTGCGGGCTGCCGCAGATCATGGCGCGGTCGTGTTTCGGGTCGAGTGCCTCGATGCCGAGGTCGGACTGGCACTGGCCGTTGTCGAACAGCGTGGTGATGCGACCGTGGTGCTGGAACGGTTCGCGGCTCACCGCCGGGTAGTAGCGGAACTTCTGGCGGATCAATTCGCCGAGGAATTCGTGGCGCGGCATCTCGCGTTCCAGATAGTCGCGGTAGGCCAGGTCTTCGGCATTGCGCACGCCGTGCATCAGGATCACGCGCTCGTAGCGTTCGTAGGTTTCCGGGTCCTTGATGATGGACAGGAACGGCGCCAAGCCGGTACCCGTCGCCAACAGGTACAGGTTGCGCCCCGGATGCACGTCGCTGATCAGCAGCGTGCCGGTGGGCTTGCGCGACAGCATCACTTCGTCGCCGGGTTGGATGTGTTGCAGGCGCGAGGTCAGTGGGCCGTCCTGTACCTTGATCGAGAAGAACTCGAGGTGTTCCTCCCAGTTCGCGCTGGCGATCGAATAGGCGCGCATCAGCGGCTTGCCGTTGACCATCAGGCCGATCATCACGAATTGGCCGTTGTCGAAGCGGAAGCCGTCGTCACGGGTGACGGTGAAGCTGAAGTAGGCGTCGGTCCAATGACGCACATCGAGCACGCGCTCGCTGATGAAGGCCGGTGAGGACATGAGGGAATTCGCGGCTCGCGCCGCGCCGAAAGGGGATGGCGCGCATTCTACGGGATGCCCGCAGGTGCGGATTGACGGCAGTCAAACGCGTGGTGCGGTCTCGTCCAGGGCCAGGCACAGCAGCTTGGCCATCAGGCCCTGCTCGAAGCCTTCGGGCGCAGCCAGCCCCATGCGCGCCAATGCCGGGCCATGGCCGTCGGCGCCACGCAACAACGCCCGCGCCATCATGCCGATGCGCCCGCCGGTCGTGGCGG
>JAKJFE010000038.1 GCA_022705045.1 Pseudomonadota bacterium | reverse complement strand
CCTACATTCAAGAGGCATGACGGGGAATTTGGGCTCTGGCATTTCGCGGCATCGCCCCCATAATCGCGGCTTGTTCCGGAACCGATTCGAGCGCGACGCATGCTGATTCCCGTGATTCTTTCCGGCGGTGCCGGTACGCGTTTGTGGCCGGTATCGCGTCGGCTGTATCCGAAACCGTTCATGGCCCTGCCCGATGGCGACACGCTGATCGGCAAGACGCTGGCGCGGGCGCTGGCGGTGGCGACGCCGGGTGCACCGGTCTATACCGTCACCGGCCGCGATTACGCCTTCATCACCCGCGACGCCTACGCCAAACATCCGGAATTCGATGGGGCGCGGGCGCGTTACCTGCTCGAGCCGAGCGCCCGCAACACAGCACCCGCGGTGATCGCCGCGGCGCTGAAGATCCAGGCGCGCCATGGCGACGACGCCCTGATGCTGGTGCTGGCTTCCGACCATTTGATCCGCGATGTCGATGCGTTCAAGGAAGCGGTCGGCCGTGCCGCCGCACTCGCCGCGAAGGGTCATCTCGCCACCTTCGGCGTGGTGCCGACACGCCCGGAAACCGGCTACGGCTACATCGAACGCGGCGCAGCGATCGGCAGCGACGGCTTCGAGGTCAAGCGCTTCGTCGAAAAGCCCGACCACGCCACCGCCGCGCGTTACGTCGAATCCGGTGGGTTCTACTGGAACTCGGGCATGTTCTGCTTCCGCGTCGGCACGCTCATCGACACTGCGGCACAGACGTGCCCGGACGTACTCGATGCGACCCGCGCCTGCATCACAGCCAGCCCGGACGACGACAGCCTCGTGTTCGATGCCGAAGCGTTCGCGCGCATTCCGGAAATCTCGATCGACTACGCGGTGATGGAACGCGCGACGAATCGCGCCGTCGTGCCGGCGAGTTTCGACTGGAGCGACATCGGCTCATGGAATGCGTTGAGCGACCTGGTCGAGTGCGACGAGGTTGGCAACCGCCGACTCGGTGAAGCGGTCTTCGTCGGCGCCGCGCGCAATTACGTGCAGGGCGGCAAGCGCATCATCGCGGCGGTGGGCGTGTCCGACCTGATGATCATCGACACCGAAGACGCGTTGCTGGTCGCGCACCGCGAGCAGTCGCAGTCGGTGAAGCATGTCGTCGATGCATTGAAGCGCGAATCGCACAGCACCACCGAATTGCACACCACCGTGCATCGCCCCTGGGGCAGCTACACGGTCCTGGAAGATGCACCCGACTGCAAGGTCAAGCGCCTCACCGTGAAGCCCGGCCAGGTGTTGTCCTTGCAGAAGCATTATCGCCGCAGCGAACACTGGACCGTCGTGCGCGGCACCGCGAAGGTGCGCGTCGGCGACGAGGAGAAGCTGCTGCACCGGAACGAGTCGGTCTACATCCCGATGGACACGCTGCACCGTCTCGAAAACCCGACCGGTGACGACATCCACTTGATCGAAGTGCAGTGCGGCGACTATTTCGGCGAGGACGACATCGTGCGCCTCGAAGATCGTTACGGGCGTTGTTGATTTAGCGCCTGTTGGAGCGGCTTCAGCCGCGAAGACGAGTGAAGCAACCATCATCGCGGCTGAAGCCGCTCCAACAGCAATGAGGATTGATCCATGCACCAATGGTTCCTGAGCTACAACGGACAACAGATGGGCCCGCTCGATCATGCCGCGGCGGTGGCACAGGCGGCGCAGAATCCGGCCGGCCACTGCTGGCGCCAGGGTTTCGCGGAGTGGATGCCGATCGCGAAATGCGCGGAACTGTCGATGTCGAGTTCGCACGCGATGACCGCACCGCCTCCGCCGGTCGCAGGCACGCTGCAGCGTGCCGACGAGATCGACTACAAGGTCTATGGCTCGGACATGCAGTTCGTCGAGATCGAACTCGATCCGGGCGAAAGCGCAGTCGCCGAAGCGGGCTCGCTGATGTACAAGCAGCCGGTCGTGCGCATGGACACGGTGTTCGGCGACGGCTCGCAGCAATCCGCCAGCGGCGGCTTCATGGACAAGCTGCTCGGCGCCGGCAAGCGCATCATCACCGGCGAATCGCTGTTCACCACCGTGTTCACGCACAGCGGCAACGCCGGCAAGGCCAAGGTCGCGTTCGCGGCGCCTTATCCCGGCACCATCATCCCGTTCACGCTGAGCAACTACGGCGGCAAGATCATCTGCCAGAAAGACAGCTTCCTCGCCGCAGCGCGCGGCGTGTCGATCGGCATCTTCTTCCAGAAGAAGGTGATGACGGCGCTGTTCGGCGGCGAAGGCTTCATCATGCAGAAGCTCGAAGGCGATGGTCTCGTCTTCGTGCATGCCGGCGGCACGATCGTCGAGCGCGAACTCGCGGCCGGCGAGCGACTGGAAGTCGACACCGGCTGCGTGGTCGCGATGACCAGCAACGTGCAGTTCGATGTGATCCCGGTCGGCGGCGTGAAGTCGATGCTGTTCGGCGGCGAAGGCGTGTTCCTCGCCCAGATGACCGGCCCCGGCCACGTCTGGCTGCAATCCCTGCCCTTCTCGCGCATGGCCGGCCGCATGTTCGCCGCCGCCTACCAGCGTGGTGGTTCGAAGGAAGAAGGCTCGGTCCTCGGCGGACTCGGCGGGATTCTTTCCGGCGATCGCGGGTTCTGATGCATGAAGTAGCGCGCTGACGAGCAACTCAGTCGTCAGCGCGCTGCTTTATCGAGGACGCATGGCCCGGATGTCAGCAACCATCCTTTGCAGCGCCGGCACATGGCCGGGAGCGGTGAAACGCAGGACGTATTGTTCGACCGATTCGCCACGACGGCACTGCTGCGATTGCTCGCAGAGAAAGATGTAGCGGGGCGAGTTCGGTCCGCATCCGCCGAACTCGGCGCAAGCGGCCAACAGGCCGGCGTTGCGCTGGAGCTTTTGGATAGTCAGCCCGTCGAGTCCACGCGTGTAGTCGCTGCCCAAGGACCAAGTCGCTCGTCCATTCTTGCGCTCGACCTGCGCGAGCACATAAATGGCTTTCTCCATTGCGGCTTCACTCTTCACCGTGGAGATGCTCTCGCCAAGCAGCGACAGTGCTGCCTCGTCACGATCCCTCAGCGCGGAATTCGCGAGCGCCATGACCTCGACGACTTCCGGATCGGAATCAAGCGCCTTCAGCCAAGCCATTGCCGCGTCGGAATTTTCCGGAGCCGAATCGCCAGCGCAGAACGTGCGATTGAATGCGATCAGTGCATCCAAATGCTCTTTCAGCTGCGAATCGCGCTTTTCTTCGGGCGATTTCAGACTTGCACCCCACCCTGCGCGGCAAGAGAGCAGCGCCCAGTGCATAAGGGCTCGTTTGTCGACTTCCGACAGACTTGAGGAATCAATAGTTGCTTTCAGAGTGGAGAGCGATTCCAGATCAAGCTTGTGGCTATCAAGCAACACGTCTTTTGAACTGCTACCACCCCGAAGCGGCATGCCTGATTCGCGACTATCAGATCCGCTCGTGCCGGATGCACCCGAAACTGGCTCTTCTGAGCCTCGGCCGTCTCCAACGACAGAATCAGCAACACGGCGATCCGCTATCGCCGGAGCTCTGAATGCGCTCCAACTTATAAAAACAAGCACCGCAATGAGCGGTGCCAGCACGATTATTGCCAACATCTGCTTCATCGAAATCAACTCTGACAGGTGGCTACTCTGTTGAGAGACTGAAAGTCCAAGTTGCTTCCCATTGATCAAACAAAAACCCGGCCGATCACTCGGCCGGGTTCTGTTTGCGCGAGGGCTGCGATCAGCTGCCGGACGCGGCGGCCGGGCCCTGGTACTTGGCGTCGCCGAAGCCGAGCATCGGGTAGAAGATGAAGCCGAGCAGGGCGAGGCCGATGCCGAAGCCGGTGCCCTTGCCGAAGCTCTTGGCCATGTCGATGGACACGATGATCGCGACCACGATGCTGACGATCGGGATGATCATCAGGACGATCCACCACACCGGACGACCGACGATCTGCAGCAGGACGATGATGTTGTAGATCGGGATCAACGCCGCCCAACCGGGCTTGCCGGCCTTCGTGAACACCTTCCAGATTCCGGCGATGATGCCGATGACTACTGCAAGCCAGACCAGCATCATGATAATGCCGATGATTCCGCCGCCACTGTCTTCCATTGTGTATTCCCCCACCCGAGTGAATTGAGACGCGAGACAATTGCCGCCGCTCCGGTCGCGCCGCCGGAGCTGACGATCCGATCATCGACGAATGTGACGATCCGATCAATGCCAACGTGCGCGGGGACACAAAGCGAACGCCGGATACGCATTCCGGCGCCAAACCGGGCCAGGACTCAGCCCGGACGGGCGCAGCGCCGCGCCAGCACCGCGAACAGGGCGCGCGCTTCCGCGACCGGGAGATAGGGAATGTCGATGCCGCCGCGCAGCGGGTCGGCGGCCATGCTGTCGATCTGGACCGAAGCCATGCCGCTGCGGCGATCGAACGGGCTTTGCTTCAAAGTCACGGCCTGCAGCTTGTCGAGTTCGATCAGGGCGTAACGGCGCGACAGCCAGCCTTCGCGATAGGCGAGGAAGCGCGCATCCATCGCATACCGGGTGAAGCCGACCCAACCGCGCGCGGACACGACGGACCAGGGCAGACCGAGCAGCAACAGCAATCCCGGTGCGCCAACCCAGAACGTCGTCACTGCCGCAGCGACCAGCCAGAACACGCTCGGCCAGCGCGCGCGCCGACGCCAGGCACGCGGGTGCAGCGGCCGCCACGGCAAGGCCGCCAGTGACGGCGCGGCGAGGATGCGGGCGAGCAGATCGTCGACCTGCGGCGGCGACGCGATCGGTGCCAGCCAGTGCAGCTTGCCGCTCTGGTCGTTCACGGCGCGCACACCGCCGGCCACTTCGGTCTTCAGACTCATGCGCGTGAAAAGGCGATGCAACAGGCTTTCATCGACGTGCAGCATCTGCAGGCGGTCGATACGCGCGCTGCCGTGCGCGTGGGTGAGCAGGCCGCCGCCGGCGCCCAGCCGGTCGCCGTCGCGTTCCAGGGTGAAGTCGTGATGCACGAACAGCGCGAGCAGCACCGACAGCAGCCGCAGTGCCGCGAACAGCAGCAGCAGGACGAACGCGCCGCCGGTCAGCATGGTCGTCAGACTGTAGTGATGCGCGGCGACCTCGCCGAACAGCTGCTCGATCCAGTGCGTCGGCACACGCATCATGCTGCGCGGCTGGGTGGGGTTGAACTGCCAGAAGGCTGCGAATGCACCGGCGACGACGACCATGCCGCGATTCGAGATCAGCCCGAACCGCACCAGCTCGACCAGCGGCAGACGCAGCAACACCTCGCCGGAAGTGCGCGCATCGGCCCCGCTGCCCTCCATCGGCACCGATGCCGCCTGACGCGCACGCAGCAACGCCACCAGGGCATCGGCATCGGCGACGCGCAGCACCTTCATCACCGCCTCGGGCTTCAGTCCGCCGCCGGATTCGAGTCGCAGTTCGGTGACACCGAATACGCGGTGCAGCAGATTGCTGCGGCGGGCGATGTTCTGGATGCGCGCGAACGGGATATGGCGCTCGGTGCGATCAAACAACCCCTCGCGAACGGTCAGTTCGCCATCGCCGATGCGATAGCGGAAACCGAAGCTGTAGACGAGCGAATACGCGGCCAGCAGCACCGCACCGACCAGGGCCATGAATTCCCACCATTCGCCGCGTCCGAACAGCAGCAGCACGATCAGCGGCAACGCCACGTCGCGCAGTTGCGTGATCAGCACGAACAGCCAGGAAAACGGATGCAGGCGACGTTCGTCGCCGCGTGGATCAGGCGCCATCGACATGCGGGCGACGATCGAGCAAGGTGTCGCGCAGCTGTTCGGCGATGACGCGCGGCAGGCCCGGCAAAACGATGTGTTCGAGGCGCGTGCCGGCGGTGTGCAGACTCAGGCTGGCCATGTCCCAGCGACGATCCAGCGGTCCCTGGTTGACCTCGGTGTGCTGGATGCGCGCGCGCGGCACGAAGATCTCGGCGCGCCACCAGACGCCACGTCGGATCAGCACCCCGTCGGCGAGATGCATGGCCGCATACAGCGCCGCATAACGTTGCGCGTAATGCCGGCCGAACAGCAGGCCGAGCACGATGGCGAGCAGCAGCGCCACCGGCACCGGCAGCGCGTCGAACTTGACGGCGAGCGGCACCAGCACGGCCAGCAAGGGCAGCATCCAGGCGAAACCGTGGCTCAGGGTCCAGATCAGGCGCATGTGCGGTTGCAGCGGCAACAGCCCATGGTCGGAGCGGACATCGCGGACAGCTTCGGGCTCGGACATGCGGGCGTCGTCTGGTCGCGCCGATCGCGCGGCGCGCATCCTAGTCGATCGCGTCGGTCGCGGGACGTGCCGTCGGCAAGGTGATCGTGGCGCGGGTGCCCACGCCCAGGGTCGACTCCAGCGCCACCGGCCAGCCGAAGCGCTCGGCCAGACGCCGCACGATGGTCAGGCCGACACCGTGGCCGCCCTTGCCGGCGCCCTTGCCGCGATAGAACGGTTCGAAGGCATGCGCCACGTCCTCGGGCGCCATGCCGCGACCGCTGTCGTCGACACGCACCGCATTCGCCATCACCGTGACCAGGACCTCGCCCTGCTCGGTGTACTGGCAGGCGTTGCGCAGCAGGTTCGAGATCAGCACCGCGAACACGCGCGGCGGCGCGTCGATCTCGATGCGCGCCGTCTCGATCAGGCGCACCGTCACCGACTTGCCGGCGACCAGGTCCTGCGCGCGTTCGACTTCCTCGGCGGCGATGTCGTTGACGACGAAGCGCTCGTTCGGCAGTCCGGTATCGCCCTCGCGGGCCAGGATCAGAAACGCCTGGATCAGGGCCTCCATGTCGCGTGTCGCGCGCTTGATGCGTTGCACCGAGCGCGCACCGAATGCGGACAAGGCTTCTTCCTCGAGCACATCCGCGGCCACCTTGACCACGGTCAGCGGCGTGCGCAGTTCGTGGCTGGCGTCGCGCGTGAAATTGCGTTCGCGCTCGACGAAATCGGCATTGCGTTCGGCGAAGGAACGGATCGCGTCGGCGAGGATCATCACCTCGTCGTCGGCGTCGCCCGCACCGGCGACAGTGCAGATCGCACGCCAGTCGGGGTGTTTCGGGTCCTGCTCGCGCACCACTTCGGCCAGACGGATCACCGGCGACACCGCACGGCGCGAGGCGCGATAGGTGATCCACGACACCAGGTAGACGGTACCGAGCACCAGCGTCAGCGGCACTAATCCGAACCACAGGGCCAGGCGATCGACCTGATGTTGATCGAAGACCAGCCACAGGCGACGTCCCTCGCGATCACCGACCAGCACCAGCTCATCGACGCCGGGCGCATGCATGCTGTGATAGCCGGGCTCGAGATCGCGCAGATACGCCGGGATCGTGGCCACGGCCGCACCCGGCAGAAGCAGATAGCCCTGCATGTTGTAGGTGTCGGGCAAGGCCGCGTTGGCGTCGAGGTCGAGGCGCTTCCAGTAGTGCTGGGCCTCTTCGACCAAGGCGCGCTGGATCAGCACGTCGCGCAGCACCAGCATTGCCGCGTACACGCCAAGCAAGGTGGCGAGTGCAATCGCCACCGTCTGCATCACGAACGCGACCCAGAGTCGGCCGCGCAGCCCGCGACCGCCGGACGCGACGGCCTCAGCCGGCCTTGGCGGCGGCGAGTTCTGCATCGAGATCGGCAAGGCGGTAACCGGCGCTGTGGATGGTGTGCAGGAGCTGTTTCTCGAACGGCTTGTCGATGATCTTGCGCAGGTTGTAGAGATGGCTGCGCAGCGTGTCGGAGTCCGGCAGCAGGTCGCCCCAGACCTCGCGCTCGATGTCGCGACGCGTGACCACGCGCGGCGACTCGCGCATCAGGATGGTGAGCAGACGCAGCCCGATCGGCGACAGCGCCAGGTCCTTGCCGGCGCGGGTGGCGCGCAACGTGGCGGTGTCGAGCATCAGGTCGCCGACGCGCAGGACTTCGGTCGACACCGAGCGCCGTTCGCGACGGATCAGCGCCCGGATGCGCGCTTCCAGCTCGCGGATCTCGAAGGGTTTGACCAGGTAGTCGTCGGCGCCGGCATCGAGCCCGACCAGCTTGTCGTCGAGCGTGTCGCGCGCGGTCAGCATCAGCACCGGGGTCGACTTCTTGGCGTCGTTGCGCAGGCGACGGCACAGTTCCAGCCCGTCCATGCCGGGCAGCATCAGGTCGAGCACGATCACGTCGAAGGGCTCGGCCGCGGCCTGGCGCAGGCCGGTCACGCCATCAGCCGCGTAGTCCACGGTATAGCCGCGGCGTTCCAGGAATTCGCCGACCATCTCGGCAATCCCGCGATTGTCCTCGACCAGCAGGACCAGACCCATCGACTCTTCTTGCACCGCCATGGCGAACTCCTTCACAGTTGTGAAGATTACACGCCCACATCCGTCGCAATGGCGTGAAGACACCACCGCCAGGTGCTTGCCGCACGCCCGGCGGCCCCGATAAGGTCGCGCCATGGACCTGTCCGAAAAACGCCGCCATCCCCGCAAGGACGTCTTCACTGCAGCCATGCTGGTGCTGGGCGAAGAGGGTTATCTCAGCGAGGTCTGGGACCTTTCCGCCGGTGGCGCCCGCCTCGGCAAGCCGAAGCGCTGGCCGGCCCCGGCGCCGGAACGGGTGCGCGTCTTCTTCATGCTCGACCAGGACACCGTCATCGGTGTCACCGCCCGCGTCGTGCGGACCGCGCCCGACCATCTCGGCGTGATGTTCGTCGAAGGCCAGGAACAGCGCATCCACGCCCTGATGTACGAAGCGCGTTTCCTCGAAGGCGACAACGGCTGACGCCGCACGCGATGAATCCGCACTGGACGCCGATCGCGCTGCTGCTCGCGTCGAACGTGTTCATGACGTTCGCCTGGTACGGGCACCTGAAGTACAAGGCGCACCCGTTATGGATCGTCATCCTCGCAAGCTGGGGCATCGCCTTCTTCGAATACGTGCTGCAGGTGCCGGCGAACCGCTGGGGCCATTCGGTGTATTCGGCGGCGCAGCTGAAGACCATCCAGGAAGTGATCTCGCTGAGCGTCTTCGTGGTGTTCGCGGTGTGGTTCCTTGGCGAGCCGCTGCGCTGGAACCACCTCGTCGGCTTCGCGTTGATCGCGACCGGCGCCGCCTTCGTGTTCGCGCGCTGAGTCAGCGCAACATCGCGATCGCGCCGGCAGCGGCGTTCACGAGGAAGATCGCGCCCGGCACCACGGTCATCACGAAGCCGAGTCCACGCGACTTCGGATCACGCACGTACCCCACGAAATAAATCTGGCGACCGGCGAGATAGACGAGGCCGAGCGCGGCCGACATCCAGTCGGCGCCGAAGCCGTAGGCCGCGGACAGGAACAGGGCCGGCAGGAACACGACGATCTGCTCCATCGTGTTGTATTGCACACGGTAGTAACGCTCGAAGACCGGATGGCCGGTGGTCGCCGGCGCCTGCACGCCGAACTGGCCACGCGCACGCCCGACCAGGGCACCGAAAGCGGCGAACTGCAGCAACGCGAGCACGGCAACCAGCACGACCCAGGGCATACGGACTCCGGATGAAAGGAACGAGTCCTAGCCTTGCGCGAACGACGATGCGTCGCAAGTCATGGTCAACGCGTCGTCCATCGCCGCGTTGAGAGGACCACGCACAGATGGTGCGCGACACCCGGAGCAAACCCATGACCAACCTCGCCAAGACCCTGCTGTTCGGCACTGCACTGGCCATCGCCGGCGCCAGCCTTGTCCTTCCCGCACAGGCCCACGACACCCGCGACACGCACACGATGCAGCGCGGACCGATGGCCAAGGAACGCTTCGCACGCGCCGTGCGCAATCACCCGGAACTCGCGGTTGCCGTCGACCTGCGCCGCCTCGAAATGCTCTATCGCAAGCAGGGCGATGAAGCCGCCATCGTGGCGATGTACCAGGACCTGCTGAAGCGCACCGAACAACCCAAGCTGCGCGAATTCGCCGAACGCCGCCTGCGCCACGCCGACCGCGTCGCCCACCCCGACCAGACCATCGCCGAACTGCGCGCCCGCATCGACGCGAAACTCGGCGAGCTGCGTTGATCGCTCAGGGCGTACGGCGATCGGCGACGCCGGTTGCACCGTTGGCCATCCCGGTCGCGAGGATCACCATCATTGCCAGAACGGCAGTCATGGCGCCTCCGCCGATCGGGACCGGCTGATACACCTGAAGCTGCCCGCCCCTGACGATGAACTGTGTGGTCAGCACCTGCCCCACGCCAAAATTCGGAAACGTCCACGTCACGAAGTAGACGCCGTCAGTGTCGTACGCGACATCCATGGTGGCATGCATCAACGACGGCGAACTGCTGCCAGGGCCTCCTGGCGGCACGCAGCCCAGATTGATGCTGGGGGTCGACAGGTTGATGGTCTGGTCTGGCCCGTCTGTTGCACCACCGTGCCGAGCAAGGCTTCGCCGCAACCCCACGTGACCGTCGCTTGAAGTTGAACCAAGCCGGGCTGATGTTGCGAGACGTCGATCCGATCGCTCGTGGCAGCCTGCGCGTCGCGGGAAACGATCAGCAAGAACATCACCCACAGCAAACCACTCGTGCCGAGACGCATCCGCCATCCTCCAACCGGTTTCGTAACCCTTCCGCCGAGGAGCTTCCTCGGCGGGCATTGAAGACGCCTTGAGGGCAACCAAGCCTGTGCGACACCGACCTATGCGGCGGGGTCGCACGGACAGCGCTGCCGCCACTGGATCAGTTGGCCGGACCGCTTTCGAAGCTGTCGCTGAAGAGGCCGGAGCCGTCGCTGTCGGTGGCGGTGTTGTTGGCGAGGTTCGGGTCACCGACGCCGTTCGGCATCGTCAGCGAGACGGTGTTCGAGACGCCGGACTCGGCTTCGGGCAACACCGGCACGGTGACGGTGATAGTGACGCTGCTGCCGGCAGGCAGGTCGAGCGGCAGGCCGGCAATGTTGCCGGTGCCGCTCTCGGGCGAGCAGATGCCGGCCGGCGCGCAACTCCAGTCGGCATTCGGCACGTCGAACTGCGCCGGGTTCAAGGTGTCGTCGACCAGCAGGCCGTCGGTGTCGGTGCCGCCCGCGGGATTGTTGACGAAGATCGTGTAGGTCGTGTCCTGTCCGGACTGCACGAAGCTCGTGCCATTGGTCTTGGTCACCGACACATCGGCCGAGGGCAGGACGTTGTGCACCGTCGGTGCAGCGGTATTCACCGACTCATGATTGTCGTCACCCGCGTAGGTGGCCTGAAGATTGTGGGCGCCCAACGCAAGCGAAGACGTGGACCGAGATGCCGCGCTGGCCACGACCGGATTCGATCCCAGCAGGGTGATGCCATCGAAGAACGTCACCGTGCCGGTCGGCGCCAATCCGCCGCTCAGCGTGGCGGTGATCGTCACCGACTGACCGAACAGCGACGGGTTCGGATTCGACACCAGGCTCAGGGTCGGCGTGGCCTTGTTCACGACGTGGTTGATCGTGCTGCCGCTGCTCGCGTCATAGTTCGTGTTCGCGACGAAGTTCGCGGTGATCGGGTGCGCGGTGCCGGTGTTGTGCAGGAGCGCATTGGTCGTGAATGCGGCGGAACCGCTGGTCAGCGGCACGGTCGTGAGCAAGGTGCCGTTGTCGCGGAACTCGACGTTGCCGGTGACCGGGCTGGCGCCGGGCGCCGTGGTCGTGACATTGGCGGTGAACGTCACGTTCTGGCCGTAGGTGCTGGGCGAATTGTTGCTGGCGAGCGCCAGGCTGGTCGTCGCCTTCGCCACCGTGAATGCGGTCGCGGTCGAATTGCTCGGCAAGTGCGTGCCGTCACCCAGGTAGAACGCGCTGACCGAGTAGCTGCCGGCATTCGGGATGATGGTGGTGGCGGCCACGCCGGAACCGTTCAGGGCGACGCTGGCCAGCACGCTCGCGCCATTGCGGAACTCGACATTGCCCGTGGGCGTGCCGCCGCTCACCTGCGCGCTCAGGCCCAGGGTTCCGCCAAAGGTGGCGGGCACCGGGTTGAGGATCTGGATGGTCGTGGTCGGTGTACCGAGGTGGAACACGTAAGCCGATCCTGCTTCGGCCTGCGCACTGGTCGTCGTGATGGAGTCGTTAGGGGCGCCCACCAGGGCGGCTCCGGGCGTGAGTGCAAGACCAAATCCGAAGCGATCACCACTGATCGCATCACTCGCCACGTAGCGGTCGTTCTGGGTCCATGTGCTGCCACTGCGTCGCCAAACATAGACCGTGCCTACATCCGACGAGCCGGTTGTCCCTTCACCAGCGTAGGCACCGACCAGAGCGAGGTCCGACCGCAATGCCAACGCGTGACCGAACACGTCGCCCGGCTCGGCATCGGCGGGCGTCAGGAACTGCTGCAGCGTCCAGGTCGCGCCGCTGCCGACAAACACGTGGGCCGCACCCGTATTCGAGAGACGGCCGGGCTCACCGACAATCAATGTGCCGCCGTCGATCGCGACCGAGCGACCGAACAGATTGTTCTCGGCCGGCGAGGCGGCGCGCAGGCGCGCACGCTGCGTCCAGACGCCCGCGCTGCGGGTAAACACGTAGGCCGCACCGGAGTCCACGTTCGTCTCGGTCACCGTGTCGACACCCTCGGCACCCGCAACCAGCGTGTCACCCGAAAGCGCGATGGATGAACCCAGCAAATCCGAATCCTGCGCGTCAGATGCCGACAGCGCCGTACCCTGCTGTGTCCAGGTCGCACCACTGCCGGTGAACACATGCAGCGCACCGGCATTCATGATCGCCCCGGTCTCGTCGGCCGGCGCACCTATTGCAAGGGTGCTGCCTTCAAGCGCAACCGACTGCCCGAAACGATCCCCCGACGACGCCGCCGAACCAAGTTTTGCGCGTTGGGTCCAGACGGTGCCTGATCGCGTGAACACATAGACCGCACCCGAATTGGACTGCGTGTGATCGTCGAACGGTGCACCGACCGCGATCGTGTCGCCTGAAATCGCCACTGCACGACCGAAGCGAGCGTCCTGCACGGTCGTCGGCGTCACCAACTGCGCCTGCAACGCCCATGTGTTGCCGGTGCGCAAATACACATACGCGGCACCGATGTCGGGATTCGCGCCGTCGCGTTCGAACGCACCAACAACCGCGGTGTTGCCATCGATCGCGACGCTGTAACCAAAATGGTCCATCTCGGCAGGAGAATCCGCCGTCAATTTCGCGCTCTGGTTGATGTCGACAAGAATCGCCTTCGCAAGGGCCGGCGGCGCGGCCTTCAGGCCGATCGGAAGCCGCGATTCGCGCGGGGCGAAAGGCCGATCGAGCGAGAGCGTCTCCGCCGCCGTCGCACCCGTCATCGAGGCCAGTGCGGCCCAGAACATCATCCGTTTGATCATCATCTCACTCCGATAGACGCCAGCATCGGGTGTCTGCGCACCCTGTTCGGCATTGCCCGTGCCGAGGCACGGTGCGGTGAACGGCAGTGTAATCGCGCGCTTGTTTGAATTTCGTTCCGCTCGTCGCGACGCCTTCGCCTTTCACGCGATGTTCAGCGAAGCGATTCCTCGCGCTTCGCCGCATCCCACAAACGCGACTGCGCATCGAGATCGAGTGTCGACAGCGTCGTCCCATGCACGTGGGACGCCGCATGCTCCATCGCACGAAAACGCCGCTCGAACTTCGCGTTCGCATGACGCAACGCCGCTGACGGATCGACACCGGCATGACGCGCGAGATTGACCGCGACGAACAACACGTCGCCGACTTCATCGAGCAGCCGCGCCGCATCCGCACCGTTCGCGAATTCCGCGCGCACTTCCTCGACTTCCTCGTGCAACTTGTCGAGCACCGGCTGCGCATCCGGCCATTCGAAGCCGACCGCCGCCGCACGCTTCTGCAACTTCAGTGCCCGCATCCATTCCGGCAAGCCGGCGGCCACGCCCGCGAGCGCGCTCTGGTCCTCGCGCCCTGCGTTTTCGCGGCGCTTGTGTTCCTCCCAGGCGCGCGTTTGCGCCGCTGCATCTTCGACGACAGCATCGCCGAACACGTGCGGGTGACGCCGGACCATCTTGTCGCAGATGCCCTCGACCACGTCGTCGAACGCGAAACTGCCCTCCTCTTCGGCCATCCTGGCGTGGAAGACGACCTGGAGCAGCAGGTCCCCCAGTTCCTCGCGCAAGTCGACGCGATCGCCGCGATCGATGGCGTCGGCGACCTCGTAGGCTTCCTCGATCGTATACGGCGCGACGCTCGCAAACGTCTGCTGCACGTCCCAGGGGCAACCGCCATCCGGGTCGCGCAGTTTGGCCATGATCGCGCGCAGGCGTTCGATCGGTGTCGCGCTCATGCGAGTGCCCCGCTCAACTGCGCCTGCTGCGCGACGTCCAACGCGCCGTAGGCGACGAAATCCGGATTCAGCACGCTGTCGCGCTGGTTGTAGCGCAGCGGCTGGCCGTGCAGGTCGAGCACGCGACCACCGGATTCCTCGACGATGCACTGTCCCGCGGCTGTATCCCATTCGCTGGTCGGACCGAAGCGCAGGTAGAGATCGGCCGCACCTTCGGCGATCAGACCGAACTTCAGTGCCGAACCCATCGGCCGGTGTTCGTTCGGACCGAGTTTCGCGAGCACGCCTTCGGTACGCGCATCGCCATGCGAACGGCTGCCGGCGACACGCCACGATGCGCCCGGCGTCGCCGCGCGGATCGCACGCATCGCGCCATCCCGCTCGACGACGAAGGCGCCGACATCACGCGCCGCGACGTGGCAACGGCCCGACACCGGCGCATGCACGAGACCGATCGTCGGTGCACCGTCCTCGATCAGGGCGATGCAGATGCAGAATTCGCCGTTGCGCTTGACGAATTCACGCGTGCCATCGAGCGGATCGACGCACCAGTAGCGCGACCAGCCACGGCGCAGGGCCGGATCGAGGTCGGCGCATTCTTCCGACAGCACCGGAATCTCCGGCGTCAGCGCGCGCAGCCCATCGACAAGAATGCGATGCGAGGCCAGATCGGCCGCGGTCAGCGGCGAGCGGTCGTCCTTGTGTTCGACCGCGAAGCCGCTTTCGTACACCGCCAGAATCGCCGCAGCCGCCTCGCGTGCCAAGGCACGCAAGGCATCGAGCGTCGTCATCGTGTGCAGCGCGCTCATGCCGAAGTCCCGCGGCGCAGCAGGTGTTCGCGGGCCATGAACAGTGCCGCGATCGAGCGGCCTTCGGTCACGTCCTCACGCTGCACCAGTTCGTGCAACTGGTCGAGTCGCCACGGCACGACCTCGAGTTCCTCGGGCTCGTCGCCTTCGAGCTTCTCGGGATACAGGTCTTCGGCCAGCACGACGTGGGTGACATGCGCCATGTAGGTCGGCGCCAGCGACAGCGTGCGCAGGATGCGCAGCTGGTGCGCACCAAAGCCGACTTCTTCCTTCAGTTCGCGGTTCGCACCTTCGAGCACGTCTTCGCCGCGTTCGAGGCGGCCTTTCGGCAGGCCGAGTTCATAGGCATGCAAGCCGCAGACATATTCGCGGATCAGCAGCACGGTCTCGGGATCGCGCATCGGCACGATGATGACGGCACCGCGACCGGAGCCGGGCATGCGCTCGTAGGTGCGTTTTTCGCCGTTGCTGAATTCGAGATCGATCTGCTCGACCGGAAAACGCGTGCCTTCGCCGAGCAGGCGGCGGGCGTGGATGATCGGAAGTTTTTTCATCCGCCAAGTCTAGGGCCAAAGCCCGTTCGCCCTGAGCCTGTCGAAGGGCGGATCGCGGCCTCAGGCCAGCCGCGTCCGCAATTCGTCATGCAGGGCCGGCACGGCGGCCAGCACGGTGCGGGTGTCGAGCGTCAGCGGTCCGCCATCGAGTTCGCTGAACACGGCACCAGCTTCGCGCACGATCACCGCCAGCGCGGCGATGTCGAGGATGTTCACGTCCGACTCGATGACCGCATCGACGGCGCCGCGCGCCAGGTAGTGGTAGTGCAGGAAATCGCCGTAGCCGCGGGTGCGGTTGGCGCCGCGGATCAATTCGGCCAGCGCCAGCCAGCGCCGTGCATCGGCCGCCAGCGTCTTGACGTTGCCGACCGACAATTGCGCGTCGGCGAGCTTGGCCGCCGGTCCGATGTGCACGCGTTCGCCGTTCACGAAGGCACCGCCGCCCCGCCGCGCCCAGGCGCGTTCGCCGAACTGGCCGGCGCTGGACACGCCGAGCACCAGTTCACCACGATGCATCAGCGCGATCTGGGTCGAGAAGACCGGATAACCGCGCACGAAGGCCTTGGTGCCGTCGATCGGATCGACCAGCCAGAGGAAATCGCTGTCGCCGCTGCGGCCGTATTCCTCGCCGTAGACGGCGTGGCCAGGATAAGCCGCACGCAGGACCGCAAGGATGGCCTGTTCGGCCTCGCGGTCGGCGATCGTGACCGGCGAGGCATCGGCCTTGATCTCGACCTCGAAGCGGGCGCGGTAGTGGCGCGCGACCACGGCTTCGGCGGCATCGGCCGCCTTCAGCGCGACGGCGAGTGCGGCGTCGAGGAATTCGGCGCTCGGCGCGGCCATCAGAACAGCCTCCGCAGCGTGCCTTCGACACGCAGCAGCGAGCCGCCATCGGGCGTGCGTTCGCCGATGTACATCAGCGCTTCGGCGAGCTGCGGATCGTTGCCGCGCACGCCGAGCTTCACTTCGGCGTTGAAGCGTTCGCGTTCGATGAGGACACGACCGTTGGCGCTGAGCGCGCCGCCGCTGTCGCTGACTAGGCCTTCGATGACGCCATCGCGCGGCGAGGTGAAGCGCACCACGATGTCGGAGAAGCGGGCCTCAGCGGCGCCGCTGACCCCGGCGTTGCGCCAGGTCAGCGTGCCGGTGGCGGTCTGCAGCATGCCGGCGCGCAGTTCGAGGGCATCGAGCTTGAGATCGAGGTCGCCGAGCAGCACCAGCGACGGGATGTCGAGCGCGGGCGTCAACACGCTGGCCGGCAGCATCGCGCTGGCGCTGTCGACGACGAGGCGGTCGCGGGTGGCATCGAAGCGCGCCGAGGCCTGCAGCGAACGTCCCGACAAGGCCGCTTCGCCACGCGCGTGCAGGCGGGCCGCGGCCCAGGGCTCGAGGGCCCAACGCACTTCGCCGATCGGCATGGCGTAGACGCTGGCCTGGGTGGCACGTCCGTTCCACAGGCTGCCGTCGATGCCCTGCAGGCGCAGCGGCTGCAGATGCGGCTCGGCATAACGATAGGCGGTGGCCGCGGGCAAGGTCGCGGCGACGATGACCACGAACAACACGACAAACACGATCAGGGCCAGCAGCCAGCCCAGCAACTTCTTCATCATCGACCTCTATGCGGCTGGATCGACCAGCACGATGCGCGCGTCGACCTGGCCGGGTGCGACCGCGCGCGAGACGGAAAATTCCTCGGCACGGATGCCGTAGCGGGACTGCAACTGTTCCAGCCAGAGTGCGGTCGCGTCGAACGAGGCGGCTTCGAGCCACACCGACACGCGCCCGCTCGAGACCGGTTCGATGCGCTTCAACGCGTTCGCGAGTTGCGCCTCGCGCGCGCTGGCATCGGCGAGGGCGAGCAGCGAGCGGCCGCCGCGATCGAACACCGAAGCGCTGCCGCCGGACTGCAGCGCGGCGAGGCGCTGCGAGGCCGATTGCATGTAGACCAGATCGGCCTCGGCCTGCTGGACGTTGTCGGCTAGGCTGCGTCGCGACTGCAGCAGCGGATCGAACCACAGCGCCCAGAACAGCAAAGCGGCGACGACGACACTACCGATCGACAACATGCGCCGGTCACGCTCGGACAGGTTGGACCACCACGCCCTCATGGCTTCGCTCCGATGCGCAGACGGCCGTCGATACGACCCTTTTCCGCGGTCGCGCTTTCCAGCGTGACCGGACGGCCGAGCGAACTCGCCAGGCCTTCGCGCAGGCCGTCGAGCACGCCGATGTCGGGCGCGTCGACGCGCAGTTCGAGCTGGCCGCCGCGGTATTCGGCACCGATCAGCGAGACCTGGGTCTGGTTGCCGAGCACCGGTGCGGCCCGTGCCAGCAGGCCCAGCCCGGAGTCGCCGGCCTCACCCGCGGCGCCGGCCTGTTTCAAGGCGTTGTCGAGCATCAGGCGCGGGTTCGGCACGCGCTGCGCGTCCGGGAAGCGTTCGCGATAGACCTGCACCATGGCCGTGTTGAGCGCATCGAGGCGCGACTGCAGGCGCCAGGCGTCGAGTTGCATCCACAGGGTCTGGGCGAACACGGCGACCACCGCGAGCACGGCCGCGAGTCGCCACCAGCGCAGCGCACCGCTGCCGCGATGGGCGCTGGCGAATTCGCCCTGCAACAGGTTGACCGGATCGGCCACGACGAGGCCGCGGGCCAGTTCCGGCAGGAGTTCGTCGACGGCTTCGGGCGTGTCGATGCCGTGCGTGTCGATGCCGTGCGCGTGGGCGACGCGTGACCAGAGGCTGTCGTCGCAGGCCAGTGCACGTGCGCCGTCGATGCGTGCGAGCACGCGGGCGTCGCTGCGCAATGCGCGTCCGCTGGCGAGGCAGGCGGCATCGGCATGCACGGCGTCGGCGACGATGCCGCGTTGCGCGAGGTCGGACTGGATCGCGGCGAGTTTCGGTTTGGCGATGACGGCGCAGGCCCAGCGTCCGTCGTTCGCGGCCTCGGCGAGCGCGACATGCACCGATTCGATCGGCGCCGCGACCTGCTCCTCGGCCGCGAAGGCCGCAGCCTTGCGTGCGGCTTCGGGCTTCTTCGCGGGCAGGTCGAGCCCGATGCTGAGCACGTCCTCGGCCGGCACCAGCACCGCGATGCGCGCCGCCTTCTCCAGCACCGACGCCGCCGGCCGCAGCTCGCGCTGCACAAAGCCCGCGCGCCCGCCCTCGATGCGCAACCACTCCAACACCTCGCCCGGCCCGCGCCAGCGAATCAGCAATCCATCACGCATGCGCCCGGGCACCGGCTGTGTTCGTCATCCCCCGATTCTACTCAACATTCCCCAACCGAAACCGCCGGCGCCGCCACCCGGCCATTCCGATGCCCGACTGTAAGCAGCCCCTTGCCGCCCCTTTGCCGGAAATCCTGCGCTCAGCGCGGCCCATGAATCCCACGCACTCAACACGAGTCGCGATCCCGCGAAGCAAATTGTCTTGACCCACATGTTCAGTCGCTTCGAGACTCTGCCAAACATTCCGGCGCTCCCGTCGGAGACGTTTGGTAAGACACGCAGGGGAACGCGATGGGACGCAACAAAGATGACCGAAGAGTGGAGACCTACAGAGGATTTCGACTTGTCGCCGCACTTTGGCAAGGCAAGTATCAAGGCCGAATTTCCAGGCTCAGAAGAAGGCTTCGCGATGTAGAAGGGTCAAGTGTTGATGATGTTATTGGCAGAATGCACGACATCATCGACAGTGAACAGTTTGAAGCCTGGTACCGTGATGAAGTCATAAGAATTCATCGCGAACGAATTGTTTCGAGCGGCCTTGAGTATCGCGGGACATCCGAGCAGAGCCGACAGCAGCGCGCATCTGTCTGTTTTTCGTGTCATGCATCTGTTGATACTAGACTCGATCTGCAGTGCTTGGCCTGCCGCTGGATCATTTGCAGCGTCTGCGGGGCTTGTGGTTGCCTTCGCAATATTGATGCGTTACCAGACGCGTAGTAAGCGCCAAAGCAACTATCCAAGCCAACACTTTCGTCGCGACTCAACTCAAGACATCAGCCAGCATACACTGATGTTTGAACGCGGACTGAATCGCGACGCAGGACAGCAGCGATTGGATCAAACGTTATGCATCGCGAGGCCGTCATGCGCGTATCTTGGAGCGAATTCAAGGCCATTGCAGCTCACGACATAGAGCTCAACGGCGCAATGATCTATCGGGGTCAGCGGCTTGCGAGCTGGGGCCTCACATCATCTGTGCACCGCACCGCTCTCGTGCGTTCGATCCCGGAACTAAAGGGCTACGCCGACTACATGTTGCCCCTGGTTCACGATGCGGTCGAAGCGTGGATCGGCAGATCTTGGAACTTGAAGAATGCACTCGGCCTTGCTGAGTTCTTGGCATATTTGCAGCACAACGGCTTCCCGACGCCCTTACTTGACTGGACCGAATCGCCGTACGTCGCGGCATATTTTGCCTATGAGGGTGTGAACCACTTCAAGCCGCAGACGGAAGACGTTGCAATCTACGCGTTCAACCAAGAGGCGTGGACCTCCTCATTCAAGCAGACGTACGACTTTGCCGACTTCAACCCTCATGTTTCCGTGCTGCGTCCAAGAATGATCGGCAACCACAAACTCGCGCTGCAGCAGGGATGCTTCACGGTAGCAAACGTTCAAGATATCGAGCAGCACATCCGCTCGAACGAGAAGAACGGTAAGCAGTTCTTGACCAAGTACGAACTTGACGTCCGAGAGCGTCCCCATGTGATCCGAGAGTTGGCACTTATGGGTATCTCGGCAATCCAACTTACTCCCTCAGTCGAGGCGGTCTGCAAGAAGGCCGTTGAAGATCTCATCGGTCTAGTTCCCATGGAGCCTGCGCCGTGATGCCCAATCCTTCTTGTCGCCTACAGCATGGAGATCCACTTCCTGGCACTGGTGGCGATCAATCCCATCGCCTTCTTCGTGTTTCGCAAGTGGATCCAAGACGAGAAGTGAAGTTCTGAATCGCCCGGTGTTCGGCAGCAGTCCTCGATCCACCCAAGGCCTTTCGCACGAACGATTCCGGCGTCCACATCCCGGGCTTGCATCGGCTGTAATTGCTGTGCATACTGTGTCTATTACAGATGCACAGTGGTGACCGATGCTTCTTCTTTCCGCAAGCGACCCGCGGCCGATGTACCAGCAGATCGTCGACCAGATCACCGCGCGGGTGATGGCCGGCGACTGGGCGCCGGGGCAGTCCCTGCCTTCGATTCGTGAGCTGGCTGCGACCAGCGGGGTCAGCGTCATCACGGTCAAGCGGGCTTATGAAGACCTCGAACGCGCGGGTGTGATCAGCACGCGCCATGGCAAGGGCTCGGTGGTGTCCGAGCGGCCGGACCATGCGCGCGGTCTGCTCGACCATCACCTCGACCTGCAACTGACCGAAGCCGCGGCCACCGCGGCGCGGCTCGGCCTCGACCGCGAGCGGTTGCACCAACGCCTCGATGCCGTGCTCGACACGAATCCCGACGCACCGCTGCGCGCCGCGAGCGCCAGCGCCGTCGATGCTGGCCATCCACCCGCCACTACGCCGCACTCCCGCAAAGGAACCGACCGATGACCGCCGCCTTCGTGCTCCAGGGCGTCAGCAAGCACTACCCGCAATTCAGCCTCAGCGACTTCTCGCTGACCCTGCCCGAAGGCCAGATCATGGGCCTCGTCGGCGTCAATGGTGCGGGCAAGAGCACCCTGCTGCGCCTGCTCACCGGCCTCGCCGCGCCCTCGTCCGGCGACATCGAAGTGCTGGGTCATCGTCTGCCCGAGGCGCAGGTCGCGGCCAAGCGCAAGATCGGCTTCGCGGCCGAGGACATGCGCCTGTATCGCGGCCAGACGCTGGCCTGGCACATCGAACTGGTGCGCCGCATCTATCCGGAGTGGGACTCGGCCTATGCCGCCTCGCTGCTGCGCCGCTTCGACCTGCGTGCCGACCAGAGCGTCGGCGGCTTCTCGCACGGGCAACGCGTCAAGGCACTGCTGCTGCTCTGCCTCGCGCGCCGGCCGCAACTGCTGCTGCTCGACGAACCGACCACCGGGCTGGATCCGGTCGCGCGCGCCGAGGTGCTCGAATCGCTGGCCGAAGTGCTGCGCGACGAACATCGCAGCGTGCTGTTCTCGTCGCACAACACCCACGACGTCGAGCAGTTGTCGGACAGCATCAGCTTCATGCATCAGGGCCGCCTGCTGGCCAGCGCCGACAAGGAACGCTTCCTCGACGAATGGCGCCGCGTGCTCTGCGTCGGCGACGTGCCGGACGCGCTCGACGCATGGCCGGAACTGGTGCAACGCCGCGCCGCCGGCAGCCAGATCGAACTGAAATTCCGCCGCTGGCAGGACGACCTGCCGGAACGCCTGGCGCAGGTCGGCCTGAGCGTGCAGCGCATCGATCCGATGACGCTGGAGGACATCTTCGTGACCACCGTACGTGCGGGAGGACGGCAATGACGCGTGAACTCAACTGGCCGGTCATCCGGCTGCTGATGATCAAGGACTGGCAGCTGTTCCAGAAGCAGCTGGCGGCGCACCTGCTCGGCGGCATCGTCGCGCTGGCCTTCCTCGGCATGGCCAAGCCGTGGGCGTTCTACATCGGCTCGTTGCTGCTGATCATCCTGCTGGTGGCCGTCGCCTGCTTCGCGGTCTCGACCTCGCTGCTGGTCGAACGCAAGGAACAGACGCTGGCCTTCGTCATGAGCCTGCCGGTGTCGCCGCTCGACTTCACCGTCGCCAAGCTCGCCGGCAATCTGCTGACGTTCCTGGTGCCCTTCCTGGTCATGGCCCTGTTCACGGCCATCATCATCTTCAGCACGCCGCTGCCGGACGGCCTGGTCGTGCTTGCCGCACTGGTCTTCGGCCACGTGCTGGTCGCCTACTGCATCTCGCTGGCGGTGGCGATGCAGGTGGAATCGGAAGGCTGGAACCTGTTCGCGATGATCGGCAGCATGGTGCTGATCAACCCCTTCCTGATGCTGATCGGACAGATGGACAGCGTGCAAAGCGTCCTGCGCGGAAATGCCGTGATCTGGCCCGCGCCCGCGCTCGCCATTCTCGGTGCACAAGCCCTGATCGGCCTCGCCTGCCTCGCCTTCGCCCTGTGGTCGAACGGCCGCAAACCCGCCTTCTACTGAGCCCGACGATGAGCCACCTCGACCCCGGCGCCGCCCCGGCCGCGCCGTCGGACGCGCGCATCCCCGCGTTCGACCACCTGCGTGCGCTGGCGATGCTGGCCGGCGTGCTGTTCCATGCCGCGCTCGCCTACAGCCCGATGATGCACGGCTTCTGGCCGACCGCGTATCGCGCGCAGTCGCCATGGATCGACGCCATCGTCTGGTGCTTGCACCTCGTGCGCATGCCGCTGTTCTTCGTCGTCGCCGGCTACTTCACCGCCTGGCTGATCGTGCGTCGTGGCTGGGGCGGACTGCTGCGCCAGCGTCTGCGCCGCATCCTCGTGCCGATGCTGGTCGCATGGCCGCTGGTCCATCTCGCCACCTCCGCAAGCACGGAATGGGCGCTCGATCACGTCGTGCATCCGTCACCGTTCCTGTCGATGGTGAAGGCGTGGCTGGCGATGCCGGATCCGCCCGGCATGCCGCCAAGCACCGGGCACCTCTGGTTCCTGTACTACCTGCTGCTGTTCACCGCACTCGCCTGGGTCGTGCACGCGCTCGATTGGGCACGCGGGTTCGCACGAACCGTCCGCATCACACCGACGCGACTCGCATTGATCCTGCCGGTGCTGGTCGCGCCCGGTTTCTTCCTGACCACGGCGCCGCATCCGGCGCCGGAAAGCCTGTTCCCGCAGTTCTGGGCGTTGGCGTTGTACGGGCCGTTCTTCGCGCTCGGTGCGTTGCTGCTCGATCGTGTCGACCTGCTGCTGTCGCTGCGCCGCTGGCTGTGGCCCGGGTTGCTGGCCTGCGTGCTCGCCTATGTTGGCTTCCTCGTGCAACTCGATCAGCGCGAGGTCGCCGACTGGGCCCGGACCGCGCCGTGGTCGACCGCGTTGCTGCAGGCCCTCGTCGCGGCCTGGGGCACACTCGCCGCATTGATCGCCGGACTGCGCTGGTTCAATCGTCCCCGCGCCTGGATGACCTATCTGGCACGCAGCAGCTACTGGACCTACCTGCTGCATCTGCCGGTGCTGTTCGCGCTGCAGTACGTGCTGCTCGATCACGCGCTGTCGTGGCCACTGGCGCTGTTGCTGTCCTGCGGACTGACACTCGCGATCTGTCTGCTCAGCTACGAACTGCTGGTGCGGCGCACGCGCCTGCGTGATTGGGTGGGTTGAACGCGCAGCGCCGACGCCATCATTCCGGCAGACAAGCGTGGGTGGCGGTTCCTACACTGCCGCCTTCCCGCGGCGAACGACACGATGACCCAAGCGCGACTGCGCGACGACTTTCCGGTGTGGCTGCAGATCGGCCTGCTCTCGTTCGGCGGACCGGCGGGACAGATCGCGCTGATGCAGCGCCGCCTCGTCGACGAACTCGGCTGGATCGACAGCCGCCGCTTTCTCGCCGGGCTGCAATTCTGCATGCTGATCCCCGGGCCCGAAGCGCAACAGCTCGCCACCTACATCGGCTGGACGCGACAGGGCTGGCGCGGTGCGGTGATGGCCGGCGGCCTGTTCGTATTGCCCGGTGCGCTGCTGATGCTGCTGCTCAGCCTCGGCTACGTGTATTTCGGCGCCTTGCCGTGGACCGCGGCGCTGCTGCTCGGACTCAAATGCGCGGTTGTTGTGCTGATCGCGCAGGCGCTGTGGCGTTTGGCGCGACGCAGCCTGCAGGACCGGGCCACACGCTGGGTCGCGGCGCTGGCCTTCGTCGCCGTGCATCTGCTGCACTGGCCCTTTCCGGCGATCATGCTGGTCGCACTCGGCGTTGCGGGTTGGCAGAGCTGGCGCGTGCCGGCGCCAGTGATCGTATCGACGCCATCGCCGCCTGCTCCTCGCAGTTGGCCGCTCGGCGTCGCCGTGCTTTCGGCCTGGGCATTGCCGATCCTGCTCCTGCACATGTTTCGCGGGCCGAACGACGTGTTGGCCGGCCTCGGTTCAAGTTACGCGGAACTGGCCCTGCTCAGTTTCGGCGGCGCCTATGCCCTGCTCACCCATGTCGCCGACCACGCGGTGCAGGAGCGGCATTGGCTAAGCCAGACCCAGATGACCGACGGCCTGGCGCTGGCCGAAACCACGCCGGGCCCGCTGATCCTGGTCCTGCAGTTCGTCGCCTTCGTGGCCGCGTGGCAAAGCGTCGCGGGCGGCAGTCCGGCGCTGGGGCTGATCGCGAGCCTGCTCGCGCTCTGGGTGCTGTTCCTGCCGAGCTTCGCCTGGGTGATCATCGGCGCGCCGTGGATCGCACGCATCGAATCCGATCCGCGTTACGCCCGCGCCCTCGCCTTCGTTTCGGCTGCGGCCTTTGCGCTGATCCTGCATCTCGGGCTGTGGATCGCGCTGCACCTGCTGTTCGCGGAGACGACGGCGCTGCACCTCGGTCCGTTGCGTTACGACGTGCCCGTGCCCGCCAGTCTCGACGTCGATGCCGCGGCCATCACCGCGCTCGGCTTCCTGATGCTGCGCTTCGGTGGCGGGCGACTGCTGCCCCTGCTCGCGGTCTGTGGCGGTGCCGGACTGGTCGCCGCGCTGCTGCGTTGAGATCGATCAATCGACGCCGCGGCTGCGGTAGACGACGCGATGCCCGCGTTCTTCGCGGGCGATGCGGCTGTAGTAGCGGAACGGGATGCCGTCGAGTTGGACCACCGCTTCGGCCTGGAACTGGTCGC
>JAKJFE010000167.1 GCA_022705045.1 Pseudomonadota bacterium | reverse complement strand
TCCCTGAGGTACAACGCATGCAATGGACTCGGGATTGCGCCGCCATGAATCCGCGCGCGACCTGCCTTGACGCCGTGGCGTCTTGTCCGTTGTGATCGATCCCGCTTCACTGTGCACATGGCCTTGGGAGGGCGTCGTTCGTCATGAGGAAACATGGAACCCTGACGAAGTGGAACGCCGATCGTGGCTTCGGCTTCGTCGAACTGCCCAACGGGGGCGGCGATCTGTTCGTGCATGTCTCTGCATTTCAGAGCGGCGGTGCCGAGCCTCGCGTCGGCGAGTTGTTGTCCTTCGATGTCCAGGACGGCCCTGATGGACGCAAGCGGGCGGTCAACATCATGCGCGCTGGGGAACGTCCGAAGTCGTCGCCTGTGCGTCGGCAGCGGCGATCGTCCCGGTCCAGGGTCGTGGGCATCGTCGGGCTGATGGCCGTCGTGGCCGTCGTGGCATTCCGGTCCTACGACGCCCGATCGCCATCGGTCCTGCAGCCCGTGGCACCGCTCGAACCGGCACGCCTTTCATCGCCGCCTGCGCCGCCCGTTCCCGCCAATACGTTCCGATGTGATGGGCGACAGCATTGCTCGCAGATGCATTCTTGCGAGGAGGCGACGTATTTCCTGCAGCGTTGCCCTGGCGTGATGATGGATGGGGATCGCGATGGTGTCCCTTGCGAGCAGCAGTGGTGCGGACACTGATCTCGGGGTGATGTTCACCCGCAAAGAAAACGGGCGACGCCGTGAAGCGTCGCCCGTGGTGCCGCACAGGGCTGCGGCGTTGCTGGATCAATGTTCCAGCGGTTTGTCCTTGGTTTCGGGCAGGAACAGGATGCCGATGACGAAGGTCATCAACGCGATCGCAATCGGATACCACAGGCCGTAGTAAGGATTGCCGGTGGCCGCGACCATCGCGAAGCTGATCGTCGGCAGGAAGCCGCCGAACCAGCCGTTGCCGATGTGATACGGCAGCGACATCGAGGTGTAGCGGATGCGTGTCGGGAACAGTTCGACCAGCCAGGCGGCGATCGGACCGTAGACCATGGTCACGTAGATCACGAGGATGGTCAGCAGCACCAGCACCATCGGCTTGTTGATGCGCGCCGGGTCGGCCGTGGCCGGGTAGCCGGCTGCGGTGAGCGCGTCGTTCACCTGCTTGATGAAGGCCTCCGACTGTGTCTTGAACGTCGCACCGTCCATGCCCGCACCTTCGAACGACGCCACCACGGTGTCGCCGATGCGCACTTCCGCGACCGCGCCGCCCGACGCCGTTGCATTGGTGTAGGGCACGCCGGCCTTGGCCAGCGCCGACTTCGCGATGTCGCAGGAGCTGACGAACTTGGCCTTGCCGACCGGATCGAACTGGAACGAGCAGGCCGATGCGTCTGCGACCACGCTGACCGGCGCCGAGGCCGCGGCTTCCTCACGCGCTGGGTTGGCGTAGTGCGTGAGCGCCTTGAAGATTGGGAAGTAGGTCAGTGCGGCGATCAGGCAGCCGGCCATGATGATGCGCTTGCGGCCGATCTTGTCGGACAGCCCGCCGAAGATCACGAAGAATGGCGTGCCGATGATCAGCGCGCCCGCGATCAGCAGGTTGGCCGTGGTCGGATCGACCTTGAGCGTCTGCGTCAGGAAGAACAGCGCATAGAACTGACCGCAGTACCAGACGACCGCCTGGCCCGCGGTGCCGCCGAACAGCGACAGCAGCACCAGTTTCAGGTTCGGCCAGCGCGCGAACGATTCGGTCAGCGGCGCCTTCGAGTTCTTGCCCGAAGCCTTCATTTCCTGGAACACCGGCGACTCGTGCAGCTGCATGCGGATGTAGACCGAGATGCCGAGCAGCAGGGCCGAGATCAGGAACGGAATGCGCCAGCCCCAGACCTCGAACTGGTCGCCGAGTGTCAGCCGGCAGGCCAGGATCACGAGCAGGGACAGGAACAGCCCGAGCGTCGCCGTGGTCTGGATCCAGCTCGTGTACAGGCCGCGTTTGCCGTCCGGCGCGTGTTCGGCGACATAGGTCGCGGCACCGCCGTATTCGCCGCCGAGCGCGAGCCCTTGCAACAGACGCAAGGCGATCAACGCGATCGGTGCGGCCACGCCGATGCTGGCGTAGCTCGGCAGGCAGCCGACCAGAAAGGTCGACATGCCCATCAGCACGATGGTGACGAGGAAGGTGTATTTGCGTCCGACCAGGTCGCCGAGGCGACCGAACACCAGCGCGCCGAACGGACGCACCGCGAAGCCGGCGGCGAAGGCGAGCAGGGCGAAGATGAAGCCCGTGGTTTCGTTGACGCCGGCGAAGAACTGCTTGGAAATGATCGCGGCGAGCGAACCGTACAGATAGAAGTCGTACCACTCGAACACGGTGCCGAGCGACGAAGCGAAGATGACGCGTTTGTGCGCGTTGTCGATGCCCGAAGCTGGAGCGGCGGGAGCGGCGGGAGCGGCGGATTGCGGCAGGGTGGTTGCCATGGTGGGGTCTCCCGTCAGAAGTTGTAGCGGACGATGAAGTGCAGGCGACGCAGGTCGCCATCCGCGCCGGATTCGAGTTCGCGGTTCGCGAAGCGCAGTTCGGCACCGACATCGAGTTTCGGCAACGGCGAATAGATCAGATTGGCCGAGAACGCATGCACGTCGCTGGTCACGGCGGTGCCGGAGAGCACGGTGTCGTTGTCGTAGTTGGCCGCCGAGTAGTAGAGGTTGCCGCGCAGCTTCGGATCGAAGGCGTGGCGATACGCGACGAAGCCGGCGATGCCGGAGAGCGCATCGAGCTGGCCACTGCCGTCGAGTTCGGCATCGGCCGCGATGCCGAGACCGGTGTAACGGCCGATGCCGTCACCCGCGTTCACGGCGAAGCGCAGGTCGTCGTTCGGCGTGATCAGGTACTTGCCCGAGATCGATACGGCCGCGGCGGTCGTGGTGTCGTCGACGGCGCCGGTGCCGGTGGTTTCGTACGCCAGCTGGCGGAACAGGATGGCCGCGGTGACGTGGCCCCAGGTCGCCTTGTGCAGATAACGCGCGGTGAAGTCGGGCAGCGAGTTGTCGTCGCTGACGATACGCGTGCCGCCGTGGAAGGGCGTGATCGTGGTTTCCGGATTCTCGACCGAGAACGACCACGGACCTTGCGTGTAGCGGATCTGCGGCTGGCGCACGAACACCGTGCCTTCGGTCGGGCCGATGAAGTCGACCGAATCCGGCAGCGCCGCTGCATCCATGAAGTTCGACCAGGTCTGGCCGGCCAGCCAGTTGTTCCAGCTCACATACGCATGGCGCAGCGTGACGCCATAGGTGTTGGTCGCGACTTCGTTGCCGAGCGCGCCGCCGAACAGATCAAGTTCGACCTTGGCCGACACCTTGTCGCCAGCGTCACTGACATTGTCGATGCCGAACCAGAAGCGCGAGAACTTCGCGTGTGAATCGACATCGGTGCCTTCATCCGCACCGCCGACCGGAATGCCGCCCGGCAGATACAGGTCGCGTCCGACCGAACCGTCGGCGATTTCGCCGCCGTCGGTGCGCGTGAACATCATGTCGTCGCGGATGAAGCCGCCGAACGAGAACTTCGACCCGGCGACCGCACCGGGCAGGATCGTCGTCGCCTGGATGGGTGGGGGCGGCGGCGGTGTGCCCGGTGCGGCCGCAGGCGCGGGCGCGGCGGGTGCAGCGACCGGCGCGGTGTTCTGCGCGACCAGCAGCTGCACCATTTTCTCGAGTTCGGCGACGCGCGCTTCGAGGGCGGCTTCGCGATCGTTCTGGGCGAAGGCCGGCGTGATGCCGGCGATGGCGAGCGCGATCGCGACTGCGATGCGCCGATGTTGCGGAATGCGTTGCGACATGGTTCTCCCCTTGCAGATTGGCCTGATGTGTCGACGTTGCAGTGCGGCCCTGTCGTCATGGACGCCGCGCTGCACGTCCCTCCCGACGAGCGCGACGGATGCTGCGCGTGCCCGTTCGCATCGCCTATTCGCCTTTGGTCGTAAGCGCCCCGTGTATCGACCAAAGTCGGATTGGTCGAATCCGCGTGCGGCGGACAATGACCGCATCGACTCACTCGGGAGGGAGCACATGAGCAAGATCTATCCGGCATCCGCGGACTTCGTCGCGAACGCGCGCAAGAACGAAGCGGTGTATCGCGCCGAATACGCCGAATCGGTGAACGACAACGCGGCGTATTGGGCACGCATCGGCAAACGCCTCGACTGGATCAGGCCGTACACGAAGATCAAGGACGTGTCTTTCGCGGCGGACGACCTGCATGTGCGCTGGTACGAAGACGGTCAGCTCAATGTCAGCGCGAACTGTCTCGATCGCCATCTCGCGACGCGCGGCGACAAGGCCGCCATCCTCTGGGAGCCGGACGATCCGAAACAGACGGCGCAACGCATCACCTATCGCGACCTGCATGCGCGCGTCTGCCGCTTGGCCAATGCCTTGCGTGCGGAAGGCGTGAACGCGGGTGATCGCGTCACCATCTATCTGCCGATGATTCCCGAGGCCGCGGTGGCGATGCTGGCCTGCGCGCGCATCGGTGCGGTGCATTCGGTGGTCTTCGGCGGTTTCTCGCCGGAGTCGGTTGCGGGTCGCATCGCCGACTGCGGCAGCAAGCTCGTCATCACCGCCGACGAAGGTCTGCGCGGCGGCAAACACGTGCCACTGAAGGCGAACGTCGATGAAGCGCTGGAACACGCCGGCACCGAATGCGTCGAGCGCGTGATCATGGTCTCGCACACCGGCAGCAAGGTCGGCTGGAACCTGCAACGCGACCGTCGCTACGAAGACCTGGTCGCGAACCAGCCCGAGACCTGCGCGCCGACGGTGATGAACGCCGAGGATCCGTTGTTCATCCTCTACACCTCGGGTTCGACCGGCAAACCGAAGGGCGTGCTGCACACCACCGGCGGCTATCTGGTCTACGCGTCCTACACCCATGAGCAGGTGTTCGACCTGCGCGAGGACGATGTGTTCTGGTGCACCGCCGATGTCGGCTGGGTGACCGGACACAGCTATGTCGTCTACGGCCCGCTCGCGAACGGTGCGACCACGGTGATGTTCGAAGGCGTGCCGAGTTATCCGGATGCGGGCCGATTCTGGGAGGCCTGCGACAAGCACCAGGTCACGATCTTCTATACCGCGCCGACGGCGATCCGCGCGCTAATGCGCGAGGGCGAGGCACCGGTGCAACGCGCGTCGCGGCGGAGCATCCGCCTGCTCGGCACGGTCGGCGAGCCGATCAATCCGGAAGCCTGGGAGTGGTACCACCGCGTCGTCGGCGAAGGCCGTTGTCCGATCGTCGACACCTGGTGGCAGACCGAAACCGGCGCCACCCTGATCGCGCCGCTGCCGGGTGCGGTCGCGCAGAAGCCGGGCTCGGCGACGCTGCCGTTCTTCGGCGTCAAGCCGGCACTCGTCGACAATGAAGGCAACATTCTCGAAGGCGCCACCGAGGGCAACCTCGTGCTGCTCGATTCCTGGCCGGGCCAAATGCGCACGGTCTACGGCGACCACCAGCGTTTCGTCGACCAGTACTTCAAGATGTTCCGCGGCATGTATTTCACCGGCGATGGTTGCCGCCGCGACGAGGACGGCTACTACTGGATCACCGGTCGCGTCGACGACGTGCTGAACGTGGCTGGACATCGCATGGGCACGGCCGAGGTCGAATCGGCCCTGGTTGCGCATCCCGCTGTCGCCGAAGCGGCCGTGGTCGGTTATCCGCACGATGTGAAGGGGCAGGGCATCTACGCCTTCATCACCCTGAAATCCGGCATCGAGGCCAGCGAAGCCTTGCGCAAGGAAGTGGTGGCGACGGTGCGCAAAGAAATCGGTCCGATCGCGTCGCCGGACCTGATCCAGTGGGCACCGGGCTTGCCGAAGACGCGTTCCGGCAAGATCATGCGTCGCATCCTGCGCAAGATCGCGGCGAACGAACACGAGCAATTGGGCGACGTGTCGACGCTGGCGGATCCAACCGTCGTGAACTCGCTGGTCAG
>JAKJFE010000166.1 GCA_022705045.1 Pseudomonadota bacterium | reverse complement strand
GCACCCGCCGCCGGCAATCGTTTCACCGCACGCGTGTCGGTGCAGGCGGACGTGCATCCGATCGAGGCGTTGAAGGACTTCCACTTCGGCGATCCGCTCGCGGAACTGCCGAAGGAACCGCGCGAGGCGCTTGACGAGGTGCTCGACGACGACGGCCTGCTCGAGACCGAGATCGCCCTCGACGAAGCCAAGGCACCGACCGGCCCGCTCCAGGTCATCGTTGTCGGTTCGCTGTTCGAAAGCGGTGGCCGTGCGGTCACACGCCCGCTCAAGCGCACCATCTGGCCGTCGAGCGAAATCGTCGGCGCACGCCCGCTGTTCGAGATGGCCGACGGCGCCGATCCGGGCGACAACGCCGGCTTCGAAATCGTGCGTGCGAATGCGAAGGGCGACCTGCTCGCCGCATCCGGCCTCAAGCTGAAGCTGCTGCGCGAACTGCGCAACTACAACTGGCGCTGGGTGTCCGGGACTGGCTGGCAGGCCGACTACCTGTCGAAGTGGGAAACCGTCGAGGAACGCGATCTCGACCTGAAGGCCGGCGAGCGCACGCGTTACGACGCCCGCGTCGACTGGGGCGGCTATCGCCTCGAAATCTTCGATCCGGCCACCCAGCTGACTACGCGCATTCCGTTCAACGCCGGCTGGAATTGGTACAACGAAGGCCAGGATCGAGGCAGCCGCCCGGACAAGGTCAAGCTCGCGCTCGACAAGGCCGCGTATGCACCCGGCGACACCGTCGAACTGACGATCAAGCCGCCGCATCCGGGCTCGGCCCTGGTGATGGTCGAAAGCGACCAGCTGCTGTGGCAGAAGCGCATCGACGCCAAGGGCGAAACCAAGCTGCGCATCCCGGTCGATGCGAGCTGGGACCGCCACGACCTGTACATCACGACGCTGGTGTTCCGCCCCGGCTCCTCGGCCGAGAAGATCACCCCGGCGCGTGCCGTCGGTGTCATCCACCTGCCGCTCGATCGCAAGAACCGCAAGGCCGAAGTGACGGTCGCTGCGCAGGACAAGGCGCGCCCGAACGACAAGGTCGAGGTCAAGGTTTCGGCGCCGGCGTTGGCCGGCAAGACCGCACGCGTGACGCTGTCGGCAACCGATGTCGGCATCCTCAACCTGACGCAGTTCCCGTTGCCGGATCCGATCGCGTGGTTCTTCTCGCCGCGCCGTCATGCCATCAACGCCTACGACGTGTACGGCCGCATCATCGAATCGCTGGACGGCCTGCAGGCGCGTCTGCGCTACGGCGGCGACGCCGCCCTGCTTGGCTTGCCACAGGCGCGCCGCCCGAACGTGAAGGTGCAGACGGTCGACCTGTTCAACGCGCCGGTCGCGCTCGATGCGCAAGGCAAGGCCACGATCGCGCTGCAATTGCCGGACTTCAACGGCACCTTGCGCCTCGCCGCCGTCGCCTTCGGCGAACAGCAGTACGGCGCCGGCGAACGCGAGATGATCGTGCAGGCCCCGCTCGTGGTCGAAGCCAGCGCGCCGCGCGCGATGGCCAGCGGCGACAGCGCCGAACTCGCGCTCGACCTCGACAACCTCAGTGGCGCCAACGGCAGCTACGAGGTGGTGGTCGACGGCGGCGACTACATCGATGTCGGCAACGGCAAGCGCAACGTGCAGCTCGCTGACGGCGACCGCACCACGCTCACCTTCCCGCTCTCGGCACGCCAGAAGTTCGGCGTCGCCAAGGTCCAGATCGCCGTGCGCGGCAAGGACGTGAAGGTCGACCGCAGCATCGAGTTCGCGGTGCGCCCGGCCTATCCGGTCGAACGCCGTGCCCGTGTCGAAGTGCTGGGTTCGAATCCGACCATCGTGCCCGAGGCCTCGCTTCGCAGCGGTCTGGTTTCGGAATCGACGGTGTCGCGCATCACCCTCGGCACCTTGCCGCCGCTGCCCTTCGCCTCGGTCGCGACCGACCTGATCGGCTACCCGTACGGTTGCGTCGAACAGACCACGAGCAAGGCCTTCCCGCTGGTCTTCCTCGATGAAGCGACCGCAAAGCAGTTCGCGGTGAAGCCGCTGACGCAGAAGGAACGCGCCGAACGCATGGCCGTGGCGTTCTCGCGCCTGGCCTCGATGCAGGTCGAGAGCGGCCACTTCAACATGTGGCCGGAAGGCGACTACATCGTGTCGACGATCACGCCCTATGTCGCCGAGATGCTGGTCGCGGCCAAGGACGCCGGTTTCGAACCGCCAGCGCAATTGCTCGACCGAACGCTGAAACGACTCGAAGACGATCTGCTAGCCGGCGGCAATGCGCACTACGACTACGAGTATTCCGAGCACCTGCGCCTGGCCGAGATGATGCATGCCGGCTACGTGCTCGCGCGCCAGAAGCGCGCGCCGCTCGGCACGCTGCGCGCGTTGTACGACAACGAACGCAGCAAACTCATCGCACCGCTGCCGCTGGTGCATCTAGGTGTCGCGCTGAACCTGATGGGCGACAGCGAACGCGGCGGCAAGGCGATCGAGGAAGCCTTCACCCGCGAGTTCAAGCGCCCGGCCTGGATCGGCGACTACGGCACCGACCTGCGCGATCTTGCCCTGATGGTGGCGCTGACGCACGAAGCCGGTCTCGCCCAACCCGCCTACGACGCCAAGGTCTATGCGATGGCACGCGAGATCACCGGTCGCTCGGTGTGGGACGGCAAGTTCTACTTCAGCACCCAGGAACAGATCGCCTTGTTCCGCCTCGGCCGCGCGCTGTTGAACGACCCGGACCGCAAGATCGAAGGCGACGTGTTCGCCGGTGAACTCAACGAACCGTTCAGCGCGACCGCCCAGATCGCGCGCAGCTTCACCGCACCGGATCTGTCCGCCGGCGTGAAGATGGACGTGCGCGGCGATGGTCCGATCTACCTGACCGAGGACGTGGTCGGCTTCCCGAGCACCGCGCCGAAGGCGATGCGCAACGGCGTCGCGGTGCGTCGCGACTACTACTACCTCGACGGCACCAAGTACGACGGCGCGCCGCTGACCGAGGGCGATTCGCTGGTCGCGATGGTCACGGTCGAGTCCGACGAGAACATGCAGGACGCACTGATCGTCGACCTGTTGCCGGGTGGCCTGGAAATCGAGAACTTCAATCTCGGCGACCAGAGCCAGTGGGACAGCGTGACCATCGACGGCGTGACCCTGTCCGAGCGCTCGAGCGAGGCCGAGATCGCCTTCGAGGAATACCGCGAAGACCGCTACGTCGCCGCGATCAAGCTCTACGACGGCTCGAAGGCACGCCTGTTCTACGCCGTGCGCGCGGTGTCGCCGGGCATGTACAAGGTGCCGTCGCCGCTGGTCGAAGACATGTATCGCCCGACGTTGCGCGGCATCGGTGAAGCGCTGCCGGCGTCAATCAAGGTGGTGTCGCCGGAATGATTCGCCCCTGTAGGAGGGCCACTTGTGGCCCGATGCTTTTGTCGTGTCGTGTGATGAGAGCAAGAGCATCGGGCCACAAGTGGCCCTCCTACACAGTGCGGTGGGCATGAACTGGCTCCACCGCCACCCCAAACTCCGCAACACCCTCGTCGCGTTCGCGCTGCTGGTGTTGCTGGATCGCCTGTTCCCCCCGCCCATTCCCGAGTTCGGCGACGACAGCGCCACCATCGTGCTGGCCCGCGACGGCACGCCGCTGCGCGCGTTCGCGAATGCCGAAGGCGTGTGGCGTTACCCGGTGACGGTCGACCAGGTATCGCCGCGTTACATCGAAGCCCTGCTCGGCTACGAGGACCGCTGGTTCTGGCATCACCCCGGCATCAATCCGTTCGCTTTCCTGCGCGCGACGGCGCAAGCCGCGTGGCATGGCCGCATCGTCTCCGGCGGATCGACATTGACGATGCAGGTCGCGCGCCTGATCGAGCCGATCCCGCATTCGGCCTTCGGCAAGCTGCGCCAGATGATCCGCGCGGTGCAATTGGAAATCCGTCTGAGCAAGCGCGAGATCCTGACGCTGTACCTGAACCTCGCGCCCTTCGGCGGCAGCATCGAAGGCGTCCAGGCCGCGTCGTTCGCGTATCTGGGCAAACCGGCGGCGCAGTTGTCGCATTCGGAAGCGGCCCTGCTCGCGGTACTGCCGCAGTCGCCGAGCCGCAATCGCCCGGACCGCCATCCGGATCGCGCCCGCGCCGCACGCGACAAGGTGCTGGCGCGCCTCGCCGAATTCGGCGACTGGCCAGCGGCGGTGATCGACGAGGCCCGTGACGAGAACGTGGTCGCACGCCGCCTGCGTGCACCGATGCAGGCCGCCCTGTTCGCCGAACGCATGCGCCGCGAACATCCGGGCGAGCGCGTGATCGCGACGACCATCGACGCCATCGCACAACGTGCGCTTGAAGAACGCATCGGCGGCTGGATCTCGCGGCTGCCGGACAAGACCTCGGCCGCCGCACTCGTGATCGACAATGCGCAGCGTGAAGTCTTGGCCTATGTCGGTTCTGCCGAATTCGCCGACGAGGCACGACTCGGTCACGTCGACATGGTCGCGGCGCGGCGTTCGCCCGGTTCGACGCTCAAACCCTTTCTGTACGCGCTCGCACTCGACGAAGGCTTGATCCATTCCGAGAGTCTGCTGATCGACGCGCCGCAGGATTTCGCCGGGTATCGACCCGCAAATTTCGGCGACGACTTCAACGGCCCGGTATCGGTGGCCGAAGCCTTGCGGCTGTCGTTGAACGTGCCGGCCGTGGACGTCCTCGAACGCATCACGCCGAATGCCTTCGTGTCGCGCTTGAAACATGCCGGCGTGACACTCGACCTGCCACTCGGCGCCAAACCCAATCTGGCGATGGCGCTCGGCGGCACCTCGACGTCATTGGACGAACTGGTCGGCGCCTATGCGGCCTTCGGCAATGGCGGCATCGGCGGCCCGGTGCGTTTCACCCGCGACACCAAGCAGGACGATCGCCGCATCGTCAGTGCCGGCGCAGCCTGGATCACCCGGCGCATGCTCGAAGACCACGGCCGCCCGGGTGATCCGAATGGGCTGATCGATACCGGCCGGCGCACGCGCATCGCCTGGAAGACCGGCACCAGTTACGGCTTTCGTGATGCCTGGGCGATCGGCGTGACGCCGCATTACACGGTGGGCGTCTGGGTCGGTCGCCCGGACGGCACGCCGATTCCGGGCCAATATGGCGCCGCGACCGCCCTGCCCTTGCTGATCGCACTCACCGACCGCTTGCCGCGCGTGGTGGGTGCCGCGAGTTTCGATACGCAGCCCGAATCGGTGAGCAAGGCCGAGATCTGCTGGCCGCTCGGCGAAGCCTTTGACGCCGCCGAGCCGTCGCTCTGCCATCGCAAGCGCGAGGCCTGGATTCTCGACGGACGCATTCCGCCGACGCTTCCGAGCCGCGGCAGCACGGTCGCGGAGTCGTTGCGCGAAGTGGTGCAGGTGAACGCGAAGGGCGAACGCGTGTTGCCCGCGTGTTCGGAAGCCGCGTCGACACCGCGCACGATCGCGCACTGGCCGGTGCTGGCCGAACCCTGGCTGCCGCAACGCGATCGCAACGCCGCACGCACGCCGGACTTCGCCCCCGAATGCCGCGACGTGCAGCCGAGCATCGCCCGCCGCCTGCGCATCGACGGCCTGATCCACGGCGCCGTCCTCCGCCGCGCCCCCGGCGTCACCGAAGCCCCCGCCGCCCGCCTGCGCGCGCTCGGCGCCGAAGGCGAGGTGCAGTGGCTGCTCAACGGCAAACTCATCGCCACCAGTCCCGCCGCCACACCCATCGAACACCACTTCACCGACCCCGGCCGCCACCGCCTCCTCGCCCTCGACGCGCGCGGCGCCTACGACGCGGTGGAGGTGAGGGTGTTGAGCCAATAGCCAGAACGGAATCGAGCTTTACTCTTGGCATGGTTATCGCCCGAGTTTTTAGCTCGGATCATTTTCTGAACTGGCGCTAGGGAAGGTCTGAACAAGTCCCGCGATCTCTGCTGAAATTGCGGGCATTGGTTGGCACGGATTGAAGCATGAGCCAGATGAGTTTCGGCGACTCGGAGTACGCGG
>JAKJFE010000165.1 GCA_022705045.1 Pseudomonadota bacterium | reverse complement strand
CGAAACGGTCGTCGCGCGTCCACACGCCGTCGGCCTCGATGCGGATCGGGAAACTCGCCGTCGGCGCATAGGCCGGCGGCGCGCAGACCGCTCCGGTGCGTACATCGAAGCGCGCACCATGGCGCGGACACTCGACCTCGAAGCCGTGGATCGGGCCGCCGGCGAGTTCGCCGCCGTCGTGCGTGCACACGTCCTCGATGGCGTAGTGGTGGCCGTCGATGTTGAATACCGCGATCATCGTGCCGTCGGCGTCGACGACGCGGTGCTCGCCGGGCGCCATCTCGTCGCGGGCGCAGACGCGGGTCCAGCCGTCCATCAGCCCAGCGCCTTGGCGAAGACTTCGAAACGCAGGTCGTCGCGCTTCGGTAGCCCGAAGCGCTCATCGCCATACGGGAACGGTTTGAATTCGCCGGTGCTGCGATAACCGCGGCGCTGATACCAGGCGATCAGTTCGGCGCGGATCGAGATCACGGTGCAGGTCATCGTCCTGCAGCCGAAGTCGTCGTGCACGACACGTTCGGCTTCGCGCAGCAGCGCGTCGCCGATGCCGCCGCCCTGCAGGGTCGGGCGCACCGAGAACATGCCGAAGTAACCCTGTCCATCGATCTTCTCGACCTGGACGCTGCCGAGCAGATCCGCCGTTCGCCCTGAGCCTGTCGAACGGCGCTCGGCCAGCACGATGCGGCTGTCCGGTTTCGCAATCACCTCGCGCACGCCATCGGCGTCGATGCGCTGGCCATCGAGAAAGTCGGCCTCGGTGGTCCAGCCTGCGCGACTGGCGTCGCCACGATAGGCCGACTGCACCAGGTCGACGATGGCATCCGCGTCGGCCGCGGTCGCGGTGCGGAAAGTCAGCATGCTCATTCCTTCGGCTGCATCGCGGCGAGCGCGGCGTCGAACGGCAGCAATGCGCAGCGCTGGCGTGCCGGGTGATGACGCAGTTCGGCGAAGGCCGCGAACTCGCCGGGTGCATCGGCGTCACCTCGGAACATCGCGACCATCGCCGCGCGCAGCGTGGCGGGTGTCGTGCGCGGTGCATCGCGCAGCATCCCGGTCAGCATCGACGCGCAGGCCGTGGTGATGGCACAGGACTCGCCGTCGAACATCGCGACTTCGATGGTGTCGCCGCGCATCCGCAGCGACAGCTCGAGCCGGTCTCCGCACAACGCGTTTTCGGCGAGGCCGTGATGGGTGGCATCGGCCAGGCAGCCGCAATTGTGCGGCGCCCGGTTGTGCGCCAGCACGGTTTCGGAATACAGGGTCGACGGATGCGCGCTCATCAGGCCAGCATCCTGCGCACCTTGGCGAGCGCGGTCAAGAACGCCGCGATCTCGTCCTCGGTGTTGTAGAACGAGAGTGAGGCGCGCACGGTGGCCGGCACGCCGAAGAACTGCATGGTCGGATGCGTGCAGTGATGGCCGGAACGCACCGCCACGCCTTCATGGTCGAGCAGGGTGGCGATGTCGTGGGCATGTGCGCCCTCGACCACGAACGAGAACACCGCCGCGCGCTCGCGCGCCGCACCGATCAGGCGCAGGCCGTCGACCCCGCGCAGGGCATCCAGCATCCGATCGCGCAGCATCGTCTCGCGTGCCGCGATCGCATCCATGCCGACCGCATTCAACCAGTCGATGGCGGCACCCAGTCCGATGAATCCGGCGATGTTCGGCGTGCCCGGTTCGAACTTGTGCGGCGGATCGTTGAAGGTGGTGCCGTCGAACGAGACCTTGCGGATCATCTCGCCGCCGCCCATGAAGGGCGGCATCGCGTCGAGATGCGCGCGTTTCGCGATCAATGCGCCGGTGCCGGTCGGTCCGAACAGCTTGTGGCCGGTCAGCACGTAGAAGTCGCAGTCGAGCGCGGCCACATCGACCCGGAAATGCGGCGCCGCCTGCGAGCCGTCGATCAGGCTGGGAACGCCGCGTGCCTTCGCTGCGGCGATGATGCGCTCGACCGGATTGATCGTGCCGAGCGCGTTCGAGACATGGGTGAGGCCGACCAGCCGCGTACGTTCGTTCATCAACGCGATCATGCCGTCGACATCGAGTTCGCCGGTTTCGGTGATCGGTGCCGGCACCACCTTCGCGCCGGTTTCGGCGGCGATCAGTTGCCAGGGCACGATGTTGGCGTGGTGTTCCATGCGCGAGACCAGGATCTCGTCACCGGGTTTCAGCGTCGGACGCAGGAAACTGTAGGCGACCAGATTGATCGATTCGGTGGTGCCGCGGGTGAACACCACTTCCTCGCGCGAACGCGCGCCGACGAAACGCGCCAGCTTGTCGCGTGCGGCCTCGTACAGCGTGGTCGCTTCCTCGCCCAGCGTGTGCACGGCGCGGGCGACGTTGGCGTTGTGTTCGGTGTAGTAGCTGCTGACCGCATCGATGACCGCGCGCGGCTTCTGCGCGGTATTGGCGTTGTCGAAATAGACCAGCGGCTTGCCGTGGATCAGGCGCGCGAGCTGCGGGAACTCGGCGCGGATCGCGGCGATGTCGTCGAGTTGGCTCATGACGCATCCTCCGGCAACACGCGTGCCAGCGCCGCCAGTGCGAGATCGCGCAAGGCCGCGTCCGCCAATTGCAGCAGCGGCTCGCGCGCAAACGCGAGCTGCAGGATGCGTCGCGCGTCGGCTTCGGGGATGCCGCGCGAGCGCAGGTAGAACAGCGAACGTTCGTCCAGTCGACCGACGGTGGCGCCATGCGCGGCTTTCACTTCGTCGGCATAGATTTCGAGCACCGGCCGCGTGTCGATTTCGGCATGCGGCGACAACAGCAGGTTCTTGTTGCTGAGTGCCGCGTCGGCGCCGTCGGCGCCTTCCTCGACGATCAATTGCCCGGCGAAGATGCCGTGGCCGCGCTGGTCGGCGAGGCCGCGCCAGACGATGTCGGAACGCGTGTGCTTCGCGCGATGGCGGGCGTCGATGCTGATGTCGGCGTGGCGGCGCTTCGTGACCATGGTGCAACCGCGCACGACCAGTTCGGCCTGTTCGCCAGCCAGTGTCGCATCGAGATCGTGGCGATACAGCGCCGCCCCCGCGGCGACTTCGCCGAGTTCGAAACGTGCCGCCGCGCCGAGCACGGCGCGTGTGCCGATGACGATGCTGGCGCGTTCGCCTTCGTCGGCGGCTTCGAGCCAATGCAGGGTCGCGCCATCGGCCAGCACGAGGTCGCGCCACAGGTTCACGAAGGCGGTGCCATCGGATTCGCCGAGGCGATGATGCACGACCGATGCCTCTGTGCCGGGCGTGAGCTCGACGCGCAGCGATTGCTGGACGACGGCATCCTGCGCCGCCGCCGTCGTGATCGACAGCAGATGGACCGGTGTCGCGCACGCGGCCGTGATGCGCAGGGCCACCGTCGGCGCGGCGGCTGCTGCGGCGCGTGCGAACGGCCAATGCGGCGAGGGATTCGCCGGCGGCGCCGACGCGTCCAACGTCACGGCATCGCCGAGTGCGACCAGATCGGACAAAGCTGCATCGAGGCGACCATCGATGAAGACGAGACGCGGCGACAAGGACGCGATGCGCGCCTGCAGTACGTCGCCGAGCGGCGCCGATGCGGTTGGCGCCGTCTTGAACGTGCGCTGGTTCAGCGCCCGCAACGTGCTGTAGCGCCAGCGTTCGTCACGCGGGCCGGGCAGAATGATGTCGTCCAGCTGCTCGGGCGCGGCGGCGACCAGGGCTTGGGCGAGGCCGCTCATGACGCGAACGCCGCCTGTTCTTCGCGCTTGCGTGCCTTGATCCAGGCGTACCCTTCTTCTTCGAGCTTGAGTGCCAGGTCCTTGTCGCCGCTCTGCACGATCTTGCCGTCGGCGAGCACGTGCACGACGTCGGGCACGATGTAGTCGAGCAGGCGCTGGTAATGGGTGATGACGAGGAAGGCGCGTTCGGGCGAGCGCAGGCGGTTCACGCCTTCGGCCACGAGTTTGAGTGCGTCGATGTCGAGGCCGGAATCGGTCTCGTCGAGGATGGCCAGCGCGGGTTCGAGCACGGCCATCTGGAAGATTTCGTTGCGCTTCTTTTCGCCGCCCGAAAAGCCTTCATTCACGGCGCGGTTCAGCAGCTCGTCCTTCAGGTGCAGCACCTTCAGCTTCTCGCGCACGAGCTTGAGGAAGGCCATCGAGTCGAGCTCGGGCTCGCCACGATGCTTGCGCTGGGCGTTGTAGGCGGCGCGCAGGAAATAGGTGTTGTTCACGCCCGGGATTTCGACCGGATACTGGAACGCCAGGAAGACGCCGGTCGCGGCGCGCGCTTCGGGTTCCAGTGCCAGCAGATCCTGGCCGTTGAAGGTCACCGTGCCTTGCGTGACTTCGTAGCCTTCGCGGCCGGCGAGCACGTAGCCGAGTGTGGACTTGCCGGCGCCGTTCGGGCCCATGATGGCGTGCACTTCGCCGGCCTTCACCTCGAGCGTCAGGCCCTTGAGGATGTCCTTGCCGGCGACGCGGACGTGGAGGTTGTCGATCTTCAACATGGTTCAGTCCAGGTAGGGGCGCAGATCCGGCGGTGCCGGCATCGGCTGGAAAGGATTGACGTTGGCGCCGCCGGTATTGCCGAGCGGTACCCAGAGCTTCGACTTGGTCAGCGCCGCGACGCTGCGGAACACCTGCCCGACGATTTCGCGCGCATCGCGACGACGCCAGCCGACCGTGAGCATGCGCAGGTGCGTCCACGCATGCGCGAACGCGAAGCGCTGGCTCAGGATGTGCGCGCGCTCCAGATGCGCGAACGCGGCATCGAGTTCGCCACGCGCGATCGCCGCATCGGCGGAGGCGTGTTCGTGGTGGTAAGCGTTGCGGAGTTCGGCTTTCATGCTCATCCCACCGCGCCTTCGAGACTGACTTCCAGCAGCTTCTTGGCTTCGACGGCGAACTCCATCGGCAGTTCGCGGAAGACCTGCTTGCAGAAGCCGTCGACGATCATCGAGACGGCGTCTTCTTCGCCGATGCCGCGGGCGAGGCAGTAAAAGAGCTGGTCGTCGGAAATCTTCGAGGTGGTCGCTTCGTGTTCGACGACGGCGTTCGGCGTCTTCACTTCGATGTAGGGGAAGGTGTGGGCGCCGCAGCGCTTGCCGATCAGCAAGGAATCGCATTGCGTGAAGTTGCGCGCACCATCGGCGTTCTTGTCGACCTTCACGAGGCCGCGGTAGGTGTTCTGGCCGCGCCCGGCACTGATGCCCTTGCTGATGATCTTCGACTTGGTGTTGCGGCCGAGGTGGATCATCTTGGTGCCGGTGTCGGCCTGTTGGCGATGGTGCGTCAGCGCGACCGAGTAGAACTCGCCCGATGAATCGTCGCCCTTCAGCACGCAGCTCGGATATTTCCAGGTGATGGCCGAGCCGGTCTCGACCTGGGTCCAGGAAATCTTGCTGCGGGCGCCGCGGCATTCACCGCGCTTGGTCACGAAGTTGTAGATGCCGCCGACGCCGTTCTCGTCGCCCGGATACCAGTTCTGCACGGTCGAATACTTGATGCTGGCGTCGTCGAGCGCGACCAGTTCCACGACCGCGGCATGCAACTGGTTCTCGTCGCGCATCGGCGCGGTGCAGCCTTCGAGGTAGCTGACGTGGGCGCGTTCCTCGCAGACGATCAGGGTGCGTTCGAACTGGCCGGTGTCACGGGCGTTGATGCGGAAATAGGTGCTCAGTTCCATCGGGCAGCGCACGCCCTTCGGCACGAAGACGAAGCTGCCGTCCGAGAACACCGCCGAATTCAGCGCCGCGAAGTAGTTGTCGCCGGTCGGCACCACGCTGCCGAGGTACTGGCGCACGAGTTCCGGGTGCGTGTGCACCGCTTCCGACAACGAGCAGAAGATGACGCCGGCCTTGGCCAGTTCGTCCTTGAAGGTGGTGCCGAGCGAGACCGAGTCGAACACCGCATCGACCGCGACGCCGGCGAGACGGGCGCGTTCATGCAGCGGCACGCCGAGCTTGTCGTAGGTTTCGAGCAGCTTCGGATCGACTTCGTCCAGCGACTTGAACTTCTTCTTCGGCGCCGCGTAGTAGCTGATGTCCTGGAAATCGATCGGCGCGATCGCGA
>JAKJFE010000164.1 GCA_022705045.1 Pseudomonadota bacterium | reverse complement strand
GAAAAGCTCGTAGATGCGCCGCGGAATCGTGTAGGCGATATAGGTCACCGCCATCATCAGCGTGTAGTTGCCCTCGCCGATCTCGTCGATCTCGCGGATGAACGCGGACAGGGCGTCGATGCCGATGAAGATCGCCAACGCGAGCAAGGTCGCACCCAGCACCTGGCGTGCAATCAGCCGGTCGGCACGGGTCAGGCCGATCATGCCCGCACCGTCGCGGGCCTGGGCAGGCGCGTACCGAGCAGGTACAGCAAGGCGAACAGAATCAGTCCGAGACCATGCACCCACCACAGGCCCATCGCCATCGGCAGGCTGCCATCCGCCAGCCAGCCACGCCCGAGCGCAAGCAGGTTCACGTACACGACATAGGACAGCACGGCGATGATGAGTTTGCCGAAGCGTGGTTCGCGCGGCGCCGATCGCGCCAACGGGAACGCGAGCAGGGCCAGCACCACCGCGGACAGCGGCACCGCGAGGCGCCAATGCAATTCGGCCCGGTCGGCGCGTTTGTTGCTGGCCAGCAGGACCGCGGTGTCGTGACGGGTTTCCGCGCGCTTCGGACCTTCGGCTTCGGGTTCGGGCAGACGGATGTCGTTGCGCCCGAAACGCATGGCGCGGAAGTCCGGTGCGTCCAGGGTGCCTTCGACGCGGAAGCCGTCCTGCAGGCGCAAGTAGCGTTCGCGGCCGGCACGGTCGTTGTACAACTCGCCTTTCGCTGCAGTGATGATGTCGAGCCGCCCCTCGTTCTCGGACTGCACGAACAGGCGCGAGAAGGTGCGGCCATCGGCGCTCATTCGCCCGATGTAGATCACGCCCAGGCCACCCGGCAGGTCCACGAAACGGCCGGCTTCGAGACCGGCCACGAGCAGGGAACGGTTCGCGTCCTGGACGAGTCTGTCGGCCAGCGCCAGCGCGCGCGGGCTGGCGACGAAGGTGATGCCGGCGAGTGCGGCCAGCAGCGGCAAGGCCAGCCAGAGCACCGGCTTCAGCATCTCGCGCAGGCGCAGCCCGGAGGCCGCCAGAACCGCCACCTCGCTGTCGCGATAGAGGCGCCCATACGCCAGCAGCACGGTCAGGAACAGACCGAGCGGCAGGATGATGGCCAGTGCGTCCAGCGAACGCAGACCGACCTGGGCCAGCAGCAGGCTGGCCGGCAGCTTGCCGCGCGCGATCTTGTTCAGGACGTCGGTCAGCACCCCGCCGAAGGTGACGAGCAGCAGCACGGCATTGACCGCGACGAAGGATCGGGTCAGTTCGCGCAGCAGGTAGCGGTCGATGATGCGCAGCATCCGGTGCTTCGGTTCGAGGGTCGGGCGGACCGGTTTGCTAGACTGCCGGCCGTTGCGGGGCCCTGGGTGCAGGGCCGCGCGAGTCTATCAGGCGATGCGATGTCGCCCTCCCCTTTCACATGAACGGAAGCCGACGGTTTCCGCAGGATGCCCGCATGAACATCGAAGTCGTTTCGCTCAAGGCCCAGCCGGCGCAGTGTGTCGCCGACGTGCTCATCCTCGGCGTGTTCGAGCGCGGCGCCCTGCCCGCCGCCACCGCCGAGGTGGACCTGGTCTGCGGCGGCGCCATCCGTGCCCGCATCGAGGCCGGCGATGTCGGCGGCAAGCCGAAACAGCTCACGAAGCTCTACGACCTGCCGAATGTGGCCGCGAAGCGCGTGCTGCTGGTCGGCCTGGGAGAGGCATCGCAATTGAGCGCGGCGCGGTACCTCGATGTCGTCCGCGAGGCGCTGAAGGCGCTGCGCAATGGCCCTGCGCGCAAGGCCGCGAGTTGGCTCGCCGAACTCGCGGTGCAAGGCCGCGATGCCGCCTGGGCCGTCCGCGAACACGTGATCGCCGCCGAAACCGCGCTGTATCGCTACGACGCCACCCGCCGCAAGCCCGAGAAACCGGATGGCCTGGCCGAACTCGCCATCGCCACCCACGACGAAACCAGCGTGCACGCTGGCCGCGCCATCGCCCACGGCATGCGCCGCACCCGCGAACTCGGCAACCTGCCGCCGAACATCTGCACGCCGCTGCACCTGGCGGACGTGGCACGGCAGATGGCGCGCGACCTGACCAATGTCGAGGTCGACGTGCTCGACCGTGCGCAGATGCAGGCCCTGAACATGAATGCACTGATCGGGGTCGCACGCGGCAGTGCCAATCCGCCGCAGCTCATCGTGCTGCGTTACCGCGGCACGCGCGAACGCAAGCCGGTCGCGCTGGTCGGCAAGGGCGTCACCTTCGACACCGGCGGCATCAGCATCAAGCCGGCCGCCGGCATGGATGAAATGAAGTACGACATGTGCGGTGCTGCTTCGGTGTTCGGCGCGATCGAGGCCAGTGCGCGCCTCGGCCTGCCGATCGACCTGATCGGCATCGTGCCGGCCGTCGAGAACATGCCGGACGGCGATGCCTCGCGCCCGGGCGACGTGGTCACGACCATGTCCGGCCTCACCGTCGAAGTACTGAACACCGACGCCGAAGGCCGCCTGATCCTGTGCGATGCACTCACCTACGCGCGCCGCTTCGAACCGGAAACGGTGATCGACATCGCCACGCTCACCGGCGCCTGCATCGTCGCGCTCGGGAAACACGCCAGCGGCCTGATGACCAAACACGACGACCTCGCCGACGAACTGCTCGCGGCCGGCGTTGAAGTCCACGACCGTGCCTGGCGTCTGCCGCTCTGGGACGACTACCAGACGCAACTCGAAACCAGCTTCGCCGACGTCGCCAACATCGGCGGCAAGAACGCCGGCGCGATCACCGCCGGGTGTTTCCTCGCGCGCTTCACCGAAGGCCTGCGCTGGGCCCATCTCGATGTCGCCGGCAGCGCCTCGGACGAGGGCCGCAAGGGCGGCGCGACCGGGCGTCCGCTGCCGCTGCTGATGCAGTGGCTGATGCAGCAGGCCGCCTGACGTGCCACGCGCCGACTTCTACCTGATCGACAAGCCGCGCTTCCGCGAGAATCCGCTGCTGCTGGTGTGCGAACTGGCGAAGATGGCGTACGCGCAACAGATCCCGACGCTGATTCATGCGCGCAGCGCGGAACAGGCGGAAGCCATCGACGAACTGCTCTGGGAATTCGACCCCGACGGCTTCATCGGCCACCAGATCGCCGGCGACGAGGACGACGACGTCACGCCCGTGCTCGTCGTCCCGCCCGAGTTCGACAGCCCGATGCGCGCACTCGTCATCAACCTCCGCGACAGCACCGTGCCCGGCACACCCGAATCGGTCAAGGAAGTCGTGCCCGCCGACCCCGCCGAACGCGAAGGCTCCCGCACCCGCTGGACCGACTACAAAGCCCGCGGCTTCGAACTTCGCAAGTTCGATATGTGATGTTCGGTCAGTCGGATACCTTGTCGTTTTGAGGTTCGACAAGCCGATGCTCGACTGCTTCCCAGTTGAGGACACGATCCAGGACGGGCCAATCGCGCTTGAATCGAAGCATCCAACCGATATCCCTAAGCACCCCGCCGATGATCATGCCGAGCAGCAGCTGCGCCGCGGGAAAAGCGGAATAGATCGCGACGATCCACGCCATGGCCAACAGTGCGCACATTGCAAACCAGTAGCCAATCGGCTGACGTGCAAGGGCTTCGACCACACCGGGCCTTCTTCCGCGGAACCTTGAGTAGAACCGCAACAGAGCCTTCTCTCGACTGATCATTTGTCTTCCCAATGTTTGCGATCCCGGTTTGGATCATTCGTCGCCACTGCTACGTCGATGCGGCCTCAATCAATCCAGCAGCGCCTTGACGCGATCAAGGATCAGGTCGACGAGGAACTTGGGGGCGGTCTCGACGCGTTTGGCACCGCGCACGGCGAGGTCCATGACGCGCAGGTCGGTCAGCAGCACGACGCCTTGGGTGTCCAGTCCTGCGCCGCTCAATGACACGGCGAATCCGCCGTACCGAGCAAAATTGCCGCCCTGCGTGATCGGCGCGACCAGTGCGCGCCCGAGTGCGGCGTTGTAGTCGGCCGTCGTCAGCACCAGTGCATGACGTCGTCCGCGCTGCTCGGAACCCGATGCAGGATCGAGGTCGACGACCACGATGTCGCCTCGCTCGAACGGACGCCGCTTCACCACGCCTCGGAACCCACGGGCTTGGCGTTCTCCCAGAGCGCATCCACCGGCGGCGTGGGCGCCTTGAGGTCGCAGGTCGCCAGGAGCTCCGCCAAGGTCGGGCGCGCCGGCTTCTTCGGCACCAGCACAAGCTTGCCGCCACGGGTGCTGAGCGCCATAGCCTGACCGACCTCCAACCCGAGATCCTTGACCACGGTGGACGGAAACGTGACACCCACTGAATTGCCCATCTTGCGTACGGTCAGTTCCATCGCGGCACCGTCAAATAGTGTTTGACAACCTTACTGCGTCCGTCCGCGCCAGGCAATCGCGACGCAGATCGCATCACGCTCTTACAATCGACCGACAAGCCATCGTCCACCCGCGAGCGGAATTCCCATGTCCCCACCCGATTTCCTGATCCTCACCGCGATCAGCAATGCGACGCCGTTTGCGGAGCTGTTCCGGCGCAAGTTCGGGCATCCGTTGCCGGAGACGGGCGATCACTTCGTGGCGTTTCATCGCGATGAAGACGGGGCGTTGTGGCCGTTGAGTTACCTGAACTTCGGACGCTTCGGCGATATCCGGCTGGTCGGCGGTGGCTGCACCGACGGTGCGGTGATCCGGCGCATGTCGGAAACGCAGCGCGAGGCGGTGAGCGCGTCGGGCGGCGTGCTGGTGCACCTGCTGCGCGCCGGATTCCGTCACTACGCGGGCGATTGCGACGCCTACTTCGGTCACTGCGGCGACGCGCGCGCCTACGAGGTCGATCTGGCTGCCGGATTCGAGCCGGCCGGACACGAGTTCCTGCTGGTGCACTGGCACAAGCCGCTGCACGAGGTCGTGCAACGCGCCCTGATCGCCAAGGCGCACGCGATCGGCCCGTTCTAGGCGGCGTCGAGCAGCCTGGCCAGTTCGTCGGTACTGCGCCAATCGGCCCCACAGACGAAACGCGGCAGGTTCCAGCGCGAGTCGGTGGCGCGCATCATGCGCGGTTCGGTGCCGAACGCGGCGACCAGCCCGTGGTCGGCGGAGCGGCGCGGCAGGTAGTCCTCGCGCAGGAATGCCGAACTCTGACCGTAGGGATAGGCGAACAGCCGCGTGCGCCGAGTCGGCAACAGGGCATCGAGCCAACGGCTCGCGTGCAGGATTTCGATGTCCGCCGTCGCCTCGTCCTCGATCACGTCGAATCGCCCGGTACGGCCATCTTTTTGCGCGGTCGCCCGCAAGGTGTGGTGGTTGTGGTCGAAGCTGTGCGACTCGATCGCGACCAGCCCCTCGGATTCGGCGGCCGGCCACCAGTCGTGTCCCCACCACCCCAAGCCGAGCATGCAGGTGCGATCCAGTTCGGCGCGCGCGTCCGGCGACACGATGACGAAACTGGTGGCATGCACCGCGACGCCGTGGCGATCGCGGAAATCGCGGAGGATGCCGGCCAGACCGCGCTGGCGGCCGTAGACTGGATGATCAAGGTCGTGCCAGTCGAACCAGGAACCGTCATCGAAACTGATCGCGCAACTGCGCGGTGGCAGCGCTGCACCGCCCTCGAACAAGGCGGCGACGGCCGCAGCCAGCGGCACGATCCGCCAGCCGTGGGCATGCAGCCAGGCCAGATCCGCAGCCAGCGCGACGTGGTCGTTGTCGGCATAGTCGACGCCGTTCACGTTCATCGCGTGATAGGTCAGCACCGGAATCGCGGATGTGCTGCTCACGGCATCCGCCCTTCCATCACCGTCGCGACGATCTCGACACAGCGGGATACGGCACCGCGCTCGCGTTCGACCGCGGCCAGCGCGTTGGCCGACATGCGGTGACGCGCGGGCGGGTCGGCGAGCAGGCGCGAGACAGTGTCGCCGAGTTCGACCGCGTTCTGCACGCGCAACGCGGCACCATCGCTGATCAGGTTCTCGGTGACTTCGGCGAAGTTGAAGGTATGCGGCCCGACCAGCACCGGCTTGCCGAGCGCGGCCGGC
>JAKJFE010000163.1 GCA_022705045.1 Pseudomonadota bacterium | reverse complement strand
TGGCGTTGGTGTGTGTGGCGAGTGCGTCGACACACGATGTCGCGGCGCAGGACTGTCCCGATCTGGCCGGGCATTACCGTGTCGATGGCTTCGGTCCCGTGCTCGGCGACGCGTTGGAGGTGCTGGATTTGCGGATGGCCGGGTTCACTGACAGCGGGGTGAAGATCACCGGACGGACCGACATCGCGCTGCAGTTCTGGATCAAGAGCGGCAAGAGCAGTCCGATGTCCACGCAGCCGTCGCGCACGCTGACACAAGGCCTCGACTATGTTTGCGCAGGCTCGTCCATCGTGTTGAAGGGCAAGGCCAGCGCGAGTCGTCAGACGGAACAGGGCTGGCTGGAAGGCCAGTCGACCGTGTCCTTGTCTCGCTCGGGCAAGGGGCTCGGACTGTCCGCGTCGTTCCATGGCCGCGAGCGCACCACGATCTACAGCTACGACTCGGCGCGCATCAGCATTCCCAAACTCGGCACCGCGCAGACGGTCGGCAACGCGATCCGCTGGCCGCATATCAGCGAACCGAAGCCGGTCGAATACGTGCCGATCCCCGAATCCGAACAGGTGCAGGCGATGCGCCGGGTGCTCACGCCATCGGTGCTCGGCGGCGTCAATCTCGGTGGGCTCAAGGACAGCGGCGATCGCGTGCTCGCGAGCTTGAATGCATCGAATTCCGACGATGTGCGCGCCTTCGAAGATCGCTTGCGCGACGCCGGCATTGCGTATGACGTGACGCGTGCGCCGATCTGGTCGAACAATGGCTACAGCATGCAGTTTCTGTTCGGCACCGCAGTCGATGGATCGAAGCCGGCCTGGCGGCCGAGCGTGATGCGCGTGCAACAGGAAATCGAGCGCATGCAGCACCCGATGGTCAGCGTCGGCAAGGTCGAGGAAGAGGGCGGCGTCTACATCGCGACGCTGGACGTGATCGGCGGCGAGTCCACCGAGATGATCCTCAAGCGCCTGCATCTGAACACCACGATGTTTGCCGACATCACCGTACTCGATGACACGCCGAGCGACCCACGCAACCTGCGCCACGTGCGTCTGCGCCTGACCATGAATTGATGCCGTAGTCCGCTCGCCCTGAGCCTGTCGAAGGGCCTGCCTCACCCGTTCGCCCTGAGCCTGTCGAAGGGCGTTACTCGACAGGATCGACGCGCTTCGCCATCGCCGCGTTGTGCCGCGCCAACAGTGCGATGCCGGCGATGACGACGGCAGTGCCGGCGATCTGGATCGGCGTGATCGCTTCGCCGAGGATCCACCAGCCGAGGAACAGCAGCGAGACGGGGCCGACCATCGCCGTTTGCGACGTTGCAGCCGGGCCGATGCGGTCGATCGCGAACATCGTGAAATAGACCGGTACCACGGTGCAGAACAATGCGTTGATCGCCGACAGCACGTAGACCGCGCGCGGCTGCACGAGGTCGTCGATGTCGTTGGTGATCGCGAAGTGGGCGAGGCAGGCGACGGTCGACACACACATCGCATAGGCGACCAGTCGCAGGCTGCCTAGCCGCTTCAGCAACTCGCCCGACAACAGCAGATAGAAGGCATAACTCAGCGCCGCGCCGAACACCAAAGCCGCACCGAGCGCGACGTGGTTGCCGTCGATGCGCAGGTTCTCGGCGAACACCAGCACGATGCCAGCGTAACTGACGATCATCGCGATCCACTGCGCCCGCGCGACCGGCTTGCGCAGGAAGATCAGGCCGATCAGCAGCACCAGGGTTGGATTCAGAAACAGGATCAGCCGTTCCAGCGAGGCGCTGATGAATTCGAGACCCCAGAAGTCGAGGAAGCTCGACAGGTAGTAGCCGAGCAGTCCGAGCAGCACGATCCGCTCGCGCGTGCGCCCGTCCAGCGCCGGCTGGCTGCGATGCGCCTTCATCGTCTCGACCGCCGCCACGGTCGCGAACACCGGCAGCGAGAACAACATGCGCAAGGCCAGCACCGTGGTCGCGTCAACGCCATGGCGATACATGAGTTTGGCGACGATGGCCTTGGCCGAAAACAGCACCGCCGCGATCAGCGCGAGCCAGAGGCCTTGGCGGTGGCGGGTGTTGGTCATCTGTGTGCGCAGAAGCCGTGGGGGATGCACTTTCGCATGGCCTGAACCCTCATCGCGAGGGCGCCGTGCGGGCGTCGAGCAGACTTCGACATTGTGTTAGCATCAAAGCATCAAATAGTTGATGGAGTGATGCCATGCGCAGCACGATCACGCTGGAACCGGATGTCCAGCGCCTTGTCGAGCGGACGATGAATCGCAACAAGAAGGGCTTCAAGGAAACCGTGAATGCCGCTATCCGTCGCGGCTTGAGCGATCCGAAGCGCGTGGCATCGGTCGTGGCCGAGGTGCCTTCGTTTCGACTCGGGCTGATGCCCGGCATCGATCCGCAGCGACTGAACACGGCTCTGGACGATGCCTTGTCGGACGATGCCTCCGAGGCATTGCGAAAGCAGCCATGATCGTTCCCGATCTGAATCTGCTCGTGTATGCGATCGACGCGACGTTCCCGCAACATGCACTGGCGCATCGCTGGTGGCAGGACTGCCTGAACGGTGACGAGCCGATCGGTTTGTGCGATGTCGTCAGCTTCGGCTTCCTGCGGTTGACCACACGCCGTGGCGTGTTCGCGAATCCGTTGCCGGTTGATACGGCCGTGGCGCTGATCGAGCAATGGCAATCGTTGCCGCATGTGGAATCTCTGGCGCTGTGCGAACGTTCGCGTGCGCAGGTGCTGCGCTGGATGCGCGAACTCGGCGTCGCCGGCAATCTGAGCACCGATCTGCAGATCGCCGCCATCGCACATCGTGATCGGGCCACCGTGTATTCGAACGACACCGATTTCCTGCGAATTCCCGCCTTGTCCGTTTGCAATCCATTGCTGGATTGATCCTGCGGCTCAATGAAAATCCCGCGAGCGGGTGGCGAGGTCGCCGAGCAGGGTGTTGTAGTTGTGCAGGCGTTCGGCGACCACGTGTTGCACGCCGTTGGCGCGTTGCACGCGGCCGTCGACGGCGAGCAGGCGCGATTCCAGCAGCACGCGCCGTTGCGCTTCCGCCACGCGCAGCCAGACCACGAGATTGACGACGCCGGTTTCGTCTTCCAGCGTGACGAAGGTGACGCCGCTGGCCGTGCCTGGCCGCTGCCGCACCGTGACCAGGCCGGCGACCCGCACGCGTGCGTCGTGCGGACGTTGCGCGATCTCGGCTGCGGACAATGCGCGCCGGGCGCGCAGTTGCTTGCGCACCAGCGATACCGGATGCGCTTTCAGCGACAGGCCGACACGGGCGTAGTCGGCTGATACGTCGTCGAACAGGCTGGGCTGGATCAAGGCCACCGCTTCTTCGGCGATACGCGCTTGTCCAAAGACCGCGGTCGGTGCGGCCAGCGCTTCCACGTCCCATCGTGCGCGATGGCGGTCGCCGGACAGGCTGCGCAATGCATCGGCGTCGGCGAGACGCGCTTGCTCGAATCGATTCAACGCGGCGCGTTCGACCAGATCGCGCACGTCGGCAAATGGCTGATCACGCCGCGCCGCCATGATGCGTTCGGCGCAGGCTTGCGGCAGGCCATCGATCTGGCGCAGACCGAGGCGCAAGGCTTCGTCCTCCAGCGTGCAGTCCCAGTCGCTGTGCATCACATCGACCGCACGCACCTCGACATCGTGCCGTTGCGCGTCCTGCACGATCTGCGCCGGCGCGTAGAAGCCCATCGGCAACGAGTTCAGCAGGGCGCAGGCGAAGGCCGCGGGTTCGTGGCATTTCAGCCAGCTCGACGCGTAGGCGAGGATGGCGAAACTGGCGGCGTGCGATTCCGGGAAACCGTAGTCGCCGAAGCCCTTGATCTGCTCGAAGATGCGGTTGCAGAAGTCTTCGCTGTAGCCGCGCGCACGCATGCGGCCGAGCAGTTTTTCGCGCAGGTGTTCGAGGCCGCCGTGACGTTTCCATGCGGCCATCGAGCGGCGCAGTTCGTCGGCTTCCGTAGCCGAGAAATGCGCTGCGACCATCGACAGCTGCATCACCTGTTCCTGGAATAGCGGGATGCCGAGTGTTCGCTTGAGCACCGGTCGCAGTTCTTCCATCTCGTAGGTGACGTCTTCCTCCTTGTTGCGACGACGCAGGTAGGGATGGACCATGCCGCCCTGGATCGGGCCTGGGCGCACGATCGCGACTTCGATGACGAGGTCGTAGAAGCAGGTTGGTTTCAGTCGCGGCAGCATGCTCATCTGCGCCCGCGATTCGATCTGGAACACGCCGACGGTGTCGGCGCGCTGGATCATCGCGTAGGTCGCCGCGTCTTCGGCCGGGATCGTCGCCAGCGTGTAGTCGCGGCCGCGATGCGTGCGCAGCAGGTCGAGGCAGCGGCGAATGCAGCTGAGCATGCCGAGCGCGAGCACGTCGACCTTGAGCAGGCGCATCGCTTCGAGGTCGTCCTTGTCCCACTGGATGATGGTGCGGTCCGGCATGGCCGCGTTCTCGATCGGCACCAGCGCCGCCAGCGGATGTTCGGAGATCACGAAGCCACCGACGTGTTGCGACAGGTGCCGCGGAAAGCCGCGCAGTTGTCGTACCAGATGGAGGGTCTTGCGCAGGATCGGCGCCTCCGGGTCGTAGCCGTGTTCGCGCAGGCGTTGTTCCAGCACCGTGTGTGAATCCCAGCCGCCGATGATGTTGCTGAAGTGCTCGACGGTGTCGATCGGCAAGCCGAGCGCGCGACCGACATCGCGCAACGCGCTGCGGGTGCGGTAGCAGATGACGGTGGCGGCGAGTGCGGTGCGGTCGCGGCCGTATTTTCCGTAGATGTACTGGATCACTTCCTCGCGGCGCTCGTGTTCGAAGTCGACGTCGATGTCCGGTGGCTGCCCGCGCGCGCTCGACAGGAAACGCTCGAACAACACGTTCATGCGCGCCGGGTCGACCGCGGTGATGCCGAGGCAGAAACACACCACCGAGTTCGCCGACGAACCGCGGCCCTGGCAGAGGATGTTGCGGCTACGCGCGAAACGGACGATGTCCTCGACGGTCAGGAAGAAGGATTCGAACTTCAGGTCGGCGATCAGCGCCAGTTCCTTCTCGATCAGGTCGCGCACGTGTGGCGGTACGCCTTCTTTCCAGCGACGACGCGCGCCGGCTTCGGTCAGGGCGCGCAAATGCTGCGTCGGCGTCAGGCCTTCCGGCACCAGTTCGCGCGGGTATGCGTAGTTCAGATTCTTCAGCGTGAAGCGGCACTGCCCGGCGATGCGCACGCTGGCCTCGAGCAGGGCGCGCGGATAGATCTCGGCCAGGTCTTCGATGCGGCGCAGATGTCGTTCGCCATTCGGATGCAGGGCATGTCCGGCCGCGGCGACCGTGGTGTTCAGGCGGATCGCGGTCAAGGTGTCCTGCAGCGCGCGCCGCGCACGTACGTGCATGTGCACGTCGCCGCAAGCCACCGGCGTCAGATCGTGCTGGGCGGCGAGTTCGAGCAGGGCCGCCAGCCGTTCCGCATCCTGCGCGCCGCGATGCAGTTCGACGGCGAGATGGACGCGCTCGGTGAAGACGGAGCGGGCCCAGCGGATGGCGTCGTCGTCCGCAGCGTTCAGCGTCGGCAGCAGCAGCGCGATCAACCCGTCGCCGCGACCGGTGACATCTTCGCGCATCAGTCGATACGTGCCTTTTTCGGATGCGCGCCGACCCTGGGTGATGATGCGGCAGAGATTCGTGTAGCCGTCGTGGTTGATGCACAGCAGCACGAAGCGTGTGCCGTCGATCAGGGTGAACTCGGCACCGACGATCAGCCGCAGCCCGGTTTTCTCCGCCGCCTCATGCGCCCGCACGATGCCGGCGAGCGAACACTCGTCGGTGATCGCGAGTGCGTCATATCCCAGTTGCTGCGCACGCCGGAACAACTCCAGCGCACTCGACGCCCCACGCAGGAACGTGAAGTTCGACAGGCAATGCAGTTCGGCGTAGGCGACGGCCATGACGGATCACGCGTAGATCCCCTGCACGAACCAGTCGCGCGGGGCCTGCCGGTTCTGGAACACCCAGAGGCGG
>JAKJFE010000162.1 GCA_022705045.1 Pseudomonadota bacterium | reverse complement strand
GTGGATCAGGAGGGCGCCAGCGATGGCGCCCTCTTCTTTGTACGGCAGGCCTCGGAACAGTGGCGGGCCGCGTCCCAGTCGCGCGCCCATTTGCGGCGCCACGCGAAGGGACGGCCGCAGGTGGCGCAGACCTTGGTCGGCAAGGTTGATTTGGTGTAGCGCGGCGGCAGCTTCACGGCGCGAACAGATCGGGTTGCGGCGACGTCGTCGCGACACGCGTCGCAATCCTGCGCTTGCGGCTGCCGTGGCGGGTCAGCACCGACTCGGCCAGTTCACGCATGCCCGGCTGGCGTCGCCACGCGAGGTAGCGACTGCGTGCTTCGCGTCCCGCGATCTCGTGATCGACGACGGGTGCCGGATAGTCGACGCCGATGCGACAGCCGGCCGCACGTTGCTGGGTCGACCCCATGAGCCACGGCGTGTGCAGGAAGCTGTCGGGCACGTGGCGCAGCGCCGGCAGCCAGCGCCGGATGAAGACGCCGCGCGGGTCCTGGTCCTGGCTTTGCTTGATCGGGTTGTAGATGCGCGGAATGTTGATGCCGGTGACACCGCTTTGCATCTGCACCTGCGGGAAATGGATGCCGGGCTCGTAGTCGGTGAAGCGGCGCGCCAGGTGCAGCGCCGGTTCGCGCCAATGCAGCCACAGGTGGTAACTGGCGACCGCAACCAGCATGGCGCGCACGCGGAAGTTGATCCAGCCGGTCGCGGCCAGCATGCGCTGGCAGGCATCGACGAAGGGCCAGCCGGTTTCGCCGCGTCGCCAGGCATCGAAACGCGACGCATCGAAGTCGTGTTCACGCAATCCGTCGAAGCCGCGATGCACGTTGTGGAACTCGATGTCGGGTTCGGATTCGAGCTTCTGGATGAAATGGCAATGCCAGTGCAGGCGCGATTCGAACGAGGCCAGGGAGCGCTTCCGCGGATTCGGGCTGCGACGTGCATCTCGCGGCGGCAACGCGTCGCCGCACTCGGCCTGCGCGAAGGCATCGACGTCGCTGGCATCACCGGCGCGGGCGCGCTCATGGCGCACACGCTGCACCAGTTCGCGCAGCCCGAGTGTGCCCCAGGCCAGGTGCGGCGACAGTCGCGAACAGGCCGAGGCTGCGCTCAACGGGCTCGACATCTCGCGTGTGTAGTGACGGCCGCGTTCGGCAAGGAAACTCTCGAGCAGCGCGAGTGCTTCCTCGCGGCCGCCGTGTTGGCGGCCGGGGCAGTCGTCGTCGGCCAGCGCGGGTGTCGGCCATTCCGGGATGAGGCCGATGTCGAATGGCAGCGGCGGTTGCGGCGCGATCCGCAGCGGCGCGATCGGTGCGCGCATCACCTGTTCCCATTGCGCCGTCCACCGGTTCCGGCTGCGCAGCCGGCGCACCACGCCGAACGCGGGATGTTCGGTCACGATAATGCCCTGCTCGCGCGCCCAGCCGAGCACACGGCGGTCGCGCTGGAAGGTCCAGTCGTTGCCGGTCTCCTGATGCGCATGGATCGCGGCGATGCCATGCCGACGCTGCAGCCGCTCGAACACGGCGACCACGTCACCGCTGCGCACGACCAGGGGCAAGCCGAGTTCGGCCAGCGCCGCACGCAAGGCCTGCAGGGATTCGCGCACGAACGCCCACTGGCGTCCGCTGGCATCGGGTTGCGACCACAGTTCCGGCTCGACGACATACAACGGCAGCGTCGGACCGCGCGCCGCGGCTGCGGCCAGCGGGGCGTGATCTTCGCTGCGCAGATCGCGCTTGAACCAGACGACGTGCCACATCGCGCCAGCGTGCGTCGGCGCATGCGCAGCCGGCGTGAAGACGGCGGACGTCAGTCGCCGCGCATGGCCGCGACGAGTACCGCTTCCACCGAACGCGACGGATCAGCGCGGATGGCATCGAGCCGGTTGCGATCGAAGTCGTCGCCGATGCGTCCGTCACGCAACACGCTGACGCGCGTGAGCAATCGTTCGGCGAGTTCGATGCCGTGTGTGGCCAGCACGATGGCGGTGTCGCCGATGCGCTGCTGTTCGGCGAGGAATTGCTTGAACGCGTAGGCGCTGACCGGGTCGAGACCGTTCAGCGATTCGTCGAGCAGCCACAGCGGCGCACGACTGGACAGTCCGGCGACGATGCCCGCTTTCTGGCGTGTGCCGAGCGAACAGGCGCCGAGGAAGGTGTCGAGCCAGGGCGACAGGCCGAGCCGCTCCGTCAACGCCAACGATGCCGCCAACGCGCTCGCCGGAAGGCCGCGAGCCGAATGCACGAGCTCGAGCATCTGGCGCACAGTCAGTCCATCCGGCAAGCGTTCCGGTGCGACGGCGACGGCGCAGAGATCGCGCGCGGCACTCGTGCGCGTCGCGACATCGTGGCCGCCAATGCGCACCTGTCCGGCCTGCGCGGCGACCAGTCCGACGATCGCGCCCATCAGGGTCGACTTGCCGGTGCCGTTGGCGCCGACGAGTCCGACCCATTCACCGCGCTCGACCCGCCAGTCGAGGCTCTCCAGTACGCGACGGCCGCTGCGCTCGACCGTCAATCCGTCGATCTCAAGCATGGCCATCATCCCGGGCGACGCGCCGCGCGAGTGCGGCGAGCAGCAGCAACGCGCCGGGAAGGACCATCGGTGCGAAGGCGCTGGCCAGGGCCGCGGCCAGGACCAGGCATTGCGTGCGCGCGATACCGAGTCGTTGCGGCGTATCGCGCAGCACGACGGCGAGCAGCAGGTCGATGCTGGCGCCGAGCATCAGCGCGGCCACGACCAGCATCACGATCCCGAGACCTGCGCCGAGCAGATGCAGCAGCGATGCCACCACAAGGGCCAGTGCTGCGGTCAGCAGCGCATGCAGCGGCCACAGGTTGCGCCACAGGCGGCGGGGCGGGGCGGGACGCATCGCCAGCAGTCGTGCGACATCGCCGGCAAGGCGATGCGCGGCATCGAGGGCGTTGAGCAGCAGTCCGAGCAGCAGCAGCGTGATCGGGACCACGACCGCCACCGCCTCGCTCGGCGCCAGCAGCAGGCCGGTCGCCAGTGCGCTCGCGGCACGACCGCGCATCCAGGTCGAACCGGCGCGCTGCCACCACCACTGCGGCAGGTGCGGCCATTCGTGCGTCGCGAGCGCCGTGATCCAGCGTGGCGCCGTGGCCTGTCGCGCAGATATCGCGATTTCCGGTGTCATCCGATCGCGCGGCGCCGGCACGAACACGATGGCCAGCAGGGCCGCGAGCACGCTCCAGCGCAGCGCGTCGGCCGCCGTCAGTGCCGATGCCGCATCATGCAACGCCACCAGCCCCATGGCTGCGACACTCGCAAGCGCCAGCCCGCATGCGAACAACCAGCGCAGGCGGGTGTCACGTTGCCGCTGGGCGTCGCGCCAGACGGGCAGTGCCGCGTGCGATGAGCGCGCGTGGCGGCGCGCGTCCGCCACCAGTTGGCGTCGCATCGCCCATGCCGCCCCAACCAATGCCGACAGCGCCAGCGCCGACGCGTGCAGGTCGATCCAGCGCGCGGCAGACACCAGCGTCCCGGGATCGAGTTGCAGCCAGAGCATCACCGCGAGCGTCGCCAACATCGCGTGGACGACGCCGAGGAACAGCGATTGCCCCCAGGCTACGCGACGCTGGCGCCACCGGTTTCGGGACAGCGCGCGGTCTTCGAGGGTCAGCGGGTGCGTCAGGGCAGGCATGGTGCCCATGGAGTGCATGCCATGGGCACAAGTTCCGCAGCGTGGGTGTTATTGCAGTTCGAAGCAGCCGAGATCGCGTGGCGTGTCGAAGTCCGGCACCCAGGGCAGATCGACCGTGCGCGGGTTTCCGGCGCGATCGACTCCATTCGCCGGCGGCAGATCCCACATCCGGTCGAGCGCAGGAGAGGATGGGCGCAAACGGAAATCGTCGTGGTCGGCGTCCTCGAACAGCGGGTCGTCGCGGAAGATCAGCGACATGCCGTCGGTCGCACCGGGATTACGCGCCATCAACGCGAACATGCTCGGGCTTGGCGGCACGCGGTCCATCAATGCGGCGTCATCGTCGAAGATCGACCCGTACATGTAGACGGAACTGCTGGCGTCGTCCGCCTGCAAGGTGGCCGCGCCGGTTTCGTTGCGCGCGAAGGTGCTGCCGAAGACGTGCAGTGCGGCGTCGCCTTCGGTCTCGACCAGATGCTTCTCGGCGATGTTGCGCACCACCAGGCTGTCGCGGAATTCGACCTCCTCGGCATATCCGCTGGGTGCGTCCGACCACGCATGGGCGAGGTCGTGGCCGAAATTCTCGCGTGCGGTGACGTTCCAGAAGCGTGCGAAGCCCACGGCCGCCTTGCCGTCGTTGCGGATCGCGACCAGGGCGCCGGGCTGTGGTGTGCCATCGCGCGCGATCGCCGCGTTGCCACGGAACACGTTGCATTCCAGCGGCTGGTCGCAAGGACTGCCGCCGAAGAACGTGCTGGCGTCGACATGCACTTCTCCGATTCGCAGGCCGCCGCTGTCGCCGATCATATGGATGGACGCGAATCCACCCTCGGCCAGTGCGGAGTTGTCGGCGCCGATCATGCCGTGGGCTTGCAGCGAGGCGACCGCGGGGATGTCAGTGAAAAGGTAGACGCCCCCGCCGCGCTCTGCGCTGTTTCGCGAAATCTCGGTGGGTTGCGCAGGACCGCCGGCATGAAAGATGGCCAGTGACGCGCCGCGTACCACGGCGACGCCGCCACCATTGCCCTTGGCGAGGTTGTCGACGAATCCGCTCGGGTACTTGCTCGACCACAGATGCATGACGGCATTCGGCCCGAGCCAGGCGCCACCGCCGTCGCCGCCGGTCTCGTTGTAAGCCACGCGCATGCCCGCCGACTGTTTCACCGCCTGCGCATAAGTCGCCCAGAATCCGCCGCCCGCGACACTGCTGTAGTTGTGGTCGACCACCAGATTCTGGGCGTGGAACGACAGCGTGCGGTTCGGCGAACCGACGATGGCCAGACCGCCGCCCTCGCCCGCCCGGTTCGCGGTGATGCGCACGTTCGAGAACGTGGTCAGTTGCGCCGAGCCACGCACCTGCACGCCGCCGCCACGCCCGCTCAATGGCGCACCACCCGTGATCACCAGATTCGCCAACTGGATGCTGCCGTTGGTGACGGTGAGGACCGAGGCATTGCGGCCGCTGCCGTCCAGCACCGTCGAACCGGTCGGTGACGTCGCGATGTTGCAGTTCGCATAGCCGCCGGTGACGCTGACGTCGTAAGGATCGGACTTGGTCAGCGCCTGCTGCGTGTAGGCAAGCGTATTGGCGACGCGGATCTCGTCGCTGGCGGCGCTCAGGGCCGCATGGTCCAGTGCTTTCTGCACGGTCGGGAATTGGCAGCCGCTGCCGCCGACGGTGAGTGTGGCGGCGTTGGCCGTGGCGGTGAACCAGGCCGCGGACAACAGGATCGAACGGAGAGTCAGGGCAGGTCGCATGGCCGGTCTCGCTGTGGGATGTGGACATGCCAGCGCGAAACGGTGCGGAATCACGACATCGCTGCCAAACACCCCCACCTAGTCCTGTCGCTGCGAACCCGCGACAATGCGCGGCCTCGCGCCGTTCCGGCGCGGACCTCATTCAACCGGAGAACACCCATGGCCGAGCCCACCCTGAACGTGCCCGCGAACGGCGCCAAGATCACCATCGACAACGGCGTGCTGAAGGTGCCGAGCAATCCGATCATCCCGTTCATCGAGGGCGACGGCACCGGCGCCGACATCTGGCGCGCCTCGGTGCGCGTGTTCGACGCCGCGGTCGAGAAGGTCTATGGCGGTGCGCGCAAGATCCACTGGATGGAGGTGTACGCCGGCGAGAAGGCCAACAACCAGTTCGGCAACTGGCTGCCGGATGCCACCGTGCAGGCCTGCCGCGATTACCTGGTGTCGATCAAGGGTCCGCTGACCACGCCGATCGGCGGCGGCATCCGCTCGCTCAACGTCGCGCTGCGCCAGATGCTCGACCTCTACGTCTGCCTGCGCCCGGTGCGCTGGTTCAAGGGCGTGCCGAGCCCTGTGAAGGACCCGTCGCAGGTCGACATGGTGATCTTCCGCGAGAACTGCG
>JAKJFE010000037.1 GCA_022705045.1 Pseudomonadota bacterium | reverse complement strand
CTCAGCGTCAACGCGCCGGGTGCGGGCACGCCGACCGGTACGGTGACCCTGAGCAGCGGATCGGCCAGCTGCACGGCCACGCTGCCGGCGACCGCTTGCGACCTGAGCTTCGACGCCCTCGGCAACCGCACGGTGAGCGCCAGTTATGCCGGCGATGGCAACTTCAGCGGCTCGAGCAGCAGCGGCGCGGGCAATGCGCAGACCTTGGTGTATGCGTTGTCGGATCTGTCGCTGACCAAGAGCGACGGCGTGCCGACCTACGAGCCCGGCGATCTGCTGGTCTACTCGGTGATCGTGCGCAACCTTGGGCCGGACGCGGCAGCCAACATCCGCATCACCGATGCCATCCCGGCCGGCCTGATCGACGTGACCTGGACCTGCGACGCCTCTGGTGGCGTGGCCTGTCCGGTGACCGGCGGCACGGGCAACCTGGATGTCACCATCGCCAGCTTCCCGGTCGGCGGCCTGCTGAACTTCACCTTCTACGGCAACGTGGACGGCAGCCCGGCGAGCATCGCCAACACCGCGACGATCACCCTGCCGGCGGACACCACCATCGAGGATCCGGTGCTGGGCAACAACAGCGCGACCGACACCGACACGCTGGCCCCGAGCGCCGACCTGGCCATCACCAAGACCGACGGCGTCACGACGGTGCTGGCTGGCGGCTCGCTGACCTACACCATCGTCGCCAGCAACCCGGGACCGAGCAACGCACCGGGCAGCACCGTCACCGACACCTTCCCGGCCGGTCTGACCTGCACCTGGACCTGCGTCGGCGCCGGTGGCGGCACCTGTACCGCCTCAGGCAGCGGCAACATCGGCGACACCGCCAACTTGCCGTCCGGTGCAAGCGTGACCTACACCGCGACTTGCGCGGTCTCCGGCAGCGCCGTCGGTGTCCTGTCGAACACCGCGACGGTGGCGACGGGTGCCGGCGCCGGTGATCCGAACCCGGGCAACAACAGCGCCACCGACACCACCACGGTGCTTTCGCCGGCCGATGTCAGTGGCACCAAGACGGTCAGCGGCAGCTTCATCGCCAGCACGCCGGTGACGTACACGGTGACCTTGACCAATGCCGGACTCGGCACGCAGCAGGACAACCCGGGCGACGAGTTCACCGATGTGCTGCCGGCCGGCCTGACCCTGGTCAGCGCCACGGCGACCTCGGGCACAGCCGTGGCCACGATCGGCACCAACACGGTGACCTGGAATGGCGCGATTGCGGCCGGCGGTTCGGTGACGATCACCATCACCGCGACGATCAACCCCAGCGCCACCGGCGTGATCACCAACCAGGGCACGATCAGCTACGACAGCGATGGCAACGGCACCAATGACGCCACGCGCACCACGGATGATCCGGCCACCGCTACCAGCGGCGATCCGACCGGCTTCGCCGTGCTGACGCCGGGTGTGCCGGTGCCGGGCCTGAACTGGATCGGCCTCGCCCTGCTGTCGCTGCTGGTCGCAGGCGTCGCCCTGCGCCATCAACGCGCCGCCTGATCCGATACTGAAACGTGGAAACAGGAACGGCCCGAGCAATCGGGCCGTTTCTTTTTGGACGATAGCGCCGTTTTTTTGGCTGGGCTCGCCAGCCCAGCCTGCAAATCAGAGATTCTCAGCCGATATCGGCGGACTTCACGGTGCGATCGATCGCCATCAGCGTCTCCAGCAAGGCCTTCATCTTGCCGAGCGGCCAGGCGTTCGGGCCATCCGACAAGGCCTTGTCCGGGTCCGGATGGGTTTCCATGAACAGACCGGCCACGCCGACGGCGACCGCCGCACGCGACAGGGCCGGCACGAATTCGCGCTGACCGCCGCTCGACGCACCCTGCCCGCCCGGCAACTGCACCGAATGGGTGGCATCGAACACCACCGGGCAGCGGGTTTCGCGCATCACGACCAGCGAACGCATGTCGGACACCAGGTTGTTGTAACCGAAGCTCGCGCCGCGCTCGCAGACCATGATCTGTTCGTTGCCGACCGCACGCGCCTTCTCGACCACGTGCTTCATGTCCCAGGGCGCGAGGAACTGGCCCTTCTTGATGTTCACCGGCTTCATCGTGCGCGCCACCGCCTGGATGAAATCGGTCTGGCGGCACAGGAAGGCCGGTGTCTGCAGCACATCGACGACCGAGGCCACTTCATCGAACGGCGTGTACTCGTGCACGTCGGTCAACAGCGGCACGCCAAGCTGGCGCTTCACTTCCGAAAGAATGCGCAGGCCCTCGGCCATGCCCGGCCCGCGAAAACTCTTGTCGGAGGAACGGTTGGCCTTGTCGAAGCTCGACTTGAAGATGAAGGGAATGCCGAGCTGACCGGTGATTTCCTTGAGCGTGCCGGCGGTGTCGATCTGCAATTGCTCGCTTTCGACGACGCAGGGCCCGGCGATCAGGAAGAACGGACGATCAAGACCGATCTCGAAGTCGAGCAACTTCATGCCGCAACCTCGCGCGGCTGCCGGTTGCGCTGGTGCGCCAGGGCGGCCGTGACGAAGCCGACGAAGAGCGGATGGCCCTTCAGCGGCGTCGACAGGAATTCCGGATGCGCCTGGCAGGCCAGGAACCAGGGATGGTCACGGTACTCGATCATCTCGACCAGGCTGTCGTCCATCGACTTGCCCGAGAACACCATGCCGAGTTCGGCGAAGCGATCGAGATAGCGGTTGTTGAATTCGTAGCGATGACGATGGCGCTCGCTGATCACGTCCTTGCCGTACAACTGGTAGGCCAAGGTGCCCAACTGCACGCGGCACTCCTGGGCACCGAGACGCATGGTGCCGCCGAGATCGGACGCTTCATTGCGCTGTTCCACTTCGCCGCTGCTGGTGCGCCATTCGGTGATCAGGCCGATGACCGGATTCAAGGTCGAGCGGTCGTTCTCGGTGCTGTTCGCGTCGCTGAGGCCGGCGACATGACGGGCGAAATCGACGACGGCCGCATGCAAGCCGTAACAGATGCCGAAGTACGGAATCTTGTGGGTGCGCGCATGTTTCGCGGCGGCAATCTTGCCTTCGAAACCACGCTTGCCGAAGCCACCCGGCACCAGGATCGCATCGACCCCGGTCAGCAGATCGGTGCCTTCGGATTCGACGCGTTCGCATTCGATCCAGCGCAGATCCACGTCGACCGACTGCTGCAAGCCACCATGCTTCAATGCTTCGCCGAGCGACTTGTACGCGTCCTTGTGCTCGACGTACTTGCCGACGATCGCGATCGTGACCTTGGCCTTCGGATGCGCCTCGCGTTCACAGATTTCATGCCACGCAGACAGGTTCGCCGCAGTCTTCACCGGCAGCTTCAATTGCTCGACCGCGAGCTGGTCGAGGCCCTGCTGCTGCAGCCATTCCGGAATCTGGTAGATCGACGGCAGGTCGACCGCGGAAATCACGGCTTTCTCCGGCACGTTCGTGAACAGTGCGATCTTGCGACGCTCGGCATCCGGCAGCGCCTGTTCGCAGCGACACAGCAGCACGTCGGCCTGGATGCCGATGTTGCGCAGCTCCTTGACCGAGTGCTGGGTCGGCTTGGTCTTGATCTCGCCGGCTGCCTTGATGAAGGGCACCAGGGTCAGGTGCATGAACAGGGTCTTGTCGGCGCCGCGTTCGATGCGCAGCTGGCGAATGGCTTCGAGGAAGGGCAGCGATTCGATGTCGCCGACGGTGCCACCGATCTCGACCAGGGCCACGTCGTACCCGGCCGTCGCTTCCTCGACCGCGCGCTTGATCTCGTCGGTGATGTGCGGAATAACCTGCACGGTAGCGCCCAGGTAGTCGCCACGGCGCTCCTTGCGGATGACGGTCTCGTAGATCTTGCCGGTGGTGATGGCGTTGCGGCGCGTCAGACGGGTATTGACGAAACGCTCGTAGTGGCCAAGGTCAAGGTCAGTCTCGGCGCCGTCGTCGAGCACGTAGACCTCGCCATGCTGGTACGGGCTCATCGTACCCGGGTCGACATTGATGTAGGGGTCGAGCTTCATCATCGTGACACGGAGGCCGCGGGCCTCCAAGATGGCGCCCAACGACGCCGACGCGATGCCCTTGCCCAACGAGGACACCACGCCGCCGGTAACGAAAATCAGGGGAGTCATGAAACACCGGAATAGCGGAAAGCGGCATTCTACCGGAAGCGGCAGGCATCCCACCCCGGGCAACGATGACTGCCACGCTGCCGCTATGATCGCCGCCCTTTTGAAGCCGTCACCGTGTCCACGCCGTCTCCCTTGCGCATCCTCGCCTTTGCCGGTACGCGACCGGAATGCCTGAAGCTGGCCGCACTCGCGCGCGCCGCGCGGGCGGACGCGCGTTGCCGGATCGACCTGGTCGGCAGCGGCCAGCATCCGGCCATGATCCGCGCGACGCTGGCCGACGTCGAGCTGGCGACCGACCGCGAACTTGCGCCGGTTCCGCCGGGCAGCTCGCTGTCGCACACGCTCGGCCACCTGCGGACACACATGGGCGCGGAGATCGCCGCGCAGCGTCCCGATCTCGTCATCGTCCAGGGCGACACTTCCACGGCCTATGCCGGCGCCTTGGCAGCGCGCGATGCCGGCGTCGCCCTCGCACATGTCGAAGCGGGGCTGCGCACGTCCAACCCGCTGCGTCCGTTTCCGGAGGAGCCGTTCCGTCGCCGCATCGCGCCGATCGCACGCTGGCATTTCGCGCCGACGACGGGTGCCCGCCAGCACCTGCTGGACGAGGGCGTCGCGGCGGATCGCGTCCATGTGGTCGGCAACACCATCGTTGACGAATTGCGCCGCGCCATCGCCAGCCCGCGCGCGGCCGCGACCGACTGGCGGACACGCGGCTCGCAACTGCTGGTGCTCACCCTGCACCGCCGCGAAACCTATGGACAGGCCCTGGTTGCCGTCTGCGTGACCATGCTCGAACTGCTGGAGCGTCACGAGGATCTGGTGCTGGTGTGCCCGGTGCACCCGAATCCGGCCGTCGGGCTGCGCGTGCGGCGTCTGCTCGGCGCACATCCACGCTGCCTGCTGGTGGCGCCAATGGGATATCGCGACTTCGTGCAGTTGCTCGGCGACGCGCGTCTGGTCGTCACCGACTCCGGCGGCATCCAGGAAGAAGCCCCCTACCTCGGCGTGCCGGTGCTGGTCGCGCGCGAGGCCACCGAACGCCCGGAAGCCCTGCGCGATGGCGCCGTGGAACTGGTCGGACACGACCACGATCGTCTGATCCACGCGGCGCTGCGCCTGCTGGCTGCGCCGCGACCGGCGCCCATCGCCTTCGACGCGAATGCACCCTTCGGCGACGGCGACAGCGCGCGTCGCATCCTCGATCTCCTTACGACTTCGCACCATGCCGAATCCCGCTGAACTCGCGTCCCGGGCGGAACGCGCCGCCAACCAACTGCGCGACTGGCTGATCGAAGGCCCCGCACAACAGGCGGACGGAGGCGTGGCCGGCGTCGTCGACGCCTCTGGAGGATGCCGCTACGTCTACGGCGAAATCACCGGCTACTACCTGCACTGGCTGGCGCAGGCGCGCAGCGTCGATCCGCAACGACGGCGCGAACGCGCCGCTCGCGCCCTGACCTGGGTCGAGGCCCACTATCACCAGGCACTGGCACCGACCCGTTTGACCCGCGACAGCGGCAACGACGACTGGCGCAATGCCGCGCAGTTCCTGTTCGACCTGGCGATGCTCGCCGGCGGACTGGCCCAGGCCACACGCGCCGGATTGATCGCACCCGATGCGAACCGCATGGGTGCACTGGCCAACGCCTTCGACCACTTCGTCGTGGATGGACAACTGCGCGCCTGCCTCTGGCTGCAACCGGAACGGGCGCCGTTGCCGCGTTGGTCCACGGCCGGCGGCCCCTTTCTGGCCAAGGCGGCGAGCCGCGCCCTGATGGCCGAGGCGTTATTCCCGTTCGCGTCGGCCTTCTCAAGCGCCTGCCGCAATACGCTGCAGGCCGTGAACATGCTCGGCGTCAACAGCGGCATCGGCATGCTGCATCCGACGCTGTATGCGATGGAGGGCGCGGTCGCCGATCACACCGCGAACGAGGCCGCATTGCGCCGCTGGCTGGCCACCATGCTGGCCTTGCAGGACACGGCGGACGGCAGTCTGCCGGAAACACCAGGAGTCGTTGGCGCGAAACGTAGCGACGTGATGGCCCAGGCCCTGCGGCTCGGCGCGACGCTTGATTTGGCAGATCACGTTCCCGAAGCGGCTGCAGCACTGTCCGGCTTGGCCAGCGCGCTGATCGCCCGCGTGCGCGACAACGGCATCGCCTTCGATCCCGCGCGCGAACCCGACGAATCGAACGTCTGGTGCGCGATGTTCGCCGAACAGGCGCTGCGTGCGCATGCGGCGCGACTACGCGGTGCGCCAGTCCCGTTCGCCGCGGACGAGATCGTCTGATGGCACGCGATCCGCTGCCGACGCGTATCGGCCGCTGGCTGCGCCTGGGTCCGATGTACCTGGCGATCCGTTATGGCGACCGGTCGGCACGCAGGTTCGCGCCGACACGGCATCCCGAAACGGCGATGGCGCCCGGCGTCTCGCTGATCATTCCCGATCGCGGCACACCCGACCTGCTCGGCCCGACCCTGGCGAGCGCGGCCACCGCGCTGGCCAGCATCAGCGAACCGACGCAACTCATCGTCGTCGTGAACGGCGGCGATCGCGCCGACTACCAGGCGCTCATCGCCGCGCATCCGCTGGTGCATTGGCAATTCCATCCGCAGCCACTCGGCTTCAACGGCGCGATCGAGGCGGGGCTGCGCGATGTCCGTCACGACTGGACCTATCTGCTGAACAGCGACATGCGCCTGGCACCGGAAGCCATCGCGGCCTTGCTGCCGTATCGCGACGCGTCGGTGTTCTCGTTGACCTCGCAGATCTTTTTCGCCGATGCGAACCGTCGCCGCGAAGAAACCGGCTGGTCGGATTTCCATGTGCATGGCGCCCGCCCGGTGATGTTCGAACGCACGCCGGAGGCTTCGGACTTCGCACGCGGCTGCCTGTACGGCGGCGGCGGATCGGCACTGTTCCAGACCGCCTTGCTGCGCCGCTACGCACGCGAATCGCGCGGCTTTTCGCCGTTCTATTTCGAGGACACCGACTGGGGTGTACGCGCCTGGGAAGACGACCGCGAATGCGTGTTCGTGCCCGCATCCCATGCCGTGCACGAACACCGCGGCACGGTGCGCCGGTTCTACGATCCGGCCGAAGTGGAACGCGTCTTCGATCGCAATGCGCTGCTCTTCGAATTGCGCCACCGCTTCACCGACCTGGACGGCAAGCGCGCACTGATCCATCTGTCCGCGCAACCCGAGGCGACGCAACGTGAACTGTGCACGATCGCGAATGCCTGGCAGGTCGCCCAGCGGCGACGGCACGCAACGACGATGCGACGCGAGGGACTGGATCTCACGGCCAGCACGCATCGCTGGTACGCGCCGGCCGTGCTGCGCGGCGCCCGCCCGACCTTGCTGATGGTGTCGCCGTTCGCGGTGTTCCCGCCCGCGCATGGTGGCGCGCGCCGCATCGCCGAACTGGCGCAGCGACTGGCGACGCGGTTCGATCTGATGCTGCTCAGCGATGAACGCAGCGCCCATTCGCTCGCTTCCGAAGCCGGATTCGCCGCATTCCGGTCCGTGCACCTGGTGCAAGGCCGGAGCGACCGCGCCGGCGAAACACAGTCGCTCCAGGCGCGGTTGCACAGCCATGCCAATGCCGCGTTGCGCGCCGAACTGCGTCGCCTGCAGCGCGTACATCGCCCCGATGCCGTGCAGATCGAGTTCATGGAGGCGGCCCTGCTCGCCGAAGAGCGGATCGGCACGCGCCCCTTCGTGCTCGACCTGCACGACGTGTATCTCGATGGCGGCGACAGCGACGCCGAACAGCGCAGAGCGCTCGGCGCTTTCGACCGCCTGTTGGTCTGCTCGAACGAGGACGCATCCTGGCTGGATCCGTTGCGCGCCACCCTGGTGCCAAATGCGGCGCAGGACCGCATGGACGCCTACCAGCCCTCGGCCGATACGCCTGAACTGCTGTTCATGGGCCCGTTCCGCTACGCGCCGAATGTCGACGGCCTGCGCGCCTTCCTGTCCCAGGTCTGGCCAGCGCTGCGCGCACGGCATCCGGCATTGACACTGACCGTGCTGGCCGGCGATGGCGCGGCCGCCGACCTGCGCCGCGAGCCCGCATTGGCGCCCGCGGGCGTGACGGTCATCGATCGCTTCGTCGATCCGGCGCCCTACCTCGCCCGCGCCACGCTGACCTTGAATCCGCAGCGCGAGATTCGCGGATCGGCCCTCAAGGTCGCGGAATCGCTGCTTGCCGGACGCGTCTGCGTCAGTACCGAGGCGGGCGCCCGCGGCTACGGTGCGGACAGCGGTCCGGGCCTGGTGCGCGTGGCCGATGTCGCGGCCATGGGCGACGCCATCGATGCGCTGTTGCGCGATCGCACGCGCCGTCATGCCATCGAAGCTGCCGGTGTCGACGTGCGTCGTCGCCTCGGCTGGGCCCATTCGGTCGACGCGCTGTGTGCCGTCTATCGCGATCTCGGACTGAAGTACTCCGCCGCGGAGACCGGGCATGCCTAAGCATTCCTACGACACCATCGCCGATGTCTACGCGACCGATATGGGCGCGAGCATGCGATTCGACGACATCGGCTACTACCGCGATCTGTGTCGTCGCGCGGGTGGCCGCGTGCTTGAATTGGGTTGCGGCACCGGCCGCATCCTGCTGCCGCTGCTCGAAGCCGGCATCGACATCGAGGGACTGGACCGCTCGGCACCGATGCTGGCGCGCTTGCACGCGGATGCCGCTGCACGCGGACTGACGCCGCGAACGCATCATCGCGATCTGCGCGCGATGCCGGACGATCGACACTACGACCTGGTGCTCGCGCCCTATTCGCTGGTCACCTATCTGACCGACGAGGCGACGTTGCGCGACTGGCTCGACGCGGCACATCGCCTGCTGCACCCCGGCGGCCGGCTGGTGGTCGACGCCTTCGTGCCGCGCGACGTGGTCGCGTTCGACGACTTCCGCGAAGACTATCTGCGCCCGCACGGCGACGGCCTGCTGCGGCGGGAGAAGCGCATCGCCAAGGAAGGCCCGTGCAATCGCATCGAACGTCGCTACACCCTGCTCGATGCGGATCATGCAGAGCAGCGCCAATGGACCACCGTCGACCTGATTCGGCCATGGACGCCGCAGGAACTGGTCGACGCACTTTTGACGGCTGGATTCGACATCGAAGGCAGCGACGTCGACTACGGCGCAAGCCAGGCGCCGCAACAGTTCGCCACCCATCGCGCACGACGTCCTTGAATCGCGCCCGCGCCGACGCCAATCTCACTGACCCTTTGTGCAGGACCGTCCCATGAGTCGTTACAACGCCGCCGATATCGAAGTCCTGTCGGGCCTGGAGCCGGTCAAACGCCGCCCCGGCATGTACACGGACACGGCGCGACCGAACCATCTGGCACAGGAAGTCATCGACAACTCGGTCGACGAAGCCCTGGCCGGACACGCCAACACCATCGAAGTTTCGGTCTTCAACGACGGCTCGGTCGAGGTCATCGACAACGGCCGCGGCATGCCGGTCGACATCCATCCGGAAGAAGGCATTCCCGGTGTCGAACTGATCCTCACCCGCCTGCACGCGGGTGGCAAGTTCTCGAACAAGAACTACCAGTTCTCCGGCGGTCTGCATGGCGTCGGCGTGTCAGTGGTGAATGCCCTGTCGAACCACGTCGAAGTGGTCATCCGGCGCGACGGCAATGTCCATCAGATGGACTTCCGCAATGGCGACCGTGCCTCCGACCTGAAGATCATCGGCTCGGTGCCGAAGAAGCAGACCGGTACACGCGTGCGCTTCTGGCCGGACCCGAAATATTTCGACTCGCCGAAGATCTCGCTGTCGCGCCTCAAGCACGTGCTGCGCGCGAAGGCCGTGTTGTGCCCCGGATTGACCGTGAAGCTGTTCGACGAAGCCAGCGGCGAGCGCGTCGAGTGGTGCTACGAAGACGGCCTGCGCGATTACCTGCGCTCGATGCTCAAGGACCAGGAACTGCTGCCGCCGGAAATCTTCACCGCAGTGCTGAAGAAAGACGTCGACGCCGTCGAATTCGCGGTGTGCTGGACGCCCGAGGGCGAACTCACCCAGGAAAGCTACGTCAACCTGATCCCGACCGCGCAGCACGGCACCCATGCGAACGGCCTGCGTTCGGGCCTGACCGAATCGTTGCGCGAGTTCTGCGACTTCCGCAACCTGCTGCCGCGCGGCGTGAAGATCGCGCCCGAGGACATCTGGGATCGCCTGAGCTTCGTGCTCAGCTACAAGACCGCCGATCCGCAGTTCTCGGGCCAGACCAAGGAGCGCCTGTCTTCACGCAATGCCGCGGCCTTCGTCGAAGGCGCGACGCACGACGCGTTCTCGTTGTGGCTGAACCAGCACGTCGACCTCGGCGAACGCATCGCCATGCTCGCGATCGAACGTGCACAGGCGCGCCTGAAGGCCGACAAGATCGTCGTGCGCAAGAAGATCACGCAAGGCCCGGCCCTGCCCGGAAAACTCGCCGACTGCATCTCGCAGGACCTGTCGCGCACCGAGCTGTTCCTGGTCGAAGGCGACTCCGCCGGCGGCTCGGCCAAGCAGGCGCGCGACAAGGATTTCCAAGCCATCCTGCCGCTGCGCGGCAAGATCCTGAACACCTGGGAAGTCGAATCGAGTGCCGTGCTCGCCTCGCAGGAAGTGCACGATCTCGCGGTCGCCATCGGCTGCGATCCGGGCCACGACAAGATCGATGGCCTGCGTTACGGCAAGGTCGTGATCCTCGCCGATGCGGACTCCGACGGCCTGCACATCGCGACCCTGCTCAGCGCGCTGTTCCTTCGCCATTTCCCGGCCCTGGTGCGCGCCGGCCACGTCTTCGTGGCGATGCCGCCGCTGTTCCGCATCGACGTAGGCAAGCAGGTGTTCTACGCCCTCGACGAAGATGAAAAGCGCTCGATGCTCGACAAGATCGAGCGCGAGAAGATCAAGGGCGCGGTATCGGTCACGCGCTTCAAGGGTCTTGGCGAAATGAACCCGTCGCAATTGCGCGAATCGACGATTCACCCGGACACGCGCCGCCTCGTGCAGCTGATGGTCGAGGAAGACGACGGCACCCGAAAGCTGATGGACATGCTGCTGTCGAAGAAGCGTGCTGGCGACCGCAAGGAATGGCTGGAAACCAAGGGTGATCTGGCCTCGATCGAGGTCTGACCGATACAATCGGTGACACGGGCTGCGGGGGCGGCCCGCCCTTCCCTTTCAGGAAACACCGATGAAGCTGAATCTCCAGCGCGTCGTCACGACGACTGCGCTCGCCCTGTCCATGATCCACACCGCTGCGGCCGAACGGCTGCCGGCCAAGCTGTTCGCGCAACATGCGCAATATGCGGATGTGACGCTGTCGCCGGACGGCACGCGCCTCGCGATCACCACACCGGTCGACAACCACACCGACCTGATGATCATCGACCTCACCGGCAAGACCGAACCCAGCCGCCTGCGCAGCCTGCCGAAAGAGCACGTGCTCGCGCCGTTCTGGGCGAACGACAACCGTCTGGTGTTCGGCAAGGGCAAGAAAGCCGACTACCTCGAAGCACCCGGCAATCTCGGCGAGCTGTATTCGATCAATCGCGAGATGAAGGAACAGAAGATCATGTTCGGCTACCAGCCGGACGTGGGCAATCGCGCCGGCCGCAAGAAGGACAAGGGCTGGGCTTCGGTGATCGCCCGCCGCGGTGAAGATCGCGGCATCCTGATCGTGCAGTTCCAGGCGTGGGACGAACACGACAAGAACACCTACATCTACCGGCTCGACCCGAACACGGTCGATCGCAAGATGATCGAGAAGATCCCGCTTGAAAGCGCGAGCGTCGTGGTCGATTTCGACAGCGTGCCGCGCTTCGCCGCGAGCGTCGACCAGCAATACAACCCGATCCTGCGTTATCGCCCGACGGCGAATTCGGAGTGGACGCCGGTGCCGGAGTCCCTGGCTGGCCGCAACATGCATGTGCTGCGCTTCGCCCGCGACAACAACACCGCCTGGGCGCTGATCACCGATCAGGGCAAAGCCGAGGTGCTGTACAAGGTCGACTTCGCCAAGGGCACACGCGAGAAGGTGCTCGCACTGGGTGACTATTCGGTCGGCACCCTGCTCAGCGCGGGATTCGACGGCGAACCGTTCGCGATCTATTCCGACGCGCCGAAACCGTCGATCCAGTACCTCGACAACACATCGGAATGGGCCAAGCTGCACGCCGGCCTGATGAAGCAGTTCGCCGGAAACCTGGTGTGGATGGAAGAATTCAGCCGCGACAACAGCAAGGTGCTCGTGAGCGTGACCGGCGACCGCAACCCGGGCCAGTACTACATCCTTGATCGAACCAAGAATTCGATCGGCAAGGTGCTGGACAGCTACGAGGGCGTCGACCTGGCCAAACTCGCGCCGATGCGCGTGCTCGAATTCAGCACCACCGACGGTCTGAAACTGAGCGCGATGTTGACCCTCCCGATCACTGGCACGGCCCCGTACCCGATGGTGGTGATGTCGCACGGCGGACCGTTCGGCATCGATGACTCGTGGGGTTTCGACGGCGATGCGCAGTTCTTCGCCAACCGTGGCTACGCCGTGCTGCAGGTGAACTACCGCGGATCTGGTGGTCGCGGCGAGAACTTCGAGAAGTCGGGCTACAAGCAATGGGGCGGCAAGATCATGGACGACATCGCCGCCGGCGTGCGTTACACGATCGACAACGGCTTGGCCGACAAGGACCGCATCTGCACCTATGGCGCCAGTTTCGGCGGCTACGCAGCGCTGATGAATCCGATCCGCTATCCGGAACTGTACAAGTGCGCCATCGGTTATGTCGGCGTGTACGACCTCGCCTACATGGCCACCAAGGGCGATATCGACGATACGCGTCGCGGCCGCTACTACGTCGAGGTCGCCGTCGGCACGGACGAAGCCAAGACCAAGGCCGAATCGCCGGTGCACAACGTCGACAAGCTGAAGATCCCGGTCATGCTGGTGCACGGCAAGGATGACCAGCGCGTGCCGCTGGTCCACTACAAGGTCATGTCGGATGCACTGGAGCGCGCCGGTCGACCGCCGGTGTCGCTCGTCAAGGACGCCGAAGGCCACGGTTTCTACAAGGAAGAGAACCGCATCGAGCTATACGAGAAGATGGAACAGTTCCTCGACCAGCACATCGGCAAGGCCGCAAAGTAAAGGCCCATCAGTGATCCTGGCGATCTGGTGCCTGCGGGCGCCAGATCGTTACAATCCGTGCCACAGCGAATCCACGCTGCGTCCAAGTCCGGATCTCCCATGAATCTTCTCTCCCGCTGCGCGGCATTGGCTGCGCTGTCGTTCGTCGGCGCAACGGCTTTTGCGGCCGAAATCCCCGCGAAAGTGTTTGCGCAACTGCCGCAGTACGGCACGATGGCGTTGTCGCCGAACGGCAAGTTGCTGGCCATCACCACGCCGGTCGACAACCGCACCGACCTGATGATCGTCGACCTGAGCGGCAAGGCCGAACCCAAGCGCGTGCGCTACATGCCGAACGAACACGTGGTGTCGCCGTTCTGGGTCGACGACGAGCGTCTGGTCGTGTCCAAGGCCGAAAAGCTCGGCGCGCTCGCACAGCCGCGCGGCCGCGGCGAGCTGTATTCGCTTGATGCCAACGGCGAGAACCAGGAAATGCTGTTCGGCTACGTGCCCGACAACGGCGCCGTGCGTGGTCGCCGCAAGGACCGCGGCTCGGCCTTCGTGCTCGACCGCATTCCCGGCAGCAAGGGCGAGATGCTGGTGTATTTCAGCGGCCGCAGTGCCGACCGCGAATCCCTGATCTACCGCGTCAACGCCCATACCGGCGAACGCGAACTGATCGAGAAGATCCCGTTGCGCGGTGCCAATGTCGCCGTCGACCGCAACCAGCGAGCACGTTTCGCGTCGTCGCGCGACGATGATGCCGAACCGGTGCTGCGTTATCGCCCGACCGCCGACGCCGACTGGACGCCGGTGCCGAAGAGCATCGCAGGCCGCACCATGGGCGTGCTCGAATTCGAGAAGGACAACAACACCGTCTGGGCGGAGATCTCCGACGCCGGCGAACCCGCCGCGCTGTATCGCGTCGACTTCGCCAAGGGCACCCGCGAGAAGGTGCACGGCCGCGACGACCAGGACATCAGCCGCGTGCTCTATTCCGGATTCGACGGCGTGCCCTTCGGCGTGATCTTCGATGCCGGCAAGCCGGGCATCCAATATCTCGACCCGAACTCCGACTGGGCCAAGCTGCACGCCGGCCTGATGAAGAACTTCGCCGGCAACCTGGTGACTTTCGCCGGCTTCTCGCGCGACGACAGCACCGTGCTGATCGTGGTCAGCGGCGACCGCAACCCCGGTACCTACTACCTGCTCGATCGCAGCACGAACAAGGTGTCGTTGCTGCAGTCGCGCTTCCTCGACATCGATCCGGCGCAGATGGCGGCGATGACGCCGATCAGTTTCGCGGCCAGCGACGGTGTCCAGCTCAATGCCTTCCTGACCCTGCCGCGCGAAGGCAGCAAGCCCTTCCCGGTCGTGGTGCTGCCGCATGGCGGTCCGCACGGCCCCTATGACGCCTGGGGCTTCAACCCGGACGTGCAATTCCTCGCCAATCGCGGTTACGCGGTACTGCAGGTGAATTTCCGTGGTTCGGGCGGGCGTGGCGAGAACTTCGAGAAGTCCGGCTACCGCAAGTGGGGCACGCGCATCATGGACGACATCGTCGATGGCCTGAAATTCAGCGCCGCACAGGGCTTCGTCGACGCCGACCGCGCCTGCATCTACGGGGCCAGCTTTGGTGGCTATGCCTCGCTGATGGCGCCGGTGCGCAGCCCGGGCACGTTCAAGTGCGCGATCGGCTATCTCGGTGTCTACGATCTGAACATGCTGCACTCGGAAGGCGACACCAACGACACCAAGCAGGGCCGCAACATCGTCACCCAGTTCGTCGGTGAAGAAGCGGGTGAACTCGATGCGAATTCGCCCGCGAAGAATGGCGCCAAGGTCGGCATCCCGGTGCTGCTCGTTGCCGGCAAGGAAGACGTGCGCGCACCGATGGCGCACACGAACGCCATGGCCGATGCGCTGAAGAAGGCCGGTACGCCAGTCGAAGTCATCGCCAAGGGCGGCGAGGCGCACGGGTTCTACAAAGAAGAGAACCGCATCGAGCTGTACGAAAAGATGGAAGCCTTCTTCGACCGCCACATCGGCGCGAAGTCCAAGTAAGCGGACGTTCGACGACACACGGCGCTCGCAGGTTCAATCCTGCGAGCGTTTTGTTTTTTCGGCGCCGGACTTTTCCTTCTCGAAGTCGGCGATGCGCCACAGGTACAGGCTCGCGGCCGTTCTATACGGCGCCCACACTTCGCCGTGTTCGAGCAACTGCTTCGGCTTCATCATCTCGTCATGGCCAAGCACGATCTGCGCACCCTTGCGGATGCCGAGATCGTCGATCGGCAGGATGTCGGGACGGCCGAGCCAGAAGATCAGCATCATCTCGACGGTCCAGCGGCCGATGCCACGCACTTCGGTCAGGCGTTCGACGATCTCGTCGTGATGCAGGCGTCGCATCGCCGCCAGTGTCGGCACCACGCCCTGCTCCGCCTTCGCGGCCAGGTCTTTCAACGCCGCGATCTTGTTGAACGACACGCCGCATTCGCGCAGGCCGGCCTCGGGTGCGTCGAGCAGACCGGACGGCGTGAGCCTGTTGCGTTGCCCGAACCGGTCCAGCACGCGGCCGTGGATGGTTGCGGCCGCCTTGCCCGAGAGTTGCTGGTAAAGGATCGAGCGCGCCAGCGAGTCGACCGGATCGAAGCGTTGCTGCCAACGCGTCTCGATCTCGCCGATACGTTTCATCCAGCGCCCCAGGGCCGGATCGCGACGCGCCAGAACACGACGCGCCGCGACCAGGTCGAAGCCGCGCGCATGGTCTGCGCGCGGCGTCTTGTCCACCGTCTTCGTCACGGATTGCCCGCGGGCACGAAGTTGATGGTGCTGACCACGGCCGCCTGGTGCGCGGTCTGGTCGATCGGCAGCGGCTTGTAGGCATTCACCAGCCAGCGCGGCAACTGCGAGATGTAGCCGGGCGAACCCAACACGGCGTTCTGACCGCCCGGATAGATCTGGTCGGCGACGATCGGCGTGCTCATCTCGCCGACGAAGCGACGCGCCGGTCCCGATCCGAACATGAAGCCGTTCAGCGTGTTCGCGCGCGAACTGTGGCTGGAGGCATCGACCGCTTCATAACCACCCTGGCGGGCGACACCGTCGAGGCCGGCACCGAGATTGGTCAAGCCATACAGGCCCGGTCCCGGAATGTTGAACGGTCCGCCGAGCGCATGATCGAACACGATGCGATGCAGCTTGCCCCAGCGGTAATCGTTCTGGTTCGTCGACCGCGCGAAAGCCGGTGCAAAGCCCTCGCTGGCGGCAAGATTCAGGGCATCAGACAGGGACTTCAGCAACACGTAGTCGCGCGCCGCGTTCGCATTCGGTGCGCCTGCGACCTGGAAGAAGTTCAAGCCGGAAACGCCCTTGCCCTGCTGCGCATCATAACGTTCGAGCAGACGCTTGAGCGCGATGTAGGACTCGTTGCTGCCGGGCAGGTAGTTCGCCAAGCCGACGCGCGAGAGCGTGGCATCGACGGTGTTGCGCACGGCCTGGCCGCGCCACAACGCCCAGATCGTGGCCGCCACCGAATTCGCGATCTCGGTGCTGGACGGATCGGCCATCGCCGCCGGATTGTCGCCGGCATCGAAACCCGCCTTCAGGCCGGTGGGCGAGGAATAGTCCCAGACCTCCAGGCGTTTGACGGCTTCGTCGATGCGCGGGTCGATGGCCAAGGCATGCAGTTCGGCCCAGCTCGAGGACTGCGCGTTTGCGAACGCGGCTTCGAGGTAGGGCAGGACCAGTTCGGCATCGAGCAGCTGCGTGTTCGCCTGCAAGGTCTTCATCTGCGTCGCGGTCACCGGACCGGCGGCAATCGCCGATTGCAGGGCGCGGTCGATGCGACCCTGGCGCAGGCTGGAGTAACCGAAGCTCAAGTAGTGCAAGCCGCCGCCCGGACGCAGCTGGTTGAACGCGTTGTTGTCGAAAGTGCTGCCGATCGGATCGTTGTTCGCATTCGCGATGTAGCCCGAACCCGGGTTGATCACGTAAGGCATTTCGCTCGGCGGCAGGATTTCGTAGGGCACCGCCTGGTTGGTCTGCGGATGGCTGACCGGCAGCCATTCGTTCTTCTTCGCACCCGACCCGTCGCGGATCAGGAAGGGCGGCACGCCATCGACCGAATTCGATTGCAGGTCTTCGCGCACCGGTGCTTCGGCGGTCGTGAAGTAGGCGATGGTGCCGTCGGTGCCGGCATAACCGAAGTTCTGCGAACCCACGTCGAAATAACCCAGCGCGGTGCGGAATTCGTCCAGCGTGTTGGCGCGATTGATGCGGCGGATCGCCTCCAGTTCGCGCGTCGGGCCCCAGCCGGTATACGCGACTGAAATGCCGGTGTCGTTGGTGATCGAGAGCACCGGACCATGGTTCCGGCGCGGAATCGTGATCGTGAGTCCGCCGTTGGTGTAGCCGATGCTGTTGTCGCGCGCGGCATTGTCCATCACGCCATCGAGCTTGTTGACGTAATAGCTCTGGAAGGTCCAGTTCACCGGCTCGGCCACGCCCTTGTACACCGTGTGCGTCGGCAGGCCGTAGGTGTTGAGCAGGAACTTCTCCTGATAGGTGTCGGAGACGTCCATCGGATTCGTCGTCAGACCCCAGCAGAACTGCGGCTTGCAGCCGAGCAGGATGGACGGCACACCCGGAGGCGCAAGACCGGACACGTTCATCGTTTCGGCATAGGCCGGATCGGTCGAGACGATGTGCGCCTCGTGCATCACCGCTGGCAGGTCGAGGCCGAGGTGCGGGTCGTTCGACAGGATGGCCTTGCCCGACGCGGTCTTCGAACCATGCACGAGCCACCAGTTCGAGCCGCCGCGGTTGTCGCGTGGCGCGAGCTTGGGTGCGATCCATTCGTTGGCGAGCACCGAATCACGCAGCGACTCGACCTGGGCGAGGAATTCGGGCGTGTAGCCCGGCACGCCGGCCGCCAGCGACTTGCCGTCGTCGCCGAACGCGGTCGGATGGAAGTCCGCGGACGCGATCGAGGCACGCGTGTCGAACGGCTGCACCCGATGCGTGTCCTCGAAGAACAGCGCCTGGCCATTGAACCCGGCCGCCGCGCCTGCGCTCATGTAGGCGCCAAGACGCACGGTGTAGTCGATGTCGAGATCGAAGCTGAGCTGGAACGCGAGCAGCTTGCCGACGATCAGCGAATCGACCGGCGACCAGGGTTCGAACTTCGTGAGTTCCAGCGCACCATATTCGGGCGGCAGCGGGTTGTTGCGCACCCACAGGTTCACGCCCTCGGCATAGGCGCGCAATTGGCCGCGCGCGATGTCGGGCGTGGCCGACCAGCTCGCCTGCGCGGCGCGGCGCAGACCGAGGGTGCGCAACTGGATGTCGTTCGCCAGCGCAGGCGTACCGACCAATTCGGCCAGCGTGCCGCTCGCGGCGCGGCGCAGGTAATCCATCTGCCAGAGACGGTCGCGCGCGTGCACGTAACCCATCAGGAACGCGGCGTCGTAATCGTTCGCCGCCTGGATCAGCGGCACACCTTCGGCGTCGTAGCCGATCGAACCGGGCGCACGCAAACCGGATGCATTGATGGTTTCAGCAGAGACACTGTTCGCGACGAAGCTCGAGGCCAAGGCGACGCAAAGCAGACGAAGGCGCGCCGGCCGGCGCGTCGAAGATACGGACATGATGGATTCCCTCCCGCCCCGGCATGGGGCTTGGGGATTATGCGCCGCTGCCGGTTTCCGGCAACTGCAGTGCAACAATGTCCGCTTCGGTCAATCGTCGCCAGTGGCCTTTGGCCAGATCGCCCAAAGCCAAGCCGCCGATGGCGACGCGAACGAGTCGCAACACCGGAAAGCCCAACGCATCGAGCATGCGCCGGATCTGGCGGTTGCGGCCTTCGTCGAGCACGATCTCCAGCCAGCAATTTTTCGCACCGCTGCGCAACAGCGTCGCACGCACCGCACGCCAGCGTTCGCCGTCGATGTCGATACCCGCTTCAAGGCGCTGCAGCGCTTCGACCGCCATCTGGCCTTCGATCTGGACGTGATACGTCTTCTCGATCCCCTGCTCGGGATCGGTGATGGCCGCGGCAAACGCGGGGTCGTTGGTGAACAGCAACAGGCCCTCGCTGGCGCGATCGAGACGACCGACCGGTGCGACCCAAGGCAGGTCGGCGCCGACAAAGCAGTCGTAGACCGTCGCCCGACCCTGCTCGTCCGAGCGCGTGGTGACGAGGCCACGAGGCTTGTTCAACAAGACATGCACCGGCGCAGCGATGGCGGCCTGAGCATCATCGACGGTGATCGTTGCATCAAGCGATGTCGGCGCCTCCGGATCACGCACGATGCGCCCAGCCACCCGCACACGCCCGGCTGCGACCAGCCGCGCCGCTTCCGTCCGAGAACACAGCCCGCGCTTCGACAGCACGCGGGCAAGACCGTAACGCGTGGTCATTCGAAGCCGTCGAGGAACAGCGCGGACACCACGCTGGTGCGCACGCACTCGTAGGTTTCGAGGATCTGCGGCCCCGTGTCGAGCACCTCGAAATGATTGAGATTCACGTCGATGGCGCCAGGCGTCAGATCGAATTCGCGCGAATCGATCTGGATGTCGGAATCCGACCACTTCGCCGTCGTGAACGTGTCGGCCTGGGCCGTGAGGGCGATATTGCCACCGTCGGCCAACACGATGCCGTACTTCTGCATCGTGCGCAGGACGACACGTGCGGCGGGCGAATAGCCAGTCATGTCGAAATCGGCACGCAGGCGCAGACGCGAGCCGTACGGAATGGCCCCGGTGGGTCCGTCCGGGCCGCCGGCATGCGTGCCCGGCCGCACGTAGACGCGGTCGCGCAGCGTTCCGCTGTCCGGCCCGTCCGGCAGCGACGCCATGCGGTCGTTGGGAAGGATGAAGCGCAGCGCGTGTCCGAGATGCTGATCGGCCACCGAGGGACGCGCCAATGCGGCACGGATCTCATCGGCATTGAACAGCAGCGGCGCGATCGGAAAACCGGCCGCGTCGGCGCTGGTGCAATGGTCGCCGCGCAGGGTGCCGGGATAGACGGCATCGAGCTTCCAGGTCGCGAGACACAGGGCGTCGACCTGTGTCGCCGCGGCAACATCCGGCCCCACGTTCGCCGAATAGGCCTCGTACAAGGTATTGCCCTGGACCACGATCAAGTGGCAGTCGTTGTTTTCGTTGTCACAGGCGTAGTTCGTGCTGCCTTCGATGCGCCCGCCCGCAGGCAATGGCATCGCGGTGCCGATCGGATCGCAATCCGGCGCGTAGTAGTCCTGATAGACCGCGTGCTGGGCGATCGGCCGCGTTGGCGCGGCGCCATCGGCGCGCATCACTTCGATCGAGAAATCGATCTGCATGCGCCCGACACCGAAGCCGCAGCCGCTCGAATCGCCGCTGCAGATGCCCATGTTGGTCGCGATCATGCTCGCCGACTGCGGATGCACGGCCGCCGAACTGATGTCCTGCTGGAACACCGAACCCCAGGCGAAACGCGGCGGTGCCTCGGCCTGTACGCACGAACCTGCGACCAGCGCGAACCCGCACAGAATGCGACGATGAATCGGATGCATGCGAATCTCCCGGTGCGAATGGGAACGACCGCAACGGGCCGAACCGAACGCCATGCTACGGATTCACTGCCCGAATGCTGAGCACCTGCGCACAGGCCGGCACTCAGGCGCCGGAATCGGCCTCGAACTCGCCCGGCTCCAGCAGCAGCACGAGGCAACGCGGTTCGAGGTCGCGTACGGCCAGCGCGATGTCGCGCGCGACGATGCGGAAATGGCCGTCCTGCATGACGATGCCGAGATCGCCGGCATTGATCGCCGCGATCTGGATCTCGGTGCCGTAGACGCGCTTGATCTTGCCGCCATGTTCGAAATGACGCGGGTGTTCGGCATCGGCGACATTCTGCGCCTTGCCGTCGAGCAGCGCCGCCATCTGGATCTTGCGCTCGCGCTTTTCCTGCGCCTTGCGTTCGGCCTCGCGCTTCGCGGCCTCGGCCTCGTCGCGTTCGGCCTTGGCGCGCAGCGCGTAGGCCTTGGCCAAGTCGATTTCTTCCTGCGAACGGGCATCACGCTGCGGTCGCTGTTGTGGCGGCCGCGAAGGCTGATGCTGCGGCCTGCCCTGCGGCTTGCCCGATCCGTGCGGCTTACCTTGCATCGGACGCGGTTTCGGCGGTTCCGGTTTTTTCGGCGCGAAGCCGAGCTTCATCAATTGATCGCGGAGCGAATCGGTCATCGTTCTGTGTCTAGTCTGGATCAATAGTGCGGCGGAGGCGGTTCGTCGGCCATGTCGTGACCGAGCGCAGCGCGCAATTGGGTCACTTCGCGGCGCAACTGGCGCAGTTCTTCGACGAGGTCGACGAGTTTGCGCTCCTGTGTCGCGACCTGCGGATTCAGGGTGGCGACGACGTCGTCCTGGAACGCGAAACGCGTCTCCAGTTCGGCCAGACGCTCGGTGATTTCTGCGAGTGTGGGATTCATGCAGCAAGTCTAGCCGAGCGCGGCGCTCAGGCCTGCCCCAGCCCCGGAAAATGCATCGCCGCGATACGTGCCGGCCGCTGCGACACCAGTTGCCAGGATTCGGCCTCGCCGAGCAATTCGGCTGCTGCAATGCGTCCGGGTTCGATGCGCGGCGGCTGGCGCACCAGATCATGCGCATTGCTCGCCAGCACCTGCACCCAACCCCGTTGCAACAACACACGTGCCGTTTCCTGGGCGAAGGGGCCGCAGCCGCCGGCCAAGGCATCGGCATCGACCTGCAGCAGCAATCCAGCGGCGATCAACGGCGCCAGCACCTCGATGTTCGCCTGCACCTCGCGGATACGCTCCGGATGCGCCAGCATCGGCCGGATGCGACGCGCGCGCATCCATTCGATGGCTGGTCCGATCTTGGCCGGGAGGCGCGCGTCTGAGAATTCGATCAGCACCACGTAGTCCTCGTCCCAGCGCCCGAGCCAAGGCAGATCGCCGCTCTGGATCGCCTGGTGCAGGAACGTGTCGAAACGGCATTCTCCGGCGAGTGCGACTTCCATCGCCAACCCGCGATCGACCAAGGCTTCGCGCAGTCGGATCAGGCGCGTCGACAGGCGCGCGACGCGCTCGGCATAAGGCTTGCCGCGAAAATGCGGCGTCAGCACCGCATGGGTGATGCCGTTATGCGCAGCCTGCACGCACAACTCGATGGCCGCCGACCAGGACGCCGGTCCATTGTCGACGCCCGGCAGCGCATGCAGGTGCAGATCCACGAACGGATGCAGCGGCGCCACTGCGCGGCTCGTGCCGGACAGCATCGTCGGTGCGTGGCGTTCGCGCATGCGTTAGGTCGAACCTCCCGACAGCATCTGGTCGAAGTAGGCGATGGTCGAGCGCAAACCCGTCTCGAGATCGATCTTCGGCGTCCAGCCGAGTTGTTCGCGCGCCCGCGTGATGTCGGGCTGGCGCTGACGCGGATCATCGGCCGGCAGCGGTCGCATCTCGAGCGTCGAGCGTGAACCCGTCAACGCGATGACTTTCTCGGCCAGCTCGCGAATCGTGAATTCGCCCGGATTGCCGAGGTTGATCGGGCCAGTGACCGACGCATCCGTCGCCATCAGGCGGATGAAGCCCTCGATGAGATCGTCGACGTAGCAGAACGAACGCGTCTGCTGGCCTTCGCCGTAGATCGTGATCGGTTCGTTTTTCAACGCCTGCACGATGAAGTTCGAGACCACGCGCCCGTCGTTCGGATGCATCCGCGGTCCGTAGGTGTTGAAGATGCGCGCCACCTTGATCTGCAGCTGGTGCTGGCGGTGGTAATCGAAGAACAGCGTTTCGGCGCAGCGTTTGCCCTCGTCGTAGCAGGAACGCGGCCCGATCGGGTTGACGTGGCCCCAGTAATCCTCGCGTTGCGGATGCTGCTCCGGATCACCATAGACCTCGCTGGTCGAGGCCTGGAAGATCGGCACGTGCAATCGCTTGGCCAGACCGAGCATGTTGATGGCGCCATGCACGCTGGTCTTTGTGGTCTGCACCGGGTCGTGCTGGTAGTGAATCGGCGACGCCGGGCACGCCAGGTTCCAGATCTCGTCGACCTCGATGAACAGCGGAAAGGTCACGTCGTGACGCAGGAACTCGAAGCGCGGATGGCCATGCAGGTGCGCGATGTTGCGCTTGGCGCCGGTGAACAGGTTGTCGGCACAGACGACTTCGTGGCCCGCGGCGAGCAGGCGGTCGCACAGGTGTGAGCCGAGAAATCCGGCGCCGCCGGTGACGAGAATGCGCTTGGTCGATTCGTAGTTGCGCATGCGCTTAGACGACCTCGGGATGCGACACGGAACGGCCGCGACCGATGCCATAGTAGGCCAGACCCGTGGCTTCGACCGCCTTCGGATCGTAAATATTGCGCCCGTCGATCAGGACCGGAGACTTCAGCGTGGTGCGGATGCGTTCGAAGTCCGGGCTCCAGAACATCTTCCATTCAGTCATCACGACTAGGGCGTCGGCCCCGTCGAGCGCGGCATAGGGTTCGTCGCACAGCGTGAGGTCGTCGCGCGCACCAAAGACATGAGCGGCTTCCTTCGCCGCCTCCGGATCGAAGGCGCGCACGCGGGCGCCGGCTTCCCACAACTGCGCCAGCAACACCCGCGACGGCGCCTCGCGCATGTCGTCGGTGTTCGGCTTGAAGGCCAGCCCCCATACCGCGATGGTCTTGCCGCGCAGATCGCCGAAGTGCTGGTTGAGCAGTGCGAACACGCGATTCTTCTGCGCGTAGTTCACGGCCTCGACCGCTTCGAGGATGCGCGGCGTGTAGCCGTGCTGGCGCGCAGTGCGGTCCAGGGCCTGCACATCCTTCGGAAAACACGAGCCGCCGTAGCCCGCACCCGGATAGATGAAGGAATAACCGATGCGCGGATCCGAACCGATGCCATGGCGCACATGCTCGATGTCGGCGCCGACGCGTTCGGCGATGTTCGCCATCTCGTTCATGAAGCTGATCTTGGTCGCCAGCATCGCGTTCGCCGCGTACTTGGTCAGCTCGGCCGAGCGCACGTCCATCAGCACGATGCGTTCGTGGTTGCGATTGAACGGCGCGTACAAGGCCTTCATGCGTTCGACCGCATGCGTGCTGTCGGAACCGATGACGATGCGGTCCGGACGCATGCAGTCTTTCACCGCATCGCCCTCCTTGAGGAATTCCGGATTCGAGACGACGTCGAACGTGGTCGTCGCGCCGCGCTTGACGAGTTCGCCAGCGATGGCCGCACGCACGCGATCGGCAGTACCCACCGGCACCGTCGACTTGTTGACGACGATGGCGTGTCGGTCGAGATGCTGCCCGATGGTGCGTGCCACCGCGAGCACGTGCGAGAGATCGGCGCTGCCGTCCTCGCCCGGCGGCGTACCGACGGCGATGAAGATGATCTCGGCGCGACGGATGGCGGCAGCGGCGTCGGTCGTGAACTGCAAGCGGCCGGACTGGTGGTTCGCATGCACCAGTTCTTCCAGGCCGGGTTCGTAGATCGGGATGACGCCGTTGTTCAGGCCGACGACCTTGCGCGCGTCGATGTCGACGCAATGAATCTTGTTGCCGACTTCGGCAAGACAGGTACCGGTGACCAGACCGACGTAGCCGGTACCGAAAATGGTGACATGCATGTCCGTGATTCCAGGAACAGAAACAAGATGCGCATGTTACCGGGTGCCCACGGGGGCAGCGACTACAAAAGGAAACGCCGGCTTGCGCCGGCGTTTCGCAAGAACGGAAACGTCCGCGATCAGTTGACGATTTCGATCAGCTCGACGTCGAAGATCAGCGTCGCGTTCGGACCGATCGGGCCCGGCGTGGCGCGGTCGCCATAAGCCAGGTTCGACGGGATGAAGAACTTGTACTTCGAGCCCACCGACATCAGCTGCAAGCCTTCGGTCCAGCCGGCGATGACGCCGTTCAGCGGGAACTGGGCCGGCTCGCCACGATCGACCGAGCTGTCGAACTTGGTGCCGTCGAGCAGGGTACCGGTGTAGTGCACCTTGACCGTCGATTCGGCGGTCGGCTTCTTGCCGGTGCCTTCCTTGACGACCGAGTACTGCAGACCAGACGCCGTGGTCTTCACGCCCGGCTTGGCCTTGTTGTCGGCGAGGAACTTGTCGCCTTCGGCCTTGTTCTTGGCCGCGAGCTCGGCCGACTTGGCCTGTTGCGCAGCCTGCAGCTTCTGCATGAACGACTGGCGCACGGCCTGCGATTCTTCCGCCGTCATCAGCAGCTTGCCGCCCGCGAGCTGCGCCTTCATCGCGTCGACGACGATGTTGATGTCGATTTCATCCTTGATCTGGCCCACGCCATTCGCGAGGTCGAGGCCGACCATGTAGCTGATCTTTTCCTTTTCCGTGGTCAGCTTGTCGAGCGCACTCGCCGACAGCGGCAGGGCCAGACCGACCGCGACCGCGGCTGCGAGAGTGCTGCGAAGGAACTGCTTCATTCTTGTGTGCTCCAGGTTGGAACCGGCGATCGCCGGGATGAGTGTCGACAAAAAGGTCGCGTATTGTCACGGCGAGTCCGTCCGGACGCAAACGGACGCGACTGGGAACTTCCGGCGCGCGCCAAGTTCCCGCCGGCCGCCACGTGTTGCCATCGGTTCAACCAGCCGCCGGGCGCGTCAGGCAAAAAAAGAGCCCGCTGGGGTCAGCAGCGGGCTTTGAGTTTCCCTGAAGCAGCACCACCGGCCGAAGAAAGCCGGCAGAACAATCGGCCATTAACTCTCGCCGACGACCGACAG
>JAKJFE010000161.1 GCA_022705045.1 Pseudomonadota bacterium | reverse complement strand
CGACCGCCGAGGAAGTTCCTCGTATCATCCACACACCGTCGCGCGGCGGCGGCTTAACACGGCGTTAGACCACATGCGCCATATTCGTGACCTTCCACTGCGGTGCCCATGCTGCGGCTTCAAAACTCTCAGTGCTCGCGGCGGCTACGAGATCTGCGCCGTGTGCTTCTGGGAAGACGACGGGCAAGACGATGACGACGCAGATGAAGTGCTCGGTGGCCCGAACGGTGATCTGAGCCTCACGAAGGGGCGAGCCAATTACCGTGCATTTGGCGCCTCTCGGAAGCAAGACCTTCCGCACGTCCGAGCGCCTCTGCCCGAGGAGGTGCCAAATGTGGTCTAACCCGTCATTCCAGCGGACTGCCTATGGCAGCCGCTGAATTCAAACGTTAGGGGGCTCTGGTTGTGACGTCGCTGAAGGCGCTCAAGTCCGTCGCGCACAACGTCATCCATCAGTTCGCGAGCACATTGAACTATTGGAGCGGCGACTACGGGATCAACCATTTGGCCCGCGCGGTCCTTGATGCTGGCGGCACGGTAACCATTGACCTGCTTGCGCGCTCATCTGTTCCGGCACTGACGGACAACGGCAACTTTTCCGTCGGGCAATTGGCAAATCTCCTTCCAACCCTTCTCGTCAAGGAAGGGTTCTCTCCCGAGCTACTCAGCTCGGCTTCCGCACGCTTCCGCTTTCGCAGCCCTGCCCCGTCGATTGGCGGCAGCACCGCTTGCGATTGCCTGGTCAGTTTCACCACAACGGAGGGCAGGTCCTACGAGGTCAGGCTCACTGAACTCAATGCACCCTAACCGCCCACCCGCCATGGCTTCAAGCCGACGCCGGGAAAGTTGCTCGTATCATCCGCACTCCGTCGCGCGGCGGCGGCTTGATACGGCGTTGGGTCCCGCCCTCGGAGGTGCCGTTTGCTGAGATTCACGGTTGCGTGCTTCCTGCTTGGTTGGGCGTTCATCCTGGCCGTTGCGTTTGGACTCATCGCTCAAGACAGCCGGTTGGGCTTTGGGCCACTCGTCTTCCTCATGCCCGCGACCATGGTGGGCATTACGGGCGCGATCGAGGAACCGGAGCATCGGACACGTTTCGTGCTGCTCGCCATCGGCGCGCTGGTCAGCGTGTTGGCGTACGCGGTGATGCGCTACTGGATGCTGTTTGCCTGGGCGGGGCACTGACCTGTCAGCTGATGTCCGCACCGATCGGGCATCGAGCGCATGGTTCCTGACCGACCTCGGCCACCACCGCGCCGTGATCAACGCAGTTCGATGACCTCGCTCGCGTCCATGATGCGCGGCGATGTCGGGGTGCCGCCGCCGTAGGTCATCGGGCCGGCGTCCTTGTCGATGGCGCGATAGCCGCTGTCGTAGTCCCAGGTCGTGGCGTACAGGCGCAGGCCGCGCCAGTCGCGCACGTCGTCAAAGGCTGCAGCCGGCCAGTCGAAGCGCACCGTGTTCGTGTCCGGCAAGACCGTGATCGTCGGCGACGGCCGGTGTTGCTGGCCCTCCTGATTCGCGTCCGCGCCGTCGGACTGGAACCACGCATTCGACCAGCCGTGTGCGCGCAGGCGGTAGTGCCAGCGCAGCCCATCCGGCAGGTTCGCGAACTGCTGCGGCATCGCGGCCGTGCCGTCGCTGCGTCCGGGCAGGGCGAAGAACAGCGTGAACGCGACATGGTCGAAACCGTTCGCTGGCGCCCAGGCGCGCGAGATCGCGGCGACATCGAGTTCCACGCGCAGGGTGCGACCGGCGGTGTAGACGCGCACGTGGCGCAGGTCCTGCGGCTGCAGGCGCGCGAAATCCGGATCGGTCGGATAGCGATAAGTTCCGTCGAGACCAAGGTCGTCACCCGCGGGATCGCGCACATCGGCGCGCAGCATCCAGTCGCGCGTCGCACGGAAGATCTGCGGCGATGAGGCTCCGCGCCCGGGCGACCAGGCCACGACCCGATGCCGCTGCGACTCATCGATCATCGTGTCGGTGTCGATGCGCGCCTGCCAGCGCCCGCGGGCGTCGGCGCGCACCGGCGTGGCGTGATCGAGATCGCCGTCGACGACGAGGCGCAGTTCGGCGTCGGGCGGTGCCGAGCCCGCCAGCGGCAATGCGTCGCGCCAGGGTCCCTCATCGATGGCATCAAGCGTCGGCGGTGACGGCACGGCAGTCGCCACCGCGGCGGCGGCACGGACGCGGAACACACAGGACGCACGCGCCGCCATCGTCAGCGCGACGCGACCGCGCGCATCCGAGCGCAGACCGTCACAGGTCATGCCGGTCGCCAGCAGCGGATCCAGCTGCAACGACGCCGACTGACCGAGATCGAGCGCATCGACCAGCACGGCATGCCCGGCGGTATTGAACACCACCAGCGCTGCGTCGGCGCCGTGGTCGATGCGCCATGCGACCACGCCTGGCCCCTGCTCCGCTGCGGCCACTACGGTCGGTCGCCCGCGCGAGAACAGCGCATCGCTGCGTCGCAACGCGATCGCCTGCTGCAGAAATCGGAACAGCGGTGCATCGGTGTCGAAGCGATCGCGTCCGCCGGACCCGAAACCCGCCGCGAACATCGCCGCACGCGGCTCGCGAAATCCCTGCTCGGTGCCGTAATAGATCACCGGAATGCCGGGCAGGGTCAGCATCGCCAGCAGTGCCTGACGCAATCCGGTTTCATCGCCGCTCGCGAGGAAGCGGTCGACATCGTGATTGTCGACGAAGCTCGGCATGCGCCATGGATCGGCATGCACGCGCATCATCGAATCGATGCGATGCGCCAGCACCGACGGCGGCTGGCCGCGGGCGAACACGTCGAGCAGGGCGCCGTGCAGCGGGAAGTTGATCATGCCCGGCAAGACAACATGCCCGGGCGCTGCACGCTGGTAGGCATCGATCTTCCGTGCCTGCACGTCCTCGAAGGCGCGATCGATGCCGAAGCCTTCGCCGAACACGTGGAAGTCGTTGCGCCCGGTCGCGCGCGCTACTCGCAACACGCCGGGGGCGCGGCGGTCGTTGGCCATCAGGAAGTCGTCGAAGTAGTCGGGCGGCACGTAGAACGCGGTGTCGACACGGAAGGCATCGACGCCGACCTTGCGGATCCAGTAGCCGTAGCTGTCGCGCAAGGCCCGGCGCACGATCGGCGATTCGGTATTCAAGTCATCGAGATCGGCGAGCTGGAAGCGCTGTTCCTGATCGACGTCGTGGTGGTCGCGGATCGCCGGCGTCCAGTGATAGATCGCTTCCGCGCGTTGCGCCGGATCGCGCGCATCGTTGCGGTCAAAGGGCGACTGCGAAGGCGCGCGGCGACCGTCCGCATCGGGATTCGGCACATAGCCGCGCGCGGGGTCGTCGGGGCGCCAATCGGCGTCGTAGTGGAACCCGTTCGCCATGTGGTTCACGACGATGTCCTGGACCAGGAACATGCCGCGCCCGTGCAACTGTCGCGACAGGCGCTGGTAATCGCGCAGCGTGCCGAAGTGCGCGTCGACACGCTTGAAGTGTTCGCCCCAGTAGCCGTGGTAGCCGCCGTAGTTCGCGCGCGCGTCCCACCAGCGATGCGCCACCGGCGGCGTGATCCACAGCGCCGTCGCGCCGAGTGCGCGGATGTAGTCGAGGCGTCGCGTCAGACCTTTCAGGTCGCCGCCCGAATAGTGCGCGTTGCTGCGCGGATCGAATTCGTCCTGACCCTGATCGTTGTTGCGCGGATCGCCGTCGTCGAAGCGGTCGATCATCGCGAAATAGATCACCTGGTCGCGCCAGTCCGGCGACGGCACCTGCAATTCGCCGGCAACGTCACGCGCATTTGCGGCAACGCAGCATGTCGCGGCGATCCCGCCCGAAACCAGCATGGACAACAGAGAACCGCGGATGCGCCGACACCGGATTGATGCAATGCAAGACACGATGCGCTCCGCCAGAGGTGCGTCGAATGTTCAATGACGAAGCCGTTGCCGCAGCGCTGTCGACGCCATGAATACGTTTGCAGGAAAGCGCTCGTGCCGGAAGCCATGGCTACCATCTCGCCACGCTTCGAGGACTCGCCTTGCCTCGTAGTGCGTCAGCTGCCCCGAAGCACTGATGGACCCGCAGAGGTCCGTTGCAAGGCCAGTTTCTGGGGAGAGTCTTGTGGTGATGAAACGCAATCTGTTGAGTGTGGCCCTGGCATCGGCGATCGCGCTGTGCGCGGCCGATGCACGTGCGCAGGCGGCCGCGGACAACGCGAACGCCGAAACCAAGGAAGAAGCGGCGAAGAAGGACGCGAAGAAGCCGGCGGAACTGGAGCAGGTGACCGTCGTCGGCATCCGCAGCGGTATCGAACGCGCCATCGACATCAAGCTCGAATCGACCTCGATCGTCGAAGCGGTGTCGGCCGAAGACATCGGCAAGCTGCCGGACGTGAGCATTGCCGAATCGATCGCGCGCCTGCCCGGCCTGTCGGCGCAACGCGTCGCCGGTCGCGCCCAGGTCATCAGCGTGCGCGGCCTCTCGCCCGACTTCGCCACGACCCTGCTCAACGGTCGCGAAATGGTCAGCACCGGCGACAACCGCAGCGTCGAGTTCGACCAGTATCCGTCGGAACTGATGAGCGGCGTCACCGTGTACAAGACCCCGGATGCCGGCCTCGTCGGCCAGGGCCTGTCCGGCACCCTCAACATGCAGACCGTGCGTCCGCTCAACTACGACCAGGGCGTCGCCGTGGTCGGTGTGCGCGGCCAGCACAATTCGCTGGGTTCGGCTGCCAATGCCGACGCGATGGGCAATCGCATCAATGCGAGTTATGTCGGCCAATCCGAAGACCGCAGCATGGGCTTCGCGATCGGCGCCTCGCACGCCGACACGCCGATCCAGGAAAACCAGGTCGGACTGTACGAACCCTGGCGCGCCATCGGCGACAACTGGCGTCCGGGCGTGCCGGCAGGCACGTTCTATTCCGACGGCATCAAGGCCCTGCGTCGCACCGGCGACCTGAAGCGCGACGGCGTGATGGCGACGCTGGAATTCCGTCCCGAGAACTGGACCAGCACGCTGGATCTGTTCTATTCGCGCGCCGAACAGGAAGACACCGCGAACCAGTTCGAAGTGAACCTGGGCGACTACAACGGCGGCTTCGGTCGACTCGACGTCGACAATGCCGAGATCAACGAGAATGGCACCTTCGTCGGCGGCACCGCGAACAACCTGTATCCGCTCGTGCGCGGCATGTACAACAAGCGCGAGGACGAGATTCAGGCGATTGGCTGGAACAACCTGTTCAATGTCGGTTCGGTCGAAGTCAACGCTGACGTGAGCTGGTCGCAGGCAACCCGTGACGAACTCAACCTCGAGAACAACACCCAGCTCGCGCCTGCGCCGCAGCTCGACTCGATCGACCTCGACTTCAACAGCGGCGGGTTCTCGCAGCTGAATCCGGGCCTCGACTATTCGAATCCGGCCCAGCTGTTCCTGCGCAACACCATCTACGGCTCGGGCTACGGCAAGACGCCGAAGGTGGACGACGAGCTGCTCGGCGTCCGCGTCAGCGCCACGATGGCGGCGCCGGATGCGGTCTCGGACGCCTTCTCGAACTTCGAGTTCGGTTTCAACTACGCCGATCGCGAGAAGGACAAGCGCCAGCCGGAAGGCAACATCAATGTCGGCGCGCAGGGTGACACGGCCATCGCCGACGACCTGCAGTACGGCCTCGTCGACCTCGGCTTCGCCGGTGTCGGCCTGATCCCTTCCTGGAACGTGCCGGGTGCGGTCGATCGCTACATGATCTTCGAACCGAACGAGAACGCGCCCTATCTCGTGGCCAAGGCCTGGACCGTCAACGAAGAAATCGGCACCGCCTACTTCAAGGCGCACATCGACAGCGACTGGGGCTCGGTCCCGGTGCGCGGCAACATCGGCGTGCAGGTGCAGCACACGGATCAATCGTCCAGCGCCAACGTCTATGACCACTCGCGCCCGGCCGGCCAGGAAATCCAGCCCTTCGAAGCCGGCAAGACCTACACCGACATCCTGCCGAGCCTGAACCTGGCGTTCTCGCTCAGCGACGAACAGGTGTTGCGCGTCGCGCTGGCCCGCCAGATCGCACGGCCGCGCGTCGACCAGCTGCGTGCCTCGCTCGATTTCGGCATCGACACCGCGACCGGCAAGCCCGGCGCCAGCGGCGGCAATCCGGAACTCGAT
>JAKJFE010000160.1 GCA_022705045.1 Pseudomonadota bacterium | reverse complement strand
TTCCCAGGCATCGTGCCCGAAGTAGGCGTGGCGCGCGCCGGCAGCGAGCAGCAGATAGTTGTACGGCAGCATGCTGCCATCCGCGAGCGACAACGAACGTGCGGACGCATCGATGCCGATGACCTCGTCCATGCGCACCGCGACATTGCGCTGGCCGCGCAGGATGTGACGCAGCGGCGCGGCGATGTCCGGCGACGACAGACCGGCGGTCGCGACCTGGTACAGCAGCGGCTGGAACAGGTGGTGGTTGCAGCGATCGATCAGGGTGATGCGCAGCGGCGCTGACGCCAGTGCGCGTGTCGCCCACAATCCGGCGAAGCCGCCGCCGACGATGACCAGGTGCGGATGTGCTGCGTCGTCCATGATTACTCCGTCGTGTCTTTCCCTGCCGGCGAGCGTTGCCAGCGGCCTTCGTGCAACAGTTCCAGCGGCTGGTATTGCTGCTTGTAGCCCATCTTGGCGTGGCCATCGAGCCAATAGCCGAGATAGAGATGCGGCACCGGCAAGCGTTTCGCCCATTCGATCTGTTGCAGGATGCAGAACACGCCGAGGCTGCGGTTCGCCATGTCCGGGTCGAAGAAGGTGTAGACCGCGCTCAGTCCGATCGGTGTCACGTCGGTGACCGCGCAGGCGACCAGTCGTTCGCCGTCACGCACGCACAGGAAGCGCGTGTCGCACCAGCGTGCCTGCAGGAATTGTTCGAAGTCCGCCGCGCTCGCGCCGTCCATGCCGCCGCCGGCATGACGCGAGCCGAGGTAGCGCTGATACAGGGCGAGGCGTTCGTCGTTGCAATACGGCGGCTCGATGCTGACGCGTAGCGACGCGTTGCGTTTCAGGCAGCGCGATTGGCTGCGGTTCGGCGCGAACTCGGTGACGACGATGCGGCTTGAAATGCAGGCGCGGCAGCCTTCGCAGTCGGGTCGGTAGACGCGCGGGCCGGAGCGACGAAAACCAGAGCCGAGCGCATTCGGAAACACGTACTTCAGTTCCGGCGATTCCGGATCGAGCACGAGGTCGCGCGCCAGTCGGTCGCGGTAGTAGCCGCAGGCATGTTCGCTGGTGCGATAGAGCTTGATGCTGATTTCGCGGGCGCTCATCCGGGCGCGAATCCTTCGGGCAGGGGCAGGGCTTCGCGCGTGCTGCGCGGCAGGTCGAGACGCAGGCCGAACCCGCGGCGCGTCAGCTCACGCTGCGCGCGCATGGTCGCTTCGCCGTCCAGCCACATCTCGCGTTTTGCGGTGCGCAGAGCCGGATCGTCGAACAGGTCGGCGATCGGTGCGGTCCAGCTCAGCACGTCGACCGGCATCGGCACCACCAGGGTGTCGTCGATGCGTGCGACCAGCATGCGACCGGCCACGGCGAGTTCCACGCTCACGCCGACCGCGCGGTGCGCCTCCAGCAGTTCGAGCACGCGCACGAGATAACGCGCCTCGGCATCGGTTTCGGTCTGTGCGATCAGATCGAGCAGGTCGCCGCAGCGATCGATGCGCAGCGCCTCCAGCGTGTCGACGGCGCGTTGCCATTGCGTCGGTGACAAGGCGCCGACATGCATCGCCTTCGCGATCATCGGATCGTCACCGCACAACGCCGTCATGCGTTCGCGTTGCATTCGGCCGAGCGCCAGCGGATCGAGCTGCCAGACGACATCGTCGATCTGTCGACTGACCCCGACGGCTTCGCGCGCGCCCGGCGCCATCGTGTCGATCGCGGCCGACAGACTCTTGTCGCCGACCAGACTGGCCCAGGCGAGGCGATCCAGTTCGCGATTGAGCAGTGCGTTGCGCGAATATGGGTCGACCGCCATGCGTTGCGCCAGCGTGCGGCGCGCAGCGGTGAAGCCGATCCAGCGCTTCGCCAGCTTGCCCGTCGTCTGCTGCGACTGCAGCCACCAATCGGACTCGCGCGCTTGCGGCGTCGGCGACTGCGGGCCGATGCCGGGTGCGTCGTCGTCCTCGCGCAGTTCCTCGTTGGCCTGATCGCGTGCCTTCGCCGTCTGTTCGCGCAGGTCGCGCCATTTCGAACGCAGGCTGCGCACCAAACCCGCGGGAATCGACTTCACCGTCTCGATCGGATGCGTGCCGATGCGCGCGATGGTCTTCGCGGTGTCCTTGCTGGCATGACCGACCGCGGACGCGAAGGCGCTGCTGCGCGAGATCGCGGCGAGCTGTTCGATCACCTCGATCTCGTGGATGCGTTCGAGCAATTCGCTGCGACCTTCGACCTGCAGATAGCCGAAGTCGGTCGCGAGCCGGAACTGCGCGAGATAACCACGCACCGGCACGACCGGATCGATCTGCCAGCTCGGGCCCGAGAGCAGCGCAGGTTGCAGCAATTGGTCCGAGCGATATTCCGGCTCCGACTCGAACGCGTCGTCCATTGGCGCAGCGGCGAGTGATGCACCCGACGCCAGCAGCGCGAACAGCGTGAGCGTGATGGCGCGCATCAGTTCCAGCTGCAGACGACCTTGCCGCAATGGCCGGCTTCCATCAGGTCGAAGCCGCGCTGGAAGTCGTCGATATGGATCTGGTGCGTCAGCACCTTCTGCAACGGGAATCCGGTCAGCACCATCTGCGTCATCTTGTACCAGGTCTCGTACATGCGGCGGCCGTACATGCCGTGCATGGTCAGACCCTTGAAGATGACCTTGTCCCAGTCGATGCCGGCGCCCTTGGGCAGGATGCCGAGCAGGGCGATCTTGCCGCCGTGGTACATGCAGTCGAGCATGTCGTTGAACGCGTGGGTGTTGCCGCTCATCTCCAGACCGACGTCGAAGCCTTCCATGTGCAGGTCCTTGACGACATCCTTCAGCGACTGTTTGCTGACGTTGACGACGCGCGTGGCGCCCATGTCGGCGGCCAGCTTCAAGCGGTAGTCGTTGACGTCGGTGACGACGACATTGCGCGCGCCGACATGCTTGCAAATGCCGGCGGCGATGATGCCGATCGGGCCAGCGCCGGTGATCAGCACGTCTTCGCCGATCACGTCGAATTCGAGTGCGCAGTGTGCGGCGTTGCCATAGGGATCGAAGAACGCGGCCAGTTCGCTCGGGATCTGGTCCGGGATCGGCCACAGGTTGCTCGCCGGCATCGCGATGTATTCGGCGAAGGCGCCGTGACGATTCACGCCGATGCCGATCGTGTTCGGACACAGGTGCTGGCGTCCGGCGCGGCAGTTGCGGCAATGGCCGCAGACGATGTGGCCTTCGGCGGAGACGCGGTCGCCGATCTTGTAACCGGTGACGCCGGGGCCGACTTCGACGATGCGGCCGACGAATTCGTGGCCGATGACGAGCCCGGGCTTGATCGTGCGCTGGCTCCATTCATCCCACTTGTAGATGTGCAGGTCGGTGCCGCAGATCGCGGTCTTCTCGAGCTTGATCAACACGTCGTTCGGGCCGACGCTCGGCATCGGCACCTGTTCCATCCAGATGCCCTTCGCGGCTTCCTTCTTGACCAGGGCTTTCATCATCTGCGTCGACATCGGGTGATCTCCGAAAGGGGAGTGGATTATAGGTGTTCGATGCCTCGGTCATCGCACCCACTAGAAAAGCGGAGATCGCAGCGATTCAAACCACTCCGCCCACGTTCCACACCATCGAGCCGTGTTCACGTTGCAGGCGTTCCGCCCCTCGGGCATAAAGCGCGGCTTCGCACTCCTGTTCGAGGTCCGACCATGCGTACGTTCGTTCGATTCACCGCGCTCGCCACCGTGCTCGCCGCGGCGGCCGTTTCCGCCGACGAGGGCATGTGGCCGCCGTCGCAACTGCCCTCGATCGAGGCGAAGTTGAAGGCGCGTGGCCTCGAACTCGATGCGAAGGATCTGTCCTCGCTGACCGAGTATCCGCTCAACGCCATCGTCGGCCTCGGCTACTGCACCGGTTCCTTCCTCTCGCCGAACGGTCTGGTCGCGACCAACCATCACTGCGGCTTCGGCATCGTCCAGTTCAACTCGACGAAAGAGAAGAACCTGATGGTCGACGGCTTCCTCGCGAAAGATTTCGCCGCGGAATTGCCGGCCGATCCGAATCAGCGCCTGTACGTGACCGAAGCCATCACCGACATCAGTGCGCGCCTGACCAAGGGCCTCGACGGCGTCGGTGGCCTGAAGCGTTACGACGCCATCGACAAGCGCTCGAAACAGGCCGTCGCCGACTGCGAACGCGATCCGGGTTATCGCTGCGACGTCTACAACTTCAACGGCGGCCGCAACTACCTGATGATCAAGCAGCTCGAGATCAAGGACGTGCGCCTGGTCTACGCGCCGAGCGAGTGGATCGGCAACTTCGGCGGCGACATCGACAACTGGATGTGGCCGCGCCATACCGGCGACTTCACCTTCCTGCGCGGTTACGTCGGTCCCGACGGCAAGCCGGCGCCGTACAGCAAGGACAACAAGCCCTACCAGCCGAAGAGCTGGCTGAAGGTCGATCCGAAGGGCCTCGAGGTGGGTGATTACGCGATGGTCACCGGTTATCCGGGTCGCACCAATCGCTCGCGTCTGGCCGAAGAGCTGCGTGATGCGATCGAGTTCAGCTATCCGCGCGGCATCAAGAACATGGGCGAGGCACTCGACACCATCGCGCGCGTCACCAAGGACCGCCCGGAAGCGGCGATCAAATACGCCTCGACGGTACAGGGCATTTCCAACGGCTGGAAGAACCAGCAGGGCCAGCTCGAAGGCTTCGCGAAGACCACGGCCGTGGCCGACAAGGAAGCCGAGGAAGCACGCCTGCTCGCGTGGATCGATGCCGATGCCGGCCGCAAGGCGAAGTACGGCAAGGCGGTGACGGCGCTGAAAGCGGAGCTGGCGCGCATCCGTGCGCTGCGTGAAACCGAGTTGTACGGCAACGGCCTGCTGTCGATGGGGCCGACGCTGTATGGCACCGCCCGCGATCTGTACAAGCTGAGTCTCGAACGCAGGAAGCCCGATGCCGAACGCGGCTTCGGCTTCCAGTCACGCGACGAAATCAAGTTCAAGGGCCGCATGGCCTCGATCGACAAGCGTTATGACGCCGAAGTCGACCGCGCCCTGTTCGAACTCTCGCTTGCTCGTTACCTGAAGCTGGCGAAGGCGGCACGCATCCCGGAAATCGACCGCGCGCTCGGCATCGACCGCGACGGCATGACGGTGGCGGACCTCGATGCCAGGCTTGATGCGCTGTATGCGAACACGACACTCGGCGGCATGAATGCGCGCATGGCCCTGATCGAGGCCAAGCCGCGTGATTTCGAGAAGTCCTCGGACAGCTTCGTGCAGCTCGCAGTGGCCCTGTATCCGGCCTTCGAGCGCATGGAAACGGAATGGAAGGTGCGCGCCGGCAATGACGGTCTGTATCGTGCCGCCTACCTCGATGCGTTGATCGCGTTCCGCGAATCCGAAGGTCGCCCGGCCTATCCGGACGCGAACAATTCGCTGCGCGTCACCTATGGCAAGGTCACCGGTTATTCGCCGAAGGACGGCGTTGCCAATACCGAATTCACGACGCTGGAAGGCGTGCTCGCCAAGGTCACCGACGCCGATCCGTTCCTGCACCCGAAGCGTGCGGTCGAACTGATGCAGAAGAAGCACTATGGCAAGTACGCCGATCCGAAGCTCGGCACGGTGCCGGTGAACTTCCTGACCGACGTCGACATCACCGGCGGCAACTCCGGTTCGCCGACGCTGAACAAGCGCGGCGAAGTGGTCGGCCTCGTGTTCGACGGCAACTGGGAATCGGTCAGCGCCAGCTGGGTGTTCAACCCGTCCCTGACGCGCGCCATCCACGTCGACATCCGCTACATGCTGTGGATCATGGACGAGGTCGATCAGGCCGATCATCTGATCCGCGAGATGGGGCTGGAACCGTCGCCGTGATTTGATTCCCGGGCCCAGTTGTATCGGGTCACACAATCAATCGGGCCGCATAAGCAATCGGGCCGCATAAGCAATCGGGCCACAAGTGGCCCTCCTACAAACAGCGCGATGCTTTGTGTAGGAGGGCCACTTGTGGCCCGAAGCTTTTGATGGCCTGATGATGCCGATCAAGCCCCTTCGGTCTGCGACAGGAACAGATAAGCCAGCAGTTCCTTGCCCTTCGGGTGCCCGGCCAGCCAGCCACGCAACTCCTTGGCCTTCGCGAAATCCTCACCCAGTTGTTCGCGCCAGCGTGCTTCCGCACGACGCTTGGCCTGCTCTTCGCGCAGA
>JAKJFE010000159.1 GCA_022705045.1 Pseudomonadota bacterium | reverse complement strand
GTCCCAGCGCTGCTCGACCAGACGCGTTTGCGCGATCGCATGCAGGGTGCGCGCGATCTCGACGTGGTGTTCGCCGAAGAACTCGCGCTGGCGAACGAGCAGTGCCGCGTACTCGCGGTCGGCTTCATCGAAGCGGCCGAGTTCGCGCAGGCTCATCGCATGGTTGCGGGTGATCGCGAGCAGGATCGGTGTCCGCTCCGGCTTGAGCAGGGACAACTGGTACAAGGCTTCCTTGAGTTTGGCGTTGCCTTCCTCGGCGCGGCCGTCGCTGACCATGAAGGTGCCGAGGTTGCCGAGCGAGGTCGCGTAGTTCGCGCGCGATTCCGGCAGATTCCGGCTGAGCACGGCTACCGACTCTTCGAGCGCCGCCATGGCTTCGGCGTTGCGGCCGAGCGAGCGCAGCGTCACCGTCATTTGTGTCAGCAGGACGCCGCGCTGCACGCTGCTGCTGTCGTGCATAGCGTCGCGACGGGCGATGGCGACCTTCAGCAAGGCCAGCGCTTCCTGGTATTCGCCGCGGCCGAAATGGACCAGCGCGCGTTCGTTGTAGGCGTCCGCGACATCGTTTTCCGGGATGACGGGTTGGCGCAGCCACAGTTCCAGCGCGCGCTCGAACATGCGCGCCGCCGGTTCGGCCAGTCCCTGCTGGCGCATGATGCGGCCGGCCGCATGGAACATCGACGCGCGTGCATCGTCGTCCATGCCGGTGGTATCGCCCTGCTCCAGCCGTTCGACGCTGCGTGCCAGCAGTTCCTTCGCGGTGAGATCGCTGTCGCGGGTCGCACCCGGGTTCGCCGACGCGAACAATTCCTGGAAGTAGGACGCGACCGCCCTGGCCTTGTCGCGTTCGCGCTTGGTTTCCGCAAGCTGGCGGTCGAGCGCCGCGACATGGAAGGCGACGAAGGCGAGTGCACCAGTCGCCACCGCGACGGCAACGAGCACGCCCAGCCAATGGCGGCGCAGGAAGGCGCGAAGGCGATACCCGCGCTCGCCGCGGCGGGCCTCCACCGGTTCGCCGGCCAGCCAGCGGTCGAGGTCGGCGAGCAGCGCGTCCGCGTTCGGATACCGGTCTTCCGGACGCTTGCGCAGGGCCTTCAGGCAGATCGCGTCGAGGTCGGCGTCGCTGGCACCGGTGCCGCGTGTCGGCGGCAGCGGTTCGGTGTCGAGGATGGCGCGTACCAGCGCCGCCGTGCCGTCGGTCTTGCCATAGGGCGACGCACCAGCCAGCAGTTCGTAGAGCAGCACGCCGAGTGCGTAGATGTCGACACCAATGCCGCCGCCGCGTTCGCCGTGCACCTGTTCGGGTGCGGCGTAGCGCAGGGTCATCTGGCTCGGGCCGGTCGCGGTGATGGCGTCCTCGTCGAGCAGGCGGGCGATGCCGAAGTCGAGCAGTTTGGGCACGCCGTCGCGCGTTACCAGGATGTTGGCCGGCTTTAGGTCGCGGTGCACGATCAGCTTGCGATGCGCGTAGGCGATGGCCGCGGCGAGATCACGGATCAGGCGCACGCGTTCGCGTCGCGGCGTCTCCTGTTCGGTGCACCAGCGGTCGAGGCGCTGGCCATCGACGAAGGCGGTGGCGAGAAAGGGAGAGCCTGCGGCGTCGCGCCCCCCGTCGACGAGCGCCGCGATGTTCGGATGATCGAGCGCGGCGAGGATGCGGCGCTCGCGCTGGAAGCGGCGTTCGTCCTCGTCGCTCCAGCTGGCTTCCGCGATCTGCTTGAGGGCGACGACCTGGGTCGCCCCGTCGAGTTCGCGTTCGGCCAGCCAAACGCGGCCCATGCCGCCGCGGCCGAGTTCGCGCACGATGCGGTAGTGCGGCAGTTGTGGCGCCGCGGCGTCGCGCTCGCGATGTTCGGCGCGATCGAGGATGTCGAGCGCGCGCGCAGCGCCGCCGAAACGCTTGCGCAAGGCAGCGCCGAGATCGGGTTCGGTCGCCTCGATCTCGCGCAGGCGCTGGAAGCGCTGCGTGACCGGCAGCGCCTCGAGTTCGAAATGCAGGTCTTTCAGGCGCGCATACCGCGCCGGGTCAAGCGTTGCGCTCATCGCCGAGTTGCTCGCGCAGCCAGGCACTGGCCTGCGCCCATTCGCGGTTGACGGAAGACGGGTGGATGTCGAGCGCCTGTGCCGTTTCCTCAATGGTGAGTCCGGCGAACACGCGCATCTCGACCACGGCCGCGGCGCGCGGATCGAGCTTGGCGAGCACGCTGAGGGCATCGTCCAGCGCCACCAGTTCGTGCGGCGAACCCATGCCGGCGACATCGATGTCGTCGAGCGATTCCGGCACCACCCCGGCGCCGCGTTTTTCCGCCAGTTTGCGGCGGGCGCGATCGATCAGGATCTGGCGCATCGCGCGGGCGACGACACGGATGAAGTGGCCACGGTCCTCGACCTCGGGTGCGCGCGCCTGGATCAGCTTCATCAGCGCGTCGTTCAGCAGCGCCGTGGGCTGCATCGTGTCGTGCCCGGATTCCGAACGCAGCACGCTGGCGGCGAGCCGGCGCATCTCGGCGTACAGGCGCGCGAACACACGGTCGCGCGCGAACGCGTCGCCCTGTTGCCAGTCGACCAGCCAGCCGGTGATGTCGTCCAGGTTCGCCCCCATGCGCGAAGCATACGGCCTCGGTGCGGCGTGGCGCCAAGTGCGCGTGCGGCGGATGTGACCCAGGTCAGACCGAGGTCGGGCGTCCGGGTGTCGCGGGCGGAAGTCAAGCATGTCGGGCCTGGATGCAGGGTCGTTTCCCGAACGTACGCAAAACGCGGCCGGATTCTTCGTGCGGCCGTGGCGACCGCCACCGGAGAAAACAACGCAGACCTGCGTACTGCAAGACAACGCGGCCTGTTGCCGCGACTGGAGCCCGCCATGATTCGCCTGTCCCGTATCCCGTTCGCCTTCGCCCTCCTGTTCTCCGCCGTTGCCGTCGCCGCCGACAGCACCGTGTTCCGCGACGATTTCTCGGACAGCGGCAGCGGCTGGATCGACACCCAGGTCGCCGACCACAACGCCAAGGGCATCGCCCTCTACAACAACGACGGCGGTTACCAGATGACGCCGGTGGACGACGCCACCTATGGCATCGTGCCGGCGCCGAAGCAGGCCAAAGGCGCCGACGTGCAGGTCGAAGCCGGCCTGTTCCTTTACACCGGCGTCGGCCAAGGCACCGGTGGCGTGGTTTGCCGCCATCGCGACAACAACAACTTCTACGCCTTCATGGTCTCCGGTGGCCACGGTTACGCCATCCTGAATGTGCACGGCGGCAAGGCCGAGACCTTGGCCAGTGGCCGCTTCGAGGGCGTGATGCCGAACATCGCCGACCTGCGCATCGGCGCGCGTTGCGAGGGCAGCGCGCTGAAGCTGCTGCTGGACGGCGAGGTTGTGGCCGAAGCCGACGACAGCACGCACACGAGTGGCCAGGTTGGCCTGATCGTGATGGGCGAGAAGATGGCCGGCACCAGCGCGGTGTTCGACGATTTCGAACTGCGCGCCATCTCGCGCTGAGCGCGTCCGCATCATGTCGAACGCACCCGCTTCCCGTCCGGTCGAGCCGAGTGTCGCGTATTTCGCGGCGCCGCTCTGTCGCAACTGCGGCGCCGAACTGGCGACCCCGTATTGCGGGCGTTGCGGCCAGAAGCGTGCGCAACGGCTCGATCTCGGCGCCGTGCGCGCCGAGGCCTGGCAGAGTTATCGCGTGTTCGAGTTCGGCCTGGTGCGGGCGGCGTGGCGGTTGGCGCGGGCACCGGGCGACATCGCCCGCGAGTTCGTGCTCGGCGCGCGCGCGAAACACGTGCATCCGCTGAAACTGCTGCTGATCGCGATCGGCGTGCAGCTGCTGGTGCTGGCGCAGACGCATCACCTCGACACCCGCGACGCGAACCTCAGCCGCGTCATGGAACTGGTGCGCGCCTATGCGAACTGGTCGTTTTCGCTCGGCATCTTCGCCATCGTCGGCGCATCGCTGCTGGTGCTGCGCTGGCGTCGCGCCTACAACCTGACCGAACACCTGGTGCTCGGCGTCTATGTGCACTTCCTGATCATCGTCGCGAACATCGTCAACCAGCTGCCGGTGCTGGTGTTCCGCGATCCGGCTTTCCTCGCCGCGCACAAGCAGTGGTCGGCGTGGCCGATGGATGCCATCGAGGCGCTGATCATGCTGTTCGCGTTCCGCCAGTTCTTCCAGCTCGACCTGAAACGCGACGCCTGGCGCCTGCTGCTCGCCGCCGCGGTCTTCATTGCCCTCAAGTACCTGCTCGTGCGCCTGTACTCGTACGCGCTGGTCAAGCTCGTGCTCGCCCAACTCGCCTGAATCCTTCCACTCGATACGGAACTCCTGCCATGTCCACGCAACTTCCCCTGAAACGCACGCTGCTGTGCTCCGCCCTGACGCTTGCACTCGCCGCCTGTGGCGGCAGCGATGGCGCCAGCCCGAACGGCCAGACCCTGGCCGCGAACGATGCCGCGCCCCGCGGCGCGATGAGCGAGGCAGCGATGGTCGACGAGATCGCCAGCCAGCTGCAGGCCTGTTCGTACGACGGTTCGCCGGTGACGGTCGACGCGCACGGCATGGCCTCGGGCCGCGACGGCGCCGGCCAGCAGGTGGTCGCCGAGATCATGAAGTACACCGGCCTGCCGCAGAACTTCGACGTGCTGCCGCACCCGCAGGTGCCGAACGCGGCCGCGGTGATCCTGGTCGGCGACGACAAGCTGCCGCATCGCGTCATCGCCTACAACGAGAAGTTCATGGCCGACGTGCAGAAGGCCACCGCGAACAACAACTGGGCGCCGATCAGCATCATGGCGCACGAGGTTGGGCATCATCTGTCCGGCCACACCATCCAGCCGGGCGGCAGCCAGCCGCCGACCGAACTCGAAGCCGACAAGTTCAGCGGCTATGTCCTGTACAAGATGGGTGCGCTGCTCGCCGATGCACAGAAAGCGATGAACACGCTGGTGCCGGAAGCGGACGGACCGACCCATCCGGGCCGCGGCAAGCGCGTCAGCGCGATCGCCGAAGGCTGGGAACAGGCCTGCGCGCAGCAGGGTGGCGATTGCAGCGGCACGGTCGCGTCACCGACTGCACCGGCGCGTCCGCAAGCCGCCGACACGGTTGCACAGCACACGCCCACCGACACCAAGCCGACCACTTCGGCTCCGACGACCGCGCCGACGACCACCGCATCGTCCGATGCGCCGGCCTTCCCCACCTTCCCGACGATGGGCGAGGACAAGCCGGCTTCGACGGGCATCGCCGCCAAGGGCCCGGTCGACGTGTTGCCGAAGCCGGACGCGAACGCGATCCCGGCCAAGTTCGGCAAGTTCGTGATCGACGAGGTCGGCGTGCTCGATGCGGTCACTCGCGCGAACTTCGAAAAACAGATGTACGACTTGGCCGCGCAGCATCAGGTCGAGATCGTCACCATCATCGCGAAGGATCTGCATGGCATGAGCGGCGACGATTACGCCTACGCAATGATGCGCCAGTTGCGTGTCGGCAAGCTTGATGTCGGCAACGGTGCGGTGCTGGTCGCGGCGCCGAACGAAGGCGTGGTCGGCGTGGCCATGGGCCCCGGCGTCATGCTGGAAATGCGCGACTACGTCGACCTCGAAAAAGATCGCCTCAAGGGCTTCATCGAGATCGGTCTGCCGTACTGCAAGGGCGCCTGCAACGCGGCTCAGACCGAGATGGTGCTGGGTGCGGCCGAACACATCGCGCACGATGTCAGCCATTGGGATTTCCAGCTGCGTTACCAGAACCTTGGCGAATTGATGGCCAAGTACGAGGAGATCTCGAACGCCCGCATGAACGGCCAGGACATCGAACCCGAGCAGGACCCGACCTGGCGCAAGATCGTGCGTATCGAGGGCAAGATCGTCAGTCGCGATCCGGCCAGCAGCGGGCAGGCGAAGTGGATCAACGACATCCGCCAGGCCAATGTCGGTGCGCCGATCCACGTGACCACGGCGGACGGCCGCAACCTGCTCGTCTACGTCGACCCGCACACCGAGGCGCTGATGACGAGCAAGCTGGAGGAGGGCAAGAGCTATCTGTTCATCGCTCGCGAAGCCTCGCTGTCGCAGAACCCCGAGGACACCTTGAGCTTCGATCTGCTCAGCTACGACCTCGCGGCGCGCTGATGAAGAAAAGTTATATCTCTTCATCGCGATGAAGAGATTGACATGAGTGCGTGCGGCCGGCATGCTGGCCGCACATACCCATCAAGACCGGCGGAGGGATAGGCCCTTGGATGCCGGGGCAACCAGCGCGATGCGCAAGCGTCGCGCCAGGTGCCAAGTCCTGCGGTGATCACTCACCGGAAGATG
>JAKJFE010000158.1 GCA_022705045.1 Pseudomonadota bacterium | reverse complement strand
CGCCACGATCGCATGCAGGGCCAGCGCGACCAGCACGGCCGGCAGCGCGCGCACGACACGTTCGCGCGCGGTCTCCGGCATTCTCGGGGCCGGAATCGGCCAGTCATCGCTTCCCTGCATCATGGCCGGCGTTTTAGTGGTGCCGGGATTCAATGCGCGTTAAACCGCGACGGCTTTCGCAAAACCCGCGGTGAACGCACAATCGCCGCATCCCCGCCCGGCCTCATGCCATGGACCGCTACGAACGCATCCTCAAGCTGCACCGACTGCTCAAGACCGCGCGTTATCCGGTGGCGCTGACCACGCTGTACGACGAACTCGAATGTTCGCGCGCGACGCTGTATCGCGACATCGCTTTCCTGCGCGATGCACTGGGCGCGCCAATCGAGTCGGATCGGGACCAGGCCGCGATTCACTATGCACCCGATGAAGCCGAAGCCTTCGAACTGCCCGGTCTGTGGCTGTCGAGCGCCGAACTGGAATCGTTATTGGCGATGCACCAGCTGATCGCGCGCACCGGTGGCGAGGTGCTGTCCGGCGCATTGGCGCCGTTGAAGTCGCGCATCGACAAGCTGCTGTCGGACCAGGCCCAGGGCAAACGCTGGCCGCTCGAACGCATCCGCGTGACGCGTGCGTTGTCGCGGGTCATCGACCAGATCGTGTTCCGCCGCGTCGCCAGCGCCGTGCTCGAACGCCGCAAGCTGAAGTTCGGCTATCGCGCGCGCTCGACCAATGCCGTGACCGAACGCGTGGTGTCGCCGCAGCGGCTCACGCATTACCGCGAGAACTGGTACCTCGATGCCTACGATCATGAACGCGAGGCGCTGCGCAGCTTCGCGCTCGACCGCGTGCGTGACGCCGATGTGCTCGACGATCGTGCCGAGGATGTGCAGGAAGCGGATCTGGACACGCATCTCGCATCGAGTTACGGCATCTTCTCCGGACCACCCAAGGCCTGGGCGACGATCCGCTTTTCCCCGAAAGCGGCGCGTTGGGTCGCGGACGAGCGCTGGCATTCGAAGCAGGAAGGGCGGTTGCTGGACGACGGTTCCTACGAGTTGCGCGTGCCGTATTCGAACGCACGCGAATTGCTGATGGACGTGCTGCGCTACGGCCCCGATGCCGAAATCGTTGCGCCGATCCCGTTGCGCGAAGAGGCCAAGATCCAGCTGCAACTCGCGCTGTCGAACTACGGCTGATCGCCCGTCTCGACCGCTGAGACTGGCTTTTCCGAAGCTCCTCGCCACCTGCCGAGGAGTCCGCCATGTTCAAGTCCGTCTGTCCGTTCTGCGTCTGGGCCGCTGCCGGCCTGCTGCTCGCCATCTCCGCTCCGGACCTGCTCGGTGCCCGCACCCCGGCCGGCCCGGCCCTGTTGTGGCTGGTCGCGATCCCGGCACTAAGCGCGATCTTTCTGCGTTTGCGCAATTTAACCAACTAGGTTATTTTGCGACATGGAAAAACGGACGCCGCATTGCCGTCTGACCGACATCAAGCGTCTGATCAGCCAACGCAAAGTCCGCGCGACAATGAGTGCGTTGGCTGGCGGTGCCGCGCTCGGAATGGAGTTTTCCGAGATGCTGGGCGTCATAGCGACGTTGAAGGCGGTCGATTTTCACAAGAGCATGACCACGCACGACGACCATCGCGTATGGCAGGACGTTTATCGCCCGATGACGCGTCTTGGGCCGGTCTACCTGAAGCTCACCGTGATTGATGATGTATTGATCGTTTCTTTCAAGGCGCGATGACCATGAAATGTCCTGAATGCGGTGCGCCGCGGTTGGTTCGAGATGTCCGGGATGTCGATCACACCTACAAGGGAGAGGTCACGCGGATTCGCACTGTCTCTGGCGAGTTCTGTGACAGTTGCGGTGCCGTCATTCTTGATGCGACTGAGTCCGAGCGTGTTTCCGGCCTGATGCTGGCGTTCAATCGGGATGTGAACGCCGCAGCCGTGGACCCTGCCTTCATCACCCGCGTGCGCAAGAAATTGCAGCTGGATCAGCGTGAGGCTGCGCGCGTGTTTGGCGGTGGCGTGAATGCCTTTTCCCGTTATGAGACCGGCAAAACTAGACCGCCGGTTGCGCTGATGAAATTGCTCAAGGTGCTGGATCGTCACCCTGAGTTGCTGAATGAAGTACGGGCTGCGTGAATTTGAAGTTCGATTTCACTGTCTGGTGGGTCGTGGTGGGATGCGCATTACTTTTCCTCGCCGACGCGCTCCTGCTGTGGAAGAGCCAGGTCTATCGCGACATTTACCGGCGGCTTTACGGCGAGGGATGGGTCACTTCGCAATTGCTGTTCAGGATCGTCTTTCTCGGCTTTTTCTGTGTCGTCGCCTGGTTTGGATGGGTCAAGTGACCCTTGATTTGCCGACCTCCTGCTAATCTACGCGCCCTTTTTTGAGGCCGTGGACCCGATGAAGATCCGTCATGTGCATGCGCGCGAAATCCTCGATTCGCGCGGCAACCCGACCCTGGAAGCTGAAGTCACGCTGGAATCCGGCCAGATTGGCCGTGCCGCGGTGCCGAGCGGCGCCTCGACTGGTTCGCGCGAAGCGGTGGAACTGCGCGACGGCGACAAGACGCGTTATCTCGGCAAGGGCGTGCGCAAGGCGGTCGGCAACGTCAACGACACGATCCGCGCCGCGATCGTCGGTCGCGATGCCGCCGACCAGCGCGGTCTCGATGACACGCTGATCGCGCTCGATGGCACCGACAACAAGGGCAAATTGGGCGCGAACGCGCTGCTCGCGGTGTCGATGGCGAATGCGCATGCAGTCGCCGCCGCGAAGGGTTTGCCGCTGTGGCGTCATCTGGCCGGCGAGCGCGAAGCGGTGCTGCCGGTGCCGATGATGAACATCATCAATGGCGGCGCCCATGCCGACAACAATGTTGATCTGCAGGAGTTCATGGTCATGCCGGCCGGTCTCGGCAGCTTTTCGGACGCGCTGCGCGCCGGCACCGAAATTTTCCATGCGCTGAAGTCGGTGCTGAAGGGCCGCGGTCTCGCGACCGCTGTCGGCGACGAAGGTGGCTTCGCGCCGGATCTGCGCTCGAACGAGGAAGCGATCGAAACCATCCTCGAAGCTGTGGCGAAGGCGGGTTACAAGGCCGGTGAAGACGTGTGGCTGGCACTCGACGCCGCCGCGTCGGAATTCCACAAGGATGACGGCAAGTACCACCTGACCGGCGAAGGCAAGAAGCTGACCTCGGAGCAGATGGTCGAGTTCTATGCCGGCTGGTGCGCGAAGTACCCGATCGTGTCGATCGAAGACGGCATGGCCGAAGGCGATTGGGATGGCTGGAAACTGCAGACCGAGCGTCTCGGCCAGACCGTGCAACTGGTCGGCGACGACCTGTTCGTGACCAATCCGAAGATCCTGCGCGAAGGCATCGACAAGGGCATCGCCAACGCCATCCTGATCAAGGTCAACCAGATCGGCACGCTCAGCGAAACGCTGGACGCGATCGCGCTGGCCCACGCGAACCGTTACGCCGCCGTGATCTCGCATCGCTCCGGCGAAACCGAGGACACCACGATCGCCGATCTGTCGGTCGCGACCACGGCGACCCAGATCAAGACCGGCTCGCTGTGCCGCACCGACCGCGTCGCCAAGTACAACCAGTTGCTGCGCATCGAGGAAGCGCTCGGCGCCAAGGCGCGGTATGCCGGCCGGGCGGCGTTCATCAGCTTGCCGGCGTTCAAGTAATCCGCATCGGTGAAGCTGCGCCATCCGTATCGCTGGTTGATCGTCGGGCTGATCGCATTGCTGATCGGCCTGCAGGTCAAGCTATGGTTCGGTCAGGGCGGGCGACCCGAAGTGAAACACCTGCGTGAACGCGTCGCGGCACAGCGCAGCGAGAATGCCGAGCTGCGCAAGCGCAACGAGGCGTTGGCGGCGGAGGTGGAAGACCTGAAGTCCGGGACCGAGGCGATCGAGGAGCGCGCACGCAGCGAGCTCGGCATGATCAAGCCCGGCGAGGTCTTCTATCAGGTGATCGAGCCGGAAACGCCGGCCAAGGAGAACGAATGATCTGGTGTGTGGTTCCCGCCGCGGGACGCGGACAGCGCTTCGGCGCGGCGTTGCCGAAACAATATGCGCCGCTCGTCGCCGAGCCGATGATCGTGCGCACGCTCGACCGCCTGGCCGCACATCCACGCGTCAGCGGCCTGATGGTGGCGCTGGCAAAAGACGATCCGCATTGGCCCGGCATCGACGAACTCGAAGGCAAGCCGGTGCGCACCTGCATCGGTGGCGAAGAACGTGCGCAGTCGGTGCTGGCGGCACTGGATGCCCTGGTCGGCACCGTCGCCGATTCCGATTGGGTCATGGTCCATGACGCGGCGCGCCCCTGCATTCGCCATGGCGACATCGACGCGTTGATCGAGCAGGGCACGCGCCACGACGACGGCGCCATCCTCGCCGCACCGATGCGCGACACCGTGAAGCGCGGTGCCGCCGGCGGCCGCATCGAACGCAGCGAGAACCGTGCCGAACTCTGGCGCGCGTTGACGCCGCAGCTGTTCCGCTTCGGTCGTCTGCGCATGGCCTTGCGCGCCGCGCTCGCCGATGCCATCAGTGCTGCGAGCATCACCGACGAGGCCTCGGCGATCGAACGTGCCGGCGGGCATCCGCTGCTCGTGGTCGGTGCCGACGACAACATCAAGGTCACGACGCTGCACGATCTCGCGCTGGCCGAATTCATCCTGACCTCGCCGGCATGACGCATCGTATCGGCCACGGCTTCGACGTCCACGCGTTCAAGGACGGCGACCACGTGATGCTGGGCGGCGTGCGCGTGTCGCACGACCGCGGCATCGACGCGCATTCCGATGGCGACGTGGTGTTGCACGCCTTGTGCGACGCATTGCTCGGCGCGCTGGCGCTCGGCGACATCGGTCAGCATTTTCCGCCGTCCGATCCGCGCTGGAAGGATTGCGACAGCCGCGTTTTCCTGCGCCATTGCGCGGGTCTGCTGCATGAACGCGGCTGGCATGTCAGCAATGCCGACATCACCGTGTTGGCAGAGGCGCCGAAGGTCGGGCCGCACCGTGATGCGATGCGTGCCGTCATCGCGGCCGAACTCGGCATCGAGATCGACCGTATCTCGGTGAAGGCGACGACCACCGAAAAGCTCGGCTACATCGGCCGCCGCGAAGGCCTGGCCGCGGAAGCCGTGGTCCTGCTCGACCGGATTCTGCGATGAGCGACTTGCCGTTTGCGCATGGCGGTGCGCCGCTGCGGGGGCGTTTGCGCGCCGAGGTCGAGGACTTCTTCGTTGACGAACAGCTGGGTTTCGACGCCACGGGTAGCGGCGAGCACTGGCTGGTGCATATCGAGAAGCGTGGCGCGAATACCGGTTTCGTCGCCAAGCAATTGGCCGCGTTCGCGGGCGTGACCGAGCGTGATGTCGGTTATGCCGGCATGAAGGACCGCCATGCGGTGACGCGGCAGTCGTTCTCGGTGCTGGCGAAGAAGGGCAGGGACACCGATTGGTCGCAGTGCGCGATCGAGGGCGTCGTCGTGCTGTCGGTGCAACGCCATGCGCGCAAGATCCAGCGCGGCGCGTTGCGCGGCAATGCCTTCGTGATCCGGCTGCGCGACATCGAAGGTGATCGCGAGGCTGCGGCCACACGCATCGCCGCGATCGCGACGCAGGGCGTGCCGAACTATTTCGGCGAACAACGCTTCGGTCGCGGCGGCGGCAATGTCGACAAGGCACTGGCGATGTTTGCGGGAGGCCGCGTCGAGCGTGCCGAACGCTCGATCCTGCTCAGTGCGGCGCGCTCGGAGCTGTTCAACGCCGTGTTGGCGGCGCGTGTCGCCGATGGTTCGTGGCAAAGCGCGCTGGACGGCGACGTGTTCCAGCTCGATGGCCGCTCGGCCATCTTCGGGCCGGAGCCGATCGGTGACGAATTGCGCGATCGCGTCGCCCGCGGCGACATCCATCCCACCGGCCCGATGTTCGGTCGCGGCGAATTGCGTTCGACCGATGCGGTACGCGCGCTCGAATCCGCCGTGTTCGACGCCCATCCCGAACTTTGTGCCGGCCTCATTGCCGCCGGCCTCGACCAGGAACGCCGCTCCCTGCGCCTGATGGCTCGCGACTTCCACTGCGACTTCGACGGCTCCGATCTCGTCGCCCGCTTCACGCTACCCGCGGGTGCGTATGCGACGACGGTGTTGCGGGAAGTGATCCACTGGGCTTGATCGAGCGAGGCCGCGGAAGATCGCTTCCGGACTGGATTGCGCGGGAGAGCGGCGGCCTCCGCCGGCTGGCCCTCGGCACCCGAATCAGTGAATACCGTTGCTC
>JAKJFE010000036.1 GCA_022705045.1 Pseudomonadota bacterium | reverse complement strand
CCGCGATCCACTGGCAGGCCTTCATCATCTGGTGCAAACAGAACCCTGTGTACGATCACCCCGGAAAATCCAAGGCCGCGCCATGAACAGCACGACACACGCGATCGATCGCACCGACACCGATGCCGCAGAAGCGCATGGTCGCTTCACCCGCTTCCTGCGTTCGCGCTTCCTGGCGACGCTGCAAGGCCTGCGCGACTGCGAATTGACCCTGCATGACGACGGCGAGACCTTCGTGCTCGGTACCGCAGCCGAGGGTCGCGAACCGCTGCGTGCCGAGATCCGCGTCGAGTCCGCCGAGTTCTACCGGCGCCTCGCGTTGAACGGTTCGGTCGGCGTGGCCGAGGCCTGGATGGACGGCCTGTGGCGCTGTGACGACCCGGTCGCGCTGGTCCGCATCTTCGTGCGCAACCGCGACCTGCTCGACGCCATGGAAACCGGCAGCGCACGCCTCGGCGGCTGGCTGATGCAGGCGCTGCACCTGTTCCGCCGCAACACCCGCAATGGCAGCCGTCGCAACATCGCCGAGCACTACGACCTCGGCAACGACCTGTTCCGCCTCTTCCTCGACCAGAACCTGATGTATTCGTCGGCGGTCTTCGTCGACGAACACGAGTCTCTGGAGGTGGCGGCGACGCGCAAGCTCGACCGCATCTGCCAGAAACTCGACCTGAAGCCGAGCGACCACGTCGTCGAAATCGGTACCGGCTGGGGCGGCTTCGCCCTGCATGCCGCGAAGCATTACGGCTGCCGCGTGACCACGACGACGATCTCGAAGGAACAGCATGCACTCGCGACGCAACGCGTCGCCGAAGCGGGGCTGTCGGATCGCATCACCCTGCTGCTGAAGGACTACCGCGACCTCGACGGTCACTATGACAAGCTGGTTTCGATCGAAATGATCGAGGCCATCGGTCACCAGTACCTCGACACCTATTTCGCGAAGTGCGCGTCCCTGCTGAAACCCGATGGCCTCGCGCTGATCCAGGCCATCACCATCGAAGACCACCGCTATGTGCAGGCGCTGAAGTCGGTGGATTTCATCAAGCGCTACATCTTCCCGGGCAGTTTCATTCCCTCGGTGTCCGCGATGCTCGAAGCGGCCGGCCGCGTATCGGACATGAAGCTGTCGCAGCTCGAAGACATCGGCCCCAGCTACGCCATCACGCTGCGGCGCTGGCATGAACGCTTCCTGGCGCAGCTGCACGCGGTTCGCGAACTTGGCTATTCCGACCGCTTCATCCGCATGTGGCGCTGGTATCTCGCCTACTGCGAAGGCGGGTTCATGGAGCGTGCGATCGGCGACGTGCAGATGCTGTTCGCCAAACCCGAATCCCGCCGCAGCCAGTATCTGCCCGACCTGAAGCCGTCCGTATGAAAGTCCTGATCAATGCCGCGCTGTTCCAGGCGGTCTGGTTTGCGACCGTGGCCGGTGCCGGTGCCGGTCTTTGGTGGTGCGGCCTGCCGGTGCTGGTCGTGTTTGCCATCTGGCAGTTGCGCGACTCGTCCTGGCCACGCGCCGACATGACGCTGCTCGCACTCGGCGTCCTGCTCGGTTTCGTCATCGACTCGTTGCTGATCGCCGGCGGCTGGCTGCGTTTCGCCACCCCGCAGCCTTCGGCGCAGTTCGCGCCGGTCTGGATCCTGGTGCTGTGGGCGGGCTTTGCGCTCACCGTGAATCATTCGCTGGCCTTCCTGAAGTCGCGGCCGCTGCTCGCACTGCTGTTCGGTGCATTGGGCGGTCCGCTGGCCTATGTCGGCGCGTCCCGCGTGTTCGAGGCCGTGGCCTTCACTGCGCCACAGGTGCAGACGCTGGTCGCGCTTGCCGTCGCTTGGGCGATCGCGATGCCCTTGCTCGCGGCCATCGCGGTTCGACTGGTGGCGCGTGAAGCGAGGCCCGCATGAATCCATTGCTGCAACCCCTGCTCTGGCTCGGCCTCGTCGCCACCCTGGTGATGAGCCTGGTCTGGCTGCTGCAATGGCGCAGCCGCAATGCCGGCTTCGTCGACGTGGCCTGGGCCCTGATGCTCGGCAGTGCGGCGCTCGGCTTCGGCTGGTTCGCCAAGGGTGATGTCGCCACGCGCATCGCGGTCGCCGTGCTGGGCGGACTCTGGGGCTTCCGGCTCGGCCTGCACCTGTTGCACCGGGTGCTGCGCGAGCCCGAAGACGGCCGATATGCCTATCTGCGCGCGCACTGGCAGGGCGACCAGGGCAAGTTCTTCGGCTTCTTCATGGTGCAGGCGCTGTTCGTCGTGCTGTTCGCGATCCCGATGCTGGCCGCTGCACAGAACCCGACGCCGCTCGACCTGCCGCATCTGCTCGCCGCCGTGGCGATCTGGTGTCTCGCACTCGGTGGCGAATCGCTGGCGGACGCGCAGCTCGATGCGTTCCGCCGCGATCCGGCCAATCGCGGCAAGACGTGCCGCGACGGCCTGTGGCGCTATTCGCGCCATCCGAACTACTTCTTCGAATGGCTGCACTGGTTCGCCTACGTCGTGCTGGCCATGGGTTCGCCGCTGTTCGCATGGAGCTGGATCGGACCGGTGGTCATGCTGGTGTCGCTGAACTGGCTGACCGGCATTCCCTTCGTCGAAGCGCAGTCGTTGCGCTCACGCGGCGACGACTATCGTGACTACCAGCGCACCACCAGCCGCTTCATTCCCTGGATGCCGAAACCATGAGCACCACGATCAGCGAACGCCTGCACGCCCTCACTGGCCACGAACCCTTGTTCTCGGGCATCGGCCTGGCCGAGCGCGCGCTGATCCCGGACCCGTTGCTGCGACTCGGCATTCGCCAGCTCTGCGCAGAGCGGCTGCGCCAGGAATATGCCGGCGACTGGTTCGAGCGACTGCGTTCGCGCATCCACGAGTTGCGCCAGAGTCCTGTCGCGATCGAGACCGAAGCAGCGAACACGCAGCACTACGAAGTGCCGCCGGCCTTCTTCGTGGCGTCGCTCGGAAAACGCCTCAAATATTCCAGCTGCTACTACCCGACCGGCCGCGAAACGCTGGACGAGGCCGAAGTCGCGATGCTCGACCTCTATCTCGAACGTGGCGAGTTTCGCGACGGCCAGGACGTGCTTGAACTCGGTTGCGGTTGGGGCTCGCTGACGCTGACCCTGGCCGAACGCTTCCCGAACTCGCGCATTACCGGCGTCAGCAACTCCGCGTTCCAGCGCGAGTTCATCGAAGCCCGCGCCCGCGAACGCGGACTGACGAATGTGCGCATCCTGACGCGCGACGTGAACCGCCTCGAACTCGATGCCGCCGCGTTCGACCGCTGCGTCTCGATCGAGATGTTCGAACACATGCGCAACTACGAGACCCTGCTCGGTCGCATCGCCTCATGGTTGCGCCCAGGCGGCAAGCTGTTCGTGCACATCTTCTGCCACCGCGAGGTCTGTTATCCGTTCGAACGCGACGGCGACCACGACTGGATGGCCCGCCACTTCTTCACCGGCGGCCTGATGCCGAGCGCCGACACCCTGCTGTGGTTCCAGCGCGACCTGAAGATCGAGGAACAGTGGCGCGTACCCGGCACTCATTACGAGAAGACCGCGAACCATTGGTTGCAGAACCAGGACACGCGCCGCGACGCGGTGCTGAAGATCCTCGCCGACGCCTATGGCGATGATCGCGCCCTGCTCTGGCACCAGCGCTGGCGCATGTTCTGGATGGCCTGCGCGGAACTGTTCGGCTATCGCGACGGCACCGAATGGCTGATCGGGCATTACCGGTTCGCGAAGCCCTGACACGATGGCACACTGGGGCATGTCCCCAGCTCGCGACGCATTCACCGACTTCATCGCCCGATCACCCGGCCGCCGCTTCGTGGTCGCGCTCAGCGGCGGGCTCGATTCGCGCTCCTTGTTGCACGTGGCCGCGTCAGTGCGCGAGGAACTCGGATTTGAACTGCGCGCGATCCATGTCGATCACGGGCTGAATCCGGACTCGGCGCGGTGGGCCGAGCGGTGTCGCGGATGGTGCGCTGCAGTCGCAGTGCCGCTCGACATCGCGCGCGTGCAGGTCTCGCGCATCGCTGAACTCGGGCTCGAAGCCGCGGCGCGTGCAGCCCGTCACGCCGCGTTTGCGGAACGGCTGGACGAGGACGAGGTGCTGCTCGCCGCGCATCATCGCGACGACCAGGCCGAGACCTTCCTGCTGCGCGCACTGCGGTCGCCGGGTTACGACGGGCTGGCCGGCATGCGTCCGCTGCGACGCTTCGCACGGGGCTGGCTGGCGCGTCCGTGGCTGGCGGTCGCGCGCGCCGACATCCGCGCCGAGGCCGAGGCCGCCGGACTCGACTGGATCGACGACCCGAGCAATGCCGACATCGCGCACGACCGCAACTTTCTGCGTCACGAGATTCTGCCGAGGCTGGCGCAGCGCTGGCCGCAGGCGGTCGCGGCACTGGCGACCTCGGCCGAACGCGCGGCCGACCTGCTCGCGCTGGCTGAGCCCGAGGTACAGCGGCTGCTTGCACGCCATCGCGACCTCGATCCCGCGGTGCTCGACGTGCCCGTGCTTGATTTGCCCGAAGGATCCGCCATCGCAGTGCTGAAAGCCTGGCTGCGCGATCTCGGCTTGCCGAATCCACCGCCTTCGGCGCTGCGCGAGATGCGCCGGCAGCTACGTGACGCCCGCGCCGACCGCGTGCCGGAAGTCCGCTGGCCGGGCGGCGTGATGTATCGCTACCGCGAGCGCCTGCATGCGCTCGCCGCGTGTGATGCGACCGCAGTTCGCGCCCAAGCGTGGGAAGCGGAGCGACCACTGTCACTCGATGATGGCCGCGTACTGCCAGCCCTGCCCGGCCTGTTCGATGCGCCGCTGTGGGTCAAGCCCCGACAAGGCGGCGAGAAGATCCGGCTGCACGCGAACGCATCGCGGCGACCGGTTCGCCTGCTGCTGCAGGAATACGGCGTGCCGCCCTGGCAACGCGATGCCTTGCCGTATGTGTGGCAGGGCGACACCCTGGTCGCGGTCGGCGACCTGTTCCTAGATGCCGGCTTCGCATCTCGTTTGCGTGATGCCGGACACCTTTGGCGAATTGAATCCGCGTCGCAGCCGGGCTAAGGTGCGCGCATGTCGCCGCCAGACACCCACGAAGCCAGCCGTTCAGCCGAGTTCGAGCAGTCGCTCGACGAACTCGAACTGCTGGTCGCGCGCATGGAAAAGGGCGAGATGTCGCTGGACGAGTCCTTGTCCGCGTTCGAACGCGGCGTCGGCCTGTACCGGCAATGCCGCAGCGCACTCGACCGAGCCGAACTGCGCGTGCGCCAGATCATCGACCCGAACGATCTCGATGGCGCGCCCCGCTTCGACCCCGACACGCCGTGACCTCACGCCAGCGCTGATCGCGCTGGCCGCTCGCGCCGAAACCGTCCTCGACCACGCGTTGCCTGCCGAAACGCAGGCGCCGTCGAACCTGCATCGCGCCATGCGCTACAGCACGCTCGGCGGCGGCAAGCGCCTGCGTCCCTGCCTCGTCTACGGCGCGGCGCTGGCCTGTGGCGGCACGCTGGACGAGTCCGACGCCGCCGGTGCGGCGGTCGAGATGATCCATGCGTATTCGCTGATCCACGACGACCTGCCGGCGATGGACGACGACGATCTGCGCCGCGGCAAGCCGACCTGCCACATCGCCTTCAACGAGGCGACCGCGATCCTCGCCGGCGATGCGTTGCAGGCACTCGCGTTCGAAGTCCTCGCGCGTGATGCGCGCGGTGGACGCGATGCGGCGATGCACGTCGAGATGCTGCGTGTGCTCGCCGCCGCTTGCGGTTCCCAGGGTATGGCCGGCGGCCAGGTCTTCGATCTCGATGCGGTTGGACAGACCCTGACCCGCGCCGAACTCGAACGCATGCACGCCCACAAGACCGGTGCACTGATCCGCGCCTCGGTGCATCTTGGCGCACTTGCGGCCGGTGAACGCGACGGTGCGCGCATCGATGCGCTGCTGCGCTACGGCCACGCCGTCGGCCTCGCCTTCCAGATCCGCGACGACATCCTCGACATCGAAGGCGACACCGCGGTCATCGGCAAGCCGCAGGGCTCGGATGCGGCGCAGAACAAGCCCACCTATCCCGCCATCCTCGGCCTCGACGCATCGCGCGCGCTGGCCGAACAGCTGCGCGCCGATGCCCTCGCCGCGCTCGCGATCTTCGACGAGCACGCCGTACACCTGCGCGACCTCGCGCATTATTCGGTGGATCGGGTGAGTTGAAGTGCTGCGATCGCGCCTGAAGGCGCTCCAACAGGATGAGACTACGTCCGGAACGTCACTGTTGGAGCGCCTTCAGGCGCGATCTTCCGCATCTCCATCGCGATAAGCTCCCGTCATGAGCACACCCGCTGTGGACATCGACAGCATCGTCATTGGCGCCGGCGTGGTCGGGTTGGCGGTGGCGCGGGCGCTGGCACTGTCGTGTCGCGAGGTGTTCGTGCTCGAAGCCGCGGAACGCGCCGGCGAAGGCATTTCCTCGCGCAACTCGGGCGTCATCCACGCTGGGCTCTACTACGCACTCGGCTCGTGGAAAGCGCGACTCTGCGTACGCGGCCGCCGCCTGCTGTACGACTTCTGCAGGCGTCGTGGCGTCACCCATCGCAAGCTCGGCAAACTCGTGGTCGCGAACGACTGGCTCGAAGCCGAGAGCCTGCGCGTCGTGATGCAGCGTGCGCAAGCCAACGGCGTCGAAGGCTTGCGGTATCTCGATGCGGACGAAGCGACGCGACTCGAACCGGCGCTGCATTGCACCGCCGCGATCGAATCGACCGAGTCCGGCATCGTCGATGTGGCCGACTACGTGATGGCCCTGATCGGCGAAATCGAACAACTCGGCGGCCGTGTGCAATGCGAGACGCACGTCGCGGCCATCCGTGTCGAAGACGGCGCCTTCAGCGTCGAAGTCGCGGGTGGCGATCGCGTACGTTGCCGGCGCGTCGTCAACGCGGCAGGGCTCACGTCCACCGACCTCGCGCACCGCATCGACGGACTCGACGCCGCACACATCCCGACCCAGTTCTACGCCGCCGGCCACTACTACCGACTGCGCGGCAAATCGCCGTTCTCGCGCCTGATCTATCCGGTGCCACAGGCCGCGGGACTCGGCGTGCACCTCGGACTCGACAGCGCCGGCCACGTGCATTTCGGCCCGGACGTGCGCTGGATCGACGCGCCCGACTATCACTTCGACGACAGTCAGCGTGTCGCGTTCGCCGATTCGATCCGGCGCTGGTGGCCCGCGCTCCGCGACGACCAGCTCGAACCCGACTTCGTCGGCGTGCGCCCCAAGCTCGTCGGCCCCGGCCAACCCAGCGGCGACTTCATGATCCAGGACGCATCCACCCACGGCATCGCGAACCTCGTCAACCTGTTCGGCATCGAATCGCCCGGACTCACGTCGAGCCTTGCGATCGGCGACGAGGTCGTGACACGACTCGGTTAGCATCAGGCCGGTCTTCCGCATGTCCGAGCCACGATGATCCAGACTGCACAACGCCCCGCCGCCGGCGACATCAACGGCTTCTTCGGCCTGGTCGTCGACAACATCTCGATCCTCGCCTTCATCGCGACCGTGCTGGTCGGCGTGTTCGGCATGCCGGCAGAGATCGTCTACACGAAGATGTTTCCGGGCACTGCACTCGGCGTGCTGGTCGGCAATGTGCTGTACACGCGCATGGCGATCACGCTCGCGAGACGCGAAGGCCGCAGCGACGTGACGGCGATGCCGCTCGGGCTCGACGCACCGACCTCGATCGGCATGGCCTTGCTGGTGCTCGGACCCGCGTTTGCGGGCTTCCGTGCGCAGGGGCTCGATGCGGACGCCGCGGGCATTCGTACCTGGCAACTCGGCATGGCCGCGCTCGTGATCATGGGCGCGCTGAAGTTCGTGCTCGCGTTCTTCGGTGATGCCGTGCGCCGCAACGTGCCGCGCGCCGGCCTGCTCGGGTCGATCGCCGGCATCGCGCTGGTGCTGATGGGCTTCCTGCCGCTGGTCGAGATCCTGCGCGTGCCGGTGGTCGGCTTTGTCGGGCTGGGACTCGTGCTGGCGCTGCTGCTCGGCACGCCGCGCTTTGCGAAACTGCCGTCGGTGCCGTTCGCGGTGCTGATCGGCACCGTGCTGTATTACGCGCTCGGCAGTAGCGGACTGATCGGCGACGCCTTCCATGCACCGCCCTCGCCGCAATGGCGCTTCGCATTGCCGCTGCCGAACCTCGGCTTCGTCGACGGCTTCGCGTTCGCGATGCCCTACCTGCCGCTGCTGATCCCGTTCGGCCTGCTGATGGTGATCGGCGGCATCAACGTGACCGAGAGCGCGCACGCGGCCGGTGATCGCTTCAAGACCCGCGACATCCTGCTCGTCGAAGCCTTCTCGACCCTGGTCGCCGGCGTCTGCGGTGGCGTCGCGCAGACCACGCCCTACATCGGGCAACCGTCCTACAAGGCGATGGGCGCAGGACATCGCTACACGCTCGCGACCGGCCTCTTCGTCGGCCTCGGCGGCATGCTTGGCGTGCTCGCGGCCCTGGTCGAATTCCTGCCGTTGGCGGTGCTCGCGCCGATCCTGGTCTACGTCGCCATCGGCATCTGCGTGCAATCGTTCGAGGCGACGCCGAGGAAGTACTGGGCGGCCGTGGTCATCGCCTTCTTCCCGGCCATTGCGCGCATGGTCGCGATCAAGCTCGGCGATCCGAACTACGTCCCGTTCGAACGCTTCGGCGAACTGTATGCACCGGGCGCCCACGGCCCGTCCGAACTGTTCACCATCGTCGTGCTCGGCAACGGCTTCATCCTCACCTCGATGGTCTGGGCCGCGGCCTACGTCGCCGTCATCGACAGCAAGGCCTGGCGTGCGTCCTTCGCGCTCGTCATCGGCGCGGCGCTGACCGCCTTCGGCCTGATCCATTCGATCCGTCCCGATGCGGCGCTGTACCTGCCTTGGCAACTTGCTGCAGCCGATCAGGCCGTCGTTGCGCAATGGTGCTGCGGCTATCTGCTGCTGGCGGCGATGCTGCCGATGTTGCTGCGTGCGTCTTCACGTTGACGCCACCCGGATCGGGTTAAACACGATCTGATACATTTTGATTTCCACCACCGCTCGCTTGAGGTTTGCCATGCAACGTCTCCGAATCGTCCCACTGCTTCTGCTGGCCGGAATGGCGCCGTGGGCTCAGGCCGATGACACCGCAACGCAGACGGCGCAGCCCGCCTCGGGCGAGGCCATGCGTGTCTACATCGATCCCGAAACCGGCGAACTCACCCATGCACCGGTGACCGAAGAGCAACGTCGCGACGCGGCGGCCGACAGCGCGAACTACCGCGAGGACGGCGACACCGCCCGCGTGGTTCACCACGCCGACGGGTCTACCACGGCCTACCTGGATGGGCGCTTCGAACAGTCCACGGTGGTCACTGCAGACCAGAACGGCACGCTCAAGGCGCATTGCGCCGACGCCGCCCATGCCAGTCGTGGCGCGCACGAGCACCCCGAGACCGCGGCGGACACGCCTGCCGTCGAACGCAACGACCGCTGAGAGATGTCCACGATGAATCACACACGTCTGCTCTCCACGCTCGCCCTGCTCGCGGGCTCGTCCACACAGGCCGCCACCATCACCGTCGTCAACATCGACGGCACCGGTGAAGGATTCAACGATCCGACCGTCGTCGCCGCATTGCCGAGCAACCCCTTCACGACACTGGGCGCACAGCGTCTGCACGTGTTCCAGACCGCCGCCAACCAATGGGGCGCGCTGCTGAACAGCAATGTCGTGATCAAGGTGCAGGCCGCCTTCAATCCGCTGACCTGCAATGGCACCAGCGCGACGCTGGGCTCGGCCGGCGCGATGACGGTGCATTCGAATTTCGCGAACGCCCCGGTTGCGAACGTCTGGTACAACGCCGCACTCGCGAACTCGCTGGCAGGGACCGACCTCGACGCGGCCACCAACGACATCAATTCGCAGTTCAACGTCAGCATCGATACGGGCACCTGCCTGAACGGCACCGCCGGCTGGTACTACTCGACCGCAGCATCCGACACGACGCCGGCCGGACGCATCCCGCTGCTGCCGGTGGTCTTCCACGAAATCGCACATGGCCTCGGCTTCCAGACCTTCACCAGTTCGTCGACGGGTGCGTTCTTCAACGGCACGCCGGCGATCTGGGATACGTTCCTGGCCGATGCGACGAGCGGCACGACTTGGAATAACATGGCTGACAACGCCACCCGTCAGACCTCCGCGATCAGCGATCCGAACCTGATCTGGAAAGGCCCGAACGTGACCGCCGAGCAGGCCGATTTCCTGTTGGGCGCAGGCATCCTGACGGTCACGGCACCGGGCAATATCGCAGGCGTCAAGACGGCCCAGATCGCGGCGTTCGGACCGCTGGCACCGCAGAGCGGATTGACCGGCGCGATTGTTGCGGCCATCGATTCGGGCGGCGTGTCCAACCTCGACGGCTGTGAAGCGATCACCAATGCCGCCGCCGTCACTGGCAATATCGCGTTGATGGTACGCGGCAATTGCAATTTCTCGGTCAAGGTAAAAAACGCCCAGGATGCGGGCGCCATTGGTGCGGTGATTGACAACAATGCCGCCGCCGGCTTGCCGAGCATGGGCGGCGCCGACCCGACCGTTGTCATTCCGTCGATCGGCATTTCCCAGGCCGATGGCAATGCCATTCGCGCCGAGCTGGCGATGCTTAACGTGGTCACCGGGACCATCGGCTTCTCGGCAACGCTGGCCGGCACCCAAGTCAGTCAGGGCACGCGCTACGTCCGCATGAATGCGCCAAATCCGGTGCAGCCGGGTTCCTCGGTCTCGCACTGGACCGTCGACACGTTTCCGAACCTGCTGATGGAGCCGTCGCTGAACACCAGCCTGTTCGACGACGTCGACCTCACGATCCCGCTGTTCAAGGACATCGGTTGGAATGTGGTCACCGCCGATCCCGACGCGGTGTTCAAGAACGGCTTCGAATAATCCGTCCCGGCCGCGCCGAGACATGCACGGCCGGCCTCTGCGCCGGCCGTTTCTTTTTGAATGATCCGCCGATCAGGTCACGCCCGTATGTCTCCACGAACCCACTGGAGAACCGGACATGCGTCGCACCCTTTACCTGTTGCTGTTGGCTGCCGGAATGGCATCTGCGGCGAGTATCGACGGACAACTGGACACGGGCTTTGGTGATGGCGGCCGCAGCTACTTCGGCTATCTCGAATCCGATACGGTGCAGATGCGCGCGGTGGCCAATTTTCCGGCCTCCGGCCGCATCTGGATGTTCGGTGACGATCCCGCGGCCCGCAATGCACTCTTCATCGCACGCACGCTCGCCGCCGGCCAGCCGGACACCGGTTTCGGCCCGGGTGCGGACGGGCGCAGGCGCACGCTGCTCCCAGCGACATTGATACCGCAGGTCGAATCGCTCGCGCTCGATGGCGCCGTCATCCAGAACGACGGCAAGCCGATCGTCTTCGGTGCACTGCAGTCCGCCAATGGCGAGGCGGGCCCGTTCCCGGCCCTGGTTTGTCGGCTGACCGCAAGTGGCGGCCTCGACAGCAGTTTTGACACCGATGGCTGCAAGACCATCCGCAGCTTTCTCGACCCGAAGGAAAGTTGCCGCGCCACCGACGCCGCGATCGCGCCGGACGAGACCATCGTCGTGATCGGCAACTGCAGCGCGGACACACTGGTCGAACGGCCGTTCATCGCGCGCCTGACCACATCCGGTGCACTCGACTTCGGCTTCGGCGCCGGTGTCGGCATGGTGACCCCGGCACTGCCCGCCGCCAGCGCGTACCGGCAGCACTTCGAAGCCTTGGCCGTGCGACCGGACGGTCTCATCGCCGTGCTCGGAACGTTCGAAATGGCGAGCAACAACGTCTTTGATCTCGAACTCGGCATCGCCCAGTTCGACAACGGTGGCAGCAGCGACGCCAGTTTCGGCAGCAATGGCTTCCAGGCATTCGCGTTCGACCTCGGTGGCGACAATCACGAGCGCGCCCGCGATCTCGCGCTGCGTGCCGATGGCCGACTGCTGGCGCTCGGCGACGCGAAACTGCTGTCGCCACAGAAGACCGTGGCGGTGCTGGCGCAGGTCGATGCCGAAGGCCATCCGGACACGAGCTTCGGCAACAACGGCATGCGCGTCGAGTCGCTCGACGACCAGCTGTCGTTCGACGCGACCATCGCGTCGCTGGAACTCGACACGCAGGGCCGCGCCATCATCGCCGCCAGCGACGTGACTGGCCAGACGCAGGCCTCGACCGACATGGGCATGGACTTCTGGTTCGCGATGCCGCCCTCGGTCTACCCGATCACCGTATCGCAGGTCATGATCAGCAGCGACGTGGCCGCGACCGGCGTGCTGTCGAGCCCCTCGCTGGCCCAGACCTATCCGTTCGCCGTGGCAGCGGGCGCTCCGGCCGTGATCGAACTGCCCGAGTCGCTACAGGACATGCAGGGATCGAGCGGACAGGTATTGAACCTCAGCGTGCATGTGACCGCGTCGGCGCCGGTCAGCGTCGTGCCGATGAATGGCCGCTCGTTCTCGATCGATACCAGCGTGATCCAACCGGTGAGTGCACTCGGCCAGGACTTTCGCGTGATGTCTTGGGGCAGCGGACCCGGCGTCGGCAGCGAATTGCTGGTCGTGGCTGCCCATGACGACACGCAGGTCACGATCAATCCGCGCACGGCCGCCGCTGGGCATGCAGCGGGCACCCCGTTTCAGGTCAACCTGCAGCAAGGGCAGTTGTACTACCTGGGCGCAGATGCACCCGGAGGCGACCTGAGCGGCACTACCGTGGTCGCGGATCGACCGGTCGCGGTACTCAGCGGCCACACCTGCGCCAACGTTCCGTTTGGCATCGACTATTGCGACTTAGCCTACGAGCAGCAACAACCGCTGTCACGCTGGGGCAGCACTTTCATGATGGTGCCGAGCGCCGGCCGTCCGGGCGGCGATGTGATCCGCATCCTCGCGCACGAAGCCGACACCAGCGTCTTCAGCAATGGTCAACGCATCGCCACGCTGATGCCCGGCGAAGTGCATGACGTGCTGCGCAGCAATCCGACGCTCATTTCAACCAGCAAGCCGGCGAGTGTCGCGCAGTTCACTCGCGCTTGCGGCTTCGACGAGGTCGGCGACTACTGCCCCGGCGACCCATCGATGCTGACGATCGAGCCGATCGCCCGCTGGGCCCGCGAACATCTGGTGACCTTGCCCGACCCGGCCTTCGACATTCATCCGGTGGAACTCAACTTGACCATCATTGCACCGCAGGACGCACTGTCGTCGGTGCAGATCGACGGCGTCCCGGTCCCGGCCGCGAATTTCACCGGAATTCCCGGCACCGGGCTGGCTTATGTCCAGCTGGCGCACGCAGCAGGCAGTGCCCGAGTCAGCGCATTGCAGCCGATCTCTGTGTCGGCCGCCAGCCTCGGCGAAGGCGAGGCCTATGCGCACCGAAGCGCAGCGATGTTCGACGCCACCGACGCAGCCACGGCCGACGATGTGATCCTGCGCCTCAAGCCCGACGGGACACGCGACGTCGACTTTGGCAGCATTGGACTCATCTCGATTCCCCATTCGGCCTACTTCGACCGACCGCTGCGTGCGTTCGCCGATGGTGGCGGCATCCTCGTCGGCAGCGCCATACATCACGTCGACGCCAACCAGGACCTCATGCTCACCTATCGCATCGAGGCCGGCACGCTGTTCAAGGACAGCTTCGAATAGGCCTCAGCTGCCCGCCACCATCATCTTCTCGAGCAGGATCGATCCGCAGCGGATCGATCCGCGCGTGTCGATGTCGGAACCCACGGCAACGATGCGCTTGAACATCTCGCGCAGGTTGCCGGCGATGGTCACTTCGTCGACCGGAAACGCGATGACGCCATTCTCGACCCAGAAACCGGCGGCGCCGCGTGAATAGTCGCCGGTCACCGTGTTCACGCCCTGGCCCATCAGTTCGGTGACCAGGAAACCGGTGCCGAGTTGCTTCAGCATGTCGGCGAAACCGCCGCCATTCGCCGACAAGACCAGGTTGTGGATGCCGCCGGCATTGCCGGTGCTGGCGAGTCCGAGCTTGCGCGCCGAATACGAGCCGAGGATGTAACGCGCGAGCACGCCGTCGCGAACGAGTTCGCGGTCGATGGTCGCCACGCCTTCGGCATCGAAGGCCGACGATCCCGCGCCACGCTTGATGTGCGGCTGTTCGAGGATGTTGAACCAGGTCGGGAACAAGGTCTGGCCGACGCTGTCGAGCAGGAACGAGGCCTTGCGATACAGGGCGCCGCCGCTGACGGCGCCGACGAGATGCCCGACCAGCGAACGCGCCACTTCCGGCACGAACAAGACTGCGCATTCCTGCGTCGGGATCTTGCGCGGCGACAGGCGTGCCAGCGTGCGTTCGCCGGCACGGCGACCGACCGCTTCGGCCGATTCGAGGTCTTCCGCCGCGACACCGGTCGTGTACCAGTAGTCGCGCTGCATGCCTTTGTCGTCCTCGCCGAGCAACGAACACGAGAGCGAGTGACGCGTGGCCGACTCGCGGCCGAAGAAGCCATGCGAGTTCGCATAGACCGCGACACTGCTGCCGGTCGAGACGCTGGCACCATCGGAATTGTGCAGGCGCGGATCGAGCGCACGCCCGGCGGCCTCGGCGGCAATGCCGAGCTCGATCGCATGGGCCGCATCCAGCGCCCACGGATGCCACTGGTCGAGTTCCGGGAAGAAGGTCGCCATGCGTTCGGCATCGGCAAGACCGCTGCAGGGGTCTTCCTCGGTGTAGCGGGCGATCGCGCAGGCCTGTTCGATCGTGGTCGCGATCGATTCGGCGCGCACGTCGGCGGTGCTGGCCGAACCCTTGCGTTTGCCGAAGTAGACGCTGATCGCGACACCCCGATCGCGCGTGTGTTCGACAGTCTCGACCTCACCCATGCGCACGTTGACGTTGAGGCCGGCGTCGAGATTCAGGCTCACTTCTGCCTGCGTGGCGCCAAGCTTGCGGCAACGTGCGAGCACGTCGGACGCCAGGTTGGCGAGTTCGTCGAGCGAACGTTCCGGCGAGGTCGGTTGGGAGAGTTCAGCGCTCACGGGCTATCCTTGGATCATTGAATGCAGGGTTCATCGCGATGCACGACGAAAAAATGGATTGGGACGAGTACTACGGCGGGCCGAGCCGGAGCATGGTCAAGCGCGAAGCGCTGGACGTGCTGGCCTTGGCCAAGGAACTGGTCGCGTTGTCCGAACGCGAACTGGAACGCGTGCCGTTGTCGGATGCGTTGCGCGACCAGGTGAACGAAGCCAAGCGCATCACCGCGAACATCGCGCACAAGCGCCAGGTGCAGTTTCTGGCGAAGCAGATGCGCAAGCACGAGGACGAACTGCCGGCCATCCGCACCGCGCTCGATGCGCCGAAACAGGAACGTCGCCGCGCGGCCGCCGCGCTGCATCGCATCGAGGAATGGCGCGACAAGCTGATCCGCGAAGGCGACGACGCGATCAACGAACTGCTGGCCGCGCTGCCGAGCGCCGATCGCCAGCAACTGCGTCAGCTCGTGCGCACCGCCAAGTCCGAAGCCGCCGCGAACAAGCCGCCGGCTGCGGCGCGACAACTGTTCCGCGTGATCCAGGCCGCTTACGGCGAGGCGATCGAGCCGCGGGATCTGGATGAGATCCCGCCGAGCGATGAGTGATGCATGGACGCCCTCCGGCTTCGCGCCAGAGAACTTCGACACGAGGCGACGGATGCCGAACGCGCGCTTTGGACGAAACTGAGGCAGCGGCAGCTCAACGGCTTCCGATTTCGCAGGCAACACCCGATTGATCGCTACATCGCCGACTTCGCATGTCCCGAGGCCAGATTGATCATCGAACTCGACGGAGCGCACCACCTCGAGAAAGTCGAAGCGGATCGGCAGCGGACCTCGGACCTCGAACGCCTCGGGTATCGAGTGATCCGGTTCTGGAATGACGACGTACTGATGCAGCCGGAGCGGGTCGTTGACGCCATTCTCGGCGCACTGACGCCAGAGCAACCCCACCCCGTCCCTCCCCTCGCTGCGCGAAGGGAGGGAGACAAGATGGCGTAGCGATGCCTCTCCTCCCCTTTGCGCAGCAAGGGGGAGGTCGGGAGGGGGTGTCTTCGACATCAAACCCGCGTCCCACCCACAGTCAACGCGTCGATCTTCAGCGTCGGCTGGCCGACGCCGACCGGCACGCTCTGGCCGTCCTTGCCGCAGACGCCGACGCCGCTGTCGAGCTTGAGGTCGTTGCCGACCATCGAGATGCGCTGCATGACCTCGGGGCCGGAGCCGATCAGGGTTGCGCCTTTCACCGGGCGCGTGATCTTGCCGTTCTCGATCAGGTAGGCCTCGCTCGCCGAGAACACGAACTTGCCCGAGGTGATGTCGACCTGGCCACCGCCAAAATTCGGGGCATACAGGCCACGCTCGACCGAGGCGATGATCTCGCCCGGGTCGCTCTGGCCGGCAAGCATGTAGGTGTTGGTCATGCGCGGCATCGGCAGCATCGCGAAACTTTCGCGACGGCCATTGCCTGTCGGTGCCACGCCCATCAGACCGGCGTTGAGCTTGTCCTGGAGGTAACCCTTCAGCACGCCGTTCTCGATCAGCGTCGTGCACTGCGTCGGCGTGCCTTCGTCATCGATGTTCAGTGAACCGCGGCGTCCCGGCAGGGTGCCGTCGTCCACGACGGTCACCAGCGGCGACGCGACGCGTTCACCCATTCGGCCCGCATACGCGGACAGGCCCTTGCGGTTGAAGTCGCCCTCAAGCCCATGACCGACGGCTTCGTGCAGCAACACACCCGGCCAGCCCGGCCCGAGCACCACCGGCATCTCGCCCGCGGGGGCATCCACGGCATCGAGATTCACGAGCGCCGCACGCACTGCTTCGCGCGCCTGCGCATGCGGAAAATCGCCGCCGAGCAATGTCGCGTAGCTGATGCGCCCGCCACCCCCGGCATTGCCGGACTCGCGGCGACCGTTGTGCTCGACGATGACATTGACATTGAAGCGCACCAGCGGGCGCACGTCAGCGGCCAGCGTGCCGTCGCTGTGCGCCACGAGCACGGTGTCGAGCACGGCGGACAGGCTGCAGACGACCTGCTGCACGCGCGGGTCGAGCGAGCGCGTGTAGGCGTCGATCTCGCGCAGCAGGGCGACCTTGCGCTCCACCGGCACCGAATCGATCGGATCTTCGGGCGCGTACAGCGCGCGGCCCTGCACCGGCATCAGTGAACGGTCGGTGCCGTCCTGGCCCGCGTTAGCGATCGCACGCGCCGAGCCGGCCGCCTCGAGCAGGGCCGGCAACACGATGTCGTCCGAATAGGCAAACCCGGTCTTCTCGCCGCTGATCGCACGCACGCCCACGCCCTGCTCGATGTTGTGCGAGCCTTCCTTGACGATGCCGTCCTCCAGCACCCAGCTCTCGTGGCGCGAATGCTGGAAATACAGGTCGGCGGCATCGATACCGGGCGACATCAGACGCGAGAAGACGCGGCCGATCTGGTCGGCGGACAGACCGCCGGGCGCGAGCAGGCGCGATTCGGCGAGGGCAAGGGCTGACGACATGGGTGGTCCTGCAAAGGCGGAAATGACGACATGGTGGCACGCTGCGGCGAATCAACCGCGCCGACCCGCCATAATGGCGCGAATCCCGCGGATGCCTGCCGATGAATTTCCGTCAACACCTCGAACAGCGCTGGCGCGAGGCGCAGTCCCTGCTCTGCGTCGGACTCGATCCCGACCCGAAGCGCCTGCCTGCCCATCTGCGCGACGCGCCCGATGCGGTCTTCCGCTTCTGTGCCGCCATTGTCGACGCCACCGCCGATCTGGTCTGCGCCTTCAAGCCGCAGATCGCCTATTTCCACGCCCTGCACGCGGAAGACCAGCTCGAAGCCCTGATCGCCCACATCCACGCCCAGCATCCGGGCATTCCGGTGATCCTCGACGCGAAGCGCGGCGACATCGGCGCCACCGCCGAGCAATACGCGCGTGAAGCCTTCGATCGTTACCGCGCCGATGCGCTGACGGTGAACCCGTACATGGGCCTCGATTCGGTCGAACCCTATCTGGCCTGCGCCGATCGCGGCCTGATCGTGCTCTGCCGCACCAGCAATCCGGGCGGCTCGGATCTGCAGAACCTCACGCTCGCGAATGGCAAGCGCTTGTACGAACACGTGGCCGAACTCGTCGCCGGACCGTGGAACCGCCACGGCCAGAATGCGCTCGTGGTCGGCGCGACGTTTCCGGAAGAACTGGCGCGTGTGCGCAGCATCGTCGGCGACCTGCCCCTGCTCGTGCCCGGCATCGGTGCACAGGGCGGCGACATCGACGCCACCGTGCGCGCCGGCGCGACCGCCGCGGGCGGCCTGATGATCAACTCCTCGCGCGCCATCCTCTATGCCGGCAGTGGCGAAGATTTCGCGGAAGTCGCACGCCATGCCGCCCTCGCCACCCGCGATGCCATCCGCCGTTCGCAGCAGGTCCTGTCATGAGCCAACCGCCGGTGAACTTCAGCTTCAGTTTCAGCCCGCCCACACCCGCCAGCAGCGGAAATCCGTTGCAGGATTTCTTCGATCGACACCAGGGGCGGCTGATGTCGAAGTGGACGCACTATTTCGATGTCTATCACCGCCACTTCGCCCGCTTCCGCGGCACCGCCTGCACGCTCGTGGAAATCGGCGTCTACCACGGCGGTTCACTGCAGATGTGGCGCGACTACCTCGGCCCGAAGGCACGCCTGATCGGTGTCGACATCGAGGAACGCGCGCGTGCACTCGCCGGACCGGGCACCGAGATCCTGATCGGCGACCAGGAAGATCCGCTGTTCCTGAGCCAGATCGCTGAAACCGCCGGCCGCATCGACCTCCTGATCGACGACGGCGGCCACCACATGCAGCAGCAGATCAATACCCTGCTGCACCTGTATCCGCGCATCGCCGCGAATGGCGTCTATCTCTGCGAAGACCTGCACACGAGCTACTGGGAGGAGTTCGGCGGCGGTTTGCGCCAGCCGCAGACCTTCATCGAGTTCTCGAAGCGGCTGATCGACAAACTCAACGCCTTCCATTCCCGCGACGACGAACTGGTGCCGGACGGCTACACCGCCAGCACGCAGTCGATGCACTACTACGACAGCATGCTGGTGATCGAAAAACGACCGCGCCAGCCGCCGCAGATGGTGCGTGCCGGCGTGCCGTTCTTCCCCGACCTCGAAGAACGCCCGAGCCTGAAGCCGGAGATGCCATGAACCGACAACTGCAACACGCCGCGATGATCGCGCTGGCGCTGTGCGTCCTTGCGACCTCGACACGCGCCGAAGTCGTCGAGTCGCTCGACGAAGTGAGCTACACCGCTTACCCGCAACGCGGGCAGAGCCTGCGCCAGGCCTTGAACGCCGCCACGCCGATCCGCGAGGACGGCGAGGTCTTCCACGGGCACACGAAGTGGAACATCCGCTGGTCGTTCAAATGGTGGCGGGAGGCCGACGGCAGCTGCCGCATCACTTCGAACGAGACCCGGCTCGACCTCGTGATCACCATGCCCGAACTCGAAGGCGGCAGCCGCGCCATGCAGCAACGCTTCGCCGATTTCCACGAGGCGCTGTACGACCATGAACTCGGCCATGCCGACCTCGCCCGCGAGGCGGCGCAGGCGGTCGACGACGCCATCCTGGACTTGCCCGAGATGGATGACTGCCCGACGCTCGAAGCCACCGCGAACCGCCGCGCCCACGCCATCGTGAACGCCTCGAAGCGCCGCCAGAAGCAGTACGACCGCGACACCGAACACGGCCGCCGCGACGGCGCCAGCGTGGACTGAAACCGCCCGGGACCGTCGTCGCAGCGCGGAAGTATCGCCTGCGCCACGGGCAGGAAGCCGCATCGCGTTCGCTTTTCCGGGATTCGACGTTCAGGACCCATGACGGACATCCACCGATGCTCGTCGGCCACGCGTCCTCGTCCCTTCGGAGAAACTGCAATGCGTCTCGTCGTTCCGTTCCTGCTGCTTGCCAGCGTGTTTCCGAATGCCGCTCCCGCGGCGTCGATGCCCGGACAGGTCGAACCGGCCGCCACCGCGACCCCGATCGATCGCCAGGCGGCCGCCACTGCGCTCATCCGGAAGTGGGCGCCACAGATGATCGACAGCGGCGTCGAGTCGCTCGACGAATGGCGCGCGGAACTGACATCGCTGGTCGCTGACGCCGACCCCGGCCATCTGGATCACGCCCTGCGTGCCGACGTCTACGCCGCCATGTTGAATGCCCTGCACGGCCGAATCCTCAGCGACGACGAAGCCATGACCCGCGTGGCGGAACGCGCCGAAGCACTCGGGCTGACGGCGGCACAGATGAAGGCATTCGGCGACACCGACAAGGACCTGATCTATGTCCCGTTGAACGCGTGCCGCATCATCGACACCCGGCTCGCCGGTGGCGCGATCGCTGCCAACACCATCCGCAATTTCGATGTCACTGCAGTCAGCAACTATTCGTTCCAGGGGGGCGACGCCAGCAATTGCGGGGGTGCGGGTGCCGCCGGGAGTTTCGCGGCCGCGGTGCTGCGGATGACCGTCGTCACGCCTGCAGCAGCGGGCTACATCACCGCCTTTCCGTTGGGTGGCACCCAGCCGCTCACAGCGACATTGAACCACGAAGCGGGCGTCATCGACGCCGCGACTACCATCGTGCGCCTGGACCAGAGCGCGGCGACCAACGAGCTGTCGGTGTACACCTTCGCCCAGACCCACCTCGTGGTGGACATCGTGGGTTACTTCCAGAATCCCGGCGTGCCGACGCTGGAGTGTGTCAATTCCGGCGACACCGTCGACAGCGTGGCCGCCGGAGCAACGCGGAACACCGTGGCACCTGCCTGCCCAGCAAGCTACACGCAGACCGCGACCAATTGCGAATCGAGCACCTGGCAAATGCCGTTCGTCTACTTCGCGGACGGCACCTGCTCCGCCCAGAACAACTCGTCAGGGACTGCGCAGCTTCGTGCGTCACGCACCTGTTGCCGACCGAAGTTCAACTGAGCCGCAACCATGGAACATCTTCATCAGACTTCGACAGTCTGTCTCCCCTGGATCGCGCTGCTCCTGCTGTCGTTGGCCATGCATGCCATCGGCAAGGATGCGCCTGACGAGGGCGGCAATGCCGTACTCGGCGTGAGCTTCACCAAGATCGCCCACAACGGCAGCGAGCTGCCGGACGGCGCCGCACTCGGCAATGGTCCAACGGACTGGGCGTGTACGCGGCACAACGCCAGCGGCCTGATCTTCGAGGTCAAGGTCAACAGCCCGGGGGCGCTGCGCCACGCGGCAAACACCTACACCTGGCGCAACACCGACGCTGGCAGCAATGGCGGCAATGCGGGGACGGCCGGCGGCGGTGCGTGCTCGGGATCGACCTGCGACACGCAATCCTATGTGGCCGCAGTCAACGGGGCCGGTCTGTGCGGTGGCAACACCTGGCGCCTCCCGACCCATGCCGAGTTGCAGCGGATCGTCGGCTTCGCGGCTGCCGGATCGGGCGCGCCGGTCGTCGATGCCGCGTTCTTCCCCAATCTCGTGGCTGGCCTGTACTGGGCTCGTGCCAATGTCGCCGCGATTCCCACCCATGCCTGGGCCGTCGGCCTGGATGACGGCAATGCCGGGCCACGGGCGAAGTCCCAGCCCTACCGTGTCGTCCTGGTGCGATGAGGAGCGCCGCCATGATCCGATCGACACGCATTCGACGCCGCTGCGCCCCGCTGCTGTGCGCCGTGCTGCTTTTACCGGCCGTGGCTGCCGCAAACTGCAGCCTGCTCGCAGGCAATGCCGCCGCCACGCCCGACAGCCGCTTCTCCGACAACGGCAATGGCACCATCACCGACACCGGCACCGCCTTGATGTGGACCAAGGCGCCGATTGCCGGCGGACCCTACACGCAGTCTCAAGCCCAGACCCAGGCCGATGCGTCCACGGTCGGCAGCCACGTCGACTGGCGACTGCCCACGCGCGCCGAACTCGGCAGCCTCATCGAAACCGGCTGTTCGAACCCGGCCTTGAACACGACCTTCTTCACACTGGGCACGAGCACGACGTTCTGGACTGCGGAAACGGCCGGCGCCGCCGGATTCGGTGTCGACTTCACGCACGGCATCAGCCAGAGCGAATCCTCGGGCACGCCCAAGGCGGTCCGCCTGGTGCGTAGCGCGGCCGGCGCGATTTTCTCCGACAGTTTCGAGTAGCGCGGCGCGACGCGGACTGGCAGACGCCGGTCCGCGTCTTTCCGGTCAGGCGGCCTGATCGTTCCGCTGCAGCAGCAAGGCCGCGATGCGTGCCGCTTCGGCGCGGAGCGCGGGCGGCGTGCGGCCGCCGAACTCGTCGAGATACTCGGTGATGGCCTCGAACTCGTGCGCCCAACCCTGCTCGTCGATCTGCAGCAACTGGTCGAGCGCGTGATCGCTGATCCTGAGGCCTTCGACATTGAGGTCGGCCTTTTTCGGCAGATGGCCGATCGGCGTCTCGACGGCGTCGGCACGGTCTTCGCAACGCTTCAGCATCCACTCCAGCACGCGCAGGTTGTCGCCGAAGCCCGGCCACAGGAATTTGCCGTCGGCGCCCTTGCGGAACCAGTTGACGTGGAAGATCTTCGGCAGCTTGGCGCCGGGTTTGTCGAAACTCAGCCAGTGCGCGAAGTAGTCGCCGAAGTTGTAGCCGCAGAACGGCTTCATCGCCATCGAATCGCGGCGCACGACGCCGACCGCACCAGTCGCGGCAGCGGTGGTTTCCGAGGCCATCGATGCGCCGACCAGCACGCCATGCGTCCAGTCGCGCGATTCGAATACCAGCGGCACCAGCGATTCGCGACGGCCGCCGAACACGATCGCCGAGATCGGCACACCACGCGCGTCTTCGGCGCGTTCGGTGTAACTCGGACAGCGCCTGGCCGACACCGTGAAGCGCGAATTGGGATGCGCCGCCGGACCGTTGCCAGGCACGAAATCGTTGCCTTTCCAGTCCTTGGCCGGCACGCGATCATCGAGCCCTTCCCACCACGGCTGCTGGTCGGCGGTCACGGCGACATTGGTGAAGATCGCCTCGCGATTGAGCATCGCCAGCGCGTTGGCATTGGTCTTCGCACCGGTGCCTGGCGCGACGCCGAAATAACCCGCTTCCGGATTGATCGCCCACAATCGACCGTCGTCGCCCGGCGACATCCAGCAGATGTCGTCGCCGACCGTCCAGACCTTCCAGCCGGCCTGGCGATAACCGTCCGGCGGAATCAGCATCGCCAGATTGGTCTTGCCGCAGGCCGACGGGAAGGCCGCCGCGACGTAATGCGTCTCGCCCTGCGGATTCTCGATGCCGACGATCAGCATGTGTTCGGCCAGCCAGCCTTCCTTGCGCGCCTGCCAGGAACCGATGCGCAACGCATGGCATTTCTTGCCGAGCAGCGCGTTGCCGCCGTAACCGGAACCGATCGACTTGATCGTCAGCTCCTCGGGGAAATGCATGATGAAGCGGCGCGTCGGATCGAGGTCGCCGGTGGAATGCAGACCGCGCACGAACTGGCTTTCGCGCTCGATGCGCGCGAGTGCAGCACTGCCCATGCGCGTCATCAGACGCATGTTCGCGACCACGTAGGGCGAGTCGGTGATCTCGACGCCGCAGCGCGCGATCGGCGAATCGATCGGGCCCATGCAATACGGAATCACGTACAGGGTGCGGCCCTTCATGCAACCGGCGAACAGGGCGTCGATCTCGGCATGCGCCTCGGTCGGATGCATCCAGTTGTTGTTCGGACCGGCGTCTTCCTGATGCTTCGTGCAGACGAAGGTCAGGTGTTCGACACGCGCCACATCCGACGGATGCGAGCGGTGCAGGTAGCAGTCCGGATGCGTGTCGGCGTTCAGCGCGATCAGGTCGCCGCGATCGAGCATCAACTGGGTCAATGACGCGTTTTCCTCCGCGCTGCCGTCACACCAGTGGATGTGGCTTGGCTGCGTCAGCGCAGCGACCTCTTGGACCCAGGCATTCAGGGTCGCGAGTTTGGACGTCATGGCAATTGCTCCGTGCCCGGGCGGGCCAGAAAAGGGAAACGGGAATGAGAAACTGGGGGATGTGCGCAGGCTAGCCGTCGATACCCTTGAGAGCAAGACAATGAGATTCGTTCTCGATTGTAAATGCGATTCATTCCTATTATGATCGGCGTATTTTCAAGCATCCCAAGGACTTGCCAATGATCGCCCTGCGTCTTACCAAACTGACCATCGCCGTCAGCACTGCCTTATTTTCCTCCGGCCAAAGCGTCGCCGCGGCAGAAGCAGAACAGCCGCATCGACTGGCTCGAACAAACGTCGAGGGCGCCGCCCCGCCTGACCCGCGCTTCCCGCAGGTGGCTCGCGAGGTCCAGGACGGCAAGGTGCTCGCCGGCAAGAAAACCACCGAGGTGAAGCTGGACGAACAGCCGGCCATCGCCAACAATGAACTGCGACATACCTTCGTACGCGTGCCCGGCCTGCTCGTGTCCGAGCAGCAGATCCCGAGTCATTTCAATGTCAACTATCGCGGCCTCGGCGACCCGCACGAGTCCGAGTTCGTGATGTTCTTCGAAGACGGCGTGCCGCTCGCCAGCGGCTGGTTCGGTTATCCGACGATGTACTACCTGCCGCCCACCGAACGCCTCGAACGCGTGCAGTTCCTGCGCGGCGGCTCGGCGCTGCTGTACGGACCGCAGCCAGGCCCGGCGGTGAACCTGGTGACACGCACGCCGCTGCCGGACGCGGACTTCTCCGCACGCTCCCGCCACATCGGGGGTGCCGACGGCCTGTACGCCACCTACAACGAGATCCGCGGCGGCGCCGGCGACTTCGGCTACAGCGTCGAGATCGACCATCGCGAATTCGATGGCACGCGCGTGAACTCGGATGCCGACGTCGACGGCGCTGCCGTGGCGCTGTACTGGCGCGAAAGCGACGACGCCCATTGGCGCCTCGACCTGAACCGCTACGAGAGCGAGAGCGGCGAAGCCGGACGCCTGCCGACGCCGCTGTACCAGCAGGATCCGACGCTGACGACCACGCCGTACAACCGCCTCTGGATCGAGCGCACCTCGGCCGTGCTGTCGACCCGGCGCACACTGGCCGGCGACTACACCCTCGACGCCAAACTCTGGCATGCACAACTCGACCGCGACAGCCGTCGCGTCAACGCCGTGTTCCTGCCCGGCCAGTTGCCGCCGAACCTGCGCTCGAACTTCGACCATCAGGATTTCGCCAGCACCGGTTTCGACGCCCGCGTCAGCCATGACTTCGGAACCAATCACACGCTGACCTTCGGCACCACCGCCTACACCGAAGACAGCCCGCGCTGGCAGCGTTCAAACACGCTGCTCGACGCCGACAGCGGCAATATCCTGCGCTACGCACAGGAACGCGGCACCGACTATGTCTCGCTGTTCGCGGAATCGGTGTTCCGCTTCGATCGCTGGAGCCTGATCCCGGCTTTGCGCGTCGAATCGCTGGCGCTCGACATCGACGAAACCCAGGCCTCCGGCACAGTGCTGCGCGACGCCATCGATGATCGCTTCCATCACCTCGTGCCGCTGGCCGGTTTCGGCGCCACCTACGAGTTCCCGGCGCAGGGACTGCAGGCCTACGGCAACCTGTCGCAGGGTTATCGACCGATGCGTTACGACGATGTCGGCAACCCGACCTCGAACCTGATCGATGGCAACGATCCGGATCCGTCGAAGACGCTGAGCGCCGAGATCGGATTGCGCGGTTCGCCGGTCGACGGCCTGTTCCTCGATGTCAGCCTGTTCCACATCGACTTCCGCAACAAGATCGAACAGATCCAGGTGTCGCCGAGCGAAGTGGAACGCGTGAACTCCGGCGACGCGCGCCACCAGGGCATCGAACTCGCGGCCGAGTACGACTTCTTCACGGGTCGCGAGGGGCGGCACCTGACTGCGTTCGCGTCGCTGTCCGTGCTCGACGCCGAGATCACCAAGTCGCTGACGCCAGAACTCGTCGGCAACACGCCCGCCTATGCGCCCGACCACATCGCCAAGCTCGGCCTGATCTGGCGCGGGTTCAACGAACGCCTGAAGCTCGGCCTGACCGGCACCACGGTCGGCACGCAGTACTGGCGCGACGCCAACACCGCGACCGGCAATGTCGTCACCTTCGTGGCCGCCGAGATTCCGTCCTACCATGTGCTCGACCTGAGTGCCGAGTGGGCACTCAACGATCACGTCCGCCTGATCGGCGGCATCAACAACCTGAGCGACGAAACCTATACCTCGCGCGTGCGCAGCGACGGCATCGAACCTGCCGCCGAACGCCAGGCCTGGTTCGGCGTGGAACTCGGGCTTTGAGTCCTAACCGCCGATCCTGAGCGAGACCATGAAAGCCCGCCCCGATTGCGTCGCGAGATCGACCTCGCGCGCGTCGGGCGCGAGCCCGCGCACCGAACTCCACTGCCAGTAGCGACGGTCGCCGAGATTGCTGATGCCGGCGTCGAAGCGCCACAGCGCGTTCGGCGCGTAGTGCCAGAACAGGTCGACCACGCCGTAACCGGCCGGCTTGAACAGCGCACCGCGCGACGTGTCGACATCACCTTTGGCCGCAGCGAAGCGACCCAGCAGTTCGACGCGATGACGGCCATCGGCACTGTCGCGACTGAGCCCGGCCACCAGCCGTGCCGGATCGACCGAATTCAGCGGCAGATCGCGCTGCGTGTCCTCGCCCTTCGACCAGCTTGCCGACAGCGTCGCGCTGTAGGCCTCCAGCCCGAATGGCGCGAGGCTGGCATTGCCGTTGAACTCGACGCCACGGATGCGGGCACGGTCGCGATTCTGCGACTGGAACACGAGCAACCCGGACTGCGGATCGCGACCGAGATTGACGCGCGACTCGATCAGGTCGCGATAGCGGTTGTCGTACACCGACAGTTCGCCGCTGACGTGTTCGCCCGACCAGCGCGCGCCGAGTTCGAGGCCCTGGCTGCGCTCGGGGCGCAGGTCCGGATTGGGAATGGCGCTATAGCCGAAGGCCGGGATGTTCAGGCCCAGGTTCACATCCGAGAACGGCGGCGCACGGAAACCGCGCGCGTACTGTGCGTACAGGCC